>JAYUZG010000001.1:0-10506 GCA_043751985.1 Betaproteobacteria bacterium
GATGAAACTATTGGATAGGGAAATCGTCGCCGGCGAGGGCGCGGCCTCCGAACGCGGGCCGCGCGTGCGCATGCGCAAGATCATGCTCGACGCCGCCATGCGTCTGATGCAGGACGGAAAGATTCCCTCGGTGACGGATGTCGCCGAGGCGGCGCAAGTGTCGCGGGCGACTGCGTATCGTTACTTCGCGACGCAGAGCGCGCTGATTCACGCCGCCGTGGACGAAGCGCTGGGGCCGATCCTGAAATGGACCTCGGAGTCGAGCGACGCGGAGCAGCGCACGCGCGAACTGGTGAGCTTCGCCTATCCGCGCATGGAAGAATACGAGGCACCGCTGCGCGCCGCGTTGCGTCTGTCGCTCGACCAATGGGCACGGCTGCACGCGGGAACGCTGGGTGATGAAGTGCCGGTGGTGCGTGGACATCGAAAAGCGCTGCTGGCGTCCGCCATCGCACCGCTGCGTGGCCGTTTAAGTAAACTCGGCACCGAGCGCTTGACGCAAGCACTCAGCCTGATTTTTGGGACTGAAGCGTTCGTGGTGCTGAAGGATATCTGGGGATTGAACCGGACGCAGGCGCAGGAAGTGGCGATCTGGACCTGTCATGCATTGATTGCCAGTGCGATGGCCGATTGGGGAAAACACGCGAGCGGCAAGCAAACAAGCAAGCTCGCCGCCGGCAAGCCGGCACGCCGTAACGCGATTCGATCGCGCGCGCCAAGAGCGGCGAGCTAGGGCGTGCAGAGTATGACGAAGACGACTAGACCAATGAATCACGACGCGGCCTTCGATTCAGGTCGTGATGATGCGAGGCAGTCGACGGTGCCGTGAGAGCTTCCGCCTCACGCGGTACCGGAGAAGGCGTAACCGGCAATTCACCAATCGAGGAGAGAACGATGAACAGTAGAAAGTGGTTAGGGGCGGTGGCGGGTACGCTGCTTGCCTTGAGTACCAGTGCCGCTTTTGCGGCAGAACAGCTCACGATTTTGTGGGCGGAGTGGGATCCGGCGAACTATTTGCAAGAGCTGGTCAAGGACTATGAAAAGCTGAGCGGCGTAAAAGTAAAAGTGGAAACCACGCCCTGGCCGGATTTCCAGACCAAGGCGTTTCGCGAGTTCGCCGCCAAGGGTGACGCGTACGACATGGTGGTCGGGGATTCACAGTGGCTCGGTGCGGGTTCCACTGCCGGCCACTACGTGGACTTGACCGATTTTTTCAAGAAGCACGACGTGGAAAAGTTGATGGCACCGGCGACCGTCGCTGGCTACGCCGAGTATCCGCCGAAGAGCAAGAAATTCTGGGCGATTCCACTGGAAGGCGATGCCAACGGCTGGTCCTACCGTAAGGACTGGTTCGAAGATCCAAAAGAGAAAGCCGCGTTCAAGAAGAAGTACGGCTATGACTTGAACGTTCCCAAGGACTACAAGCAGTTGCGTGACATCGCCGAATTCTTCCACCGGCCCGCGCAAAAGCGTTATGGCGTCGCACTCTACACCGACAACTCCTACGATGCGCTGGTGATGGGCATTGAGAGCATCATGTTCAGCTACGGCGGGGAGCTCGGCGACTATGCCACTTACAAGGTGCGCGGCATCATCAACTCCAAGGAGAACATCGAGGCACTGAAGTTGTATAAAGAGCTGTACAAGTTCACGCCACCCGGCTGGGGCAAAGTTTTCTTCCTGGAGAACAATCAAGCCATCACCGAAGGGCTGGCCGCGATGAGCATGAACTTTTTCGCGTTCTTCCCGGCGCTGGCGAACCCGGCGACCAACAAGCACGCCAAGGGCACCGGCTTCTTCGCCAATCCCGCCGGCCCCGGCGGCAAGCGCTTCGCGGCCTTGGGTGGTCAGGGTGTATCGATCGTCGCTTACTCGAAAAAACAAGCGGAGGCGATGAAGTTCCTGGAGTGGTTTATCAAGGACGAGACGCAGCAGAAATGGGCGGACCTGGGCGGCTACACATGCAGTGCGAAAGTGCTGTCGTCGGAGAAATTCCGCAAGGCGACGCCGTACAACGAAGCCTTCTATCAAACCATGTTCATGGTGAAGGATTTCTGGGCGGTGCCGGAATACGCTGAATTGCTCGATCAGATCAACAAGCGCACGCATCCATTTATCGTCGGTGGCAAGGGTACGGCTGAAGAAGCCTTGAATGGCCTGGCCGACGATTGGGAGGCCACGTTCAAGAAATACAATCGCTACAAGTAAAGCAGGGGAGGGCCGGAAGTTGTTCCGGCCCTTTTGGGCATAACAATGAGAGCCGGCCGTGCATAGCAGGTCTAAGCGAACAGGAGGACTGGGGTGCTGACAAGTCTCGAACACGGATCGCCCGCGGCGCGGCGCGGGTTGAGCGACATCAGCATTCGCAACTTGTTCATCATTCCCACGATCGTGTTTCTGATCGTGTTCAATATTTTTCCGCTGATCTATTCGCTCGGATACTCGTTTACCGATTTCCGTGCGTCGGCCAATGTGCCGGCGAATTTCGTCGGCCTGCAGAATTATCGCGATCTGCTCGGCGACATTCACGTGTGGGAGAACTTCACCGTCACCGCCAAATATGTGCTGGTGTCGGTGGGCGGGCAGGTGCTGGTGGGGTTCGGCGTCGCCTTGCTGCTGAATCGGGAAATTCCCGCAAAAGGTCTGATCACAACCCTGCTGATGTTACCCATGATGATGTCGATGGCGGTGGTCGGCTTGTTCTGGCAATTGCTGTACAGCCCTTCGTGGGGCATCATCAACTACGCATTTGGCCTGGATGACTTTGCCTGGTTGTCGGACCCCGACGTCGCGCTGTATGCGATTGCGCTCACCGATATCTGGATGTGGTCGCCGTTTGTGATGCTGCTGTGTCTCGCCGGGTTGTCGGCCATCCCCAAACATCTTTACGAGGCGGCGGCGATCGATCGCGCGAGCCGCTGGTATACCTTCACGCGCATCACGCTGCCGCTGGTGACGCCGTTGCTGTTGATCGCGATCATCTTCCGCACCATGGAAGCGTTCAAGACTTTCGATATTGCGTTCATCATGAGCAGTCAGGACTCCACCGAATTGATCGCGATCAAGTTGTACAAGCTTGCCTTCCAGGAGTGGCAGACCGGAAAATCCTGCGCGCTGGCGTACATCGTCTTGATCATGGTGCTGGCGATTACCAATATTTACGTCAAGTATCTAAACCGGGTGAAGGAGCGCTGAACCATGGCCGCCGTGCAATCGTCCGGGAGCAGAGGCATGAATCGCGTGGCCGTCGGGCTGGTGATCGTGTTGACGATTCTGTATCTGGTGCCGATCTACTGGATCAGCTCGACCGCGTTCAAGCCGCGCCAATTCGCGACGACGGTTCCGCCGACCGTGTTCTTCGTGCCGGAGAGCACGTCTTTCGTCAAGCTGTTCACTAAACGCGTGCAGCTTTCCGGGGAAGTAGATCGCGAGGTGTATAACAAGGCGCCGTGGTTCGAGCAGAAAATTTACGACTCCGGCGAACGCATCATCAAGGACAGCGACGGGAATCTGGAGCCTTCGGGTTATCTCAGCCGCTTTCTGAACAGCCTGATCATCGCCGTCAGCAGTACCTTCCTCGCGGTTGCCATGGGAACGCTGACCGCTTACGGATTTTCGCGCTTCAAGATGCCCGGCGAGCAGGATTGGTTGTTTTTTATTTTATCGACTCGCATGCTGCCGCCGGTGGTGGTGGCGATCCCGATGTTTCTGATGTATCGCGCCGTGGGCCTGGTGGACTCGCATGCGGGATTGACCATTCTCTATACCGCGTTCAACTTGTCGTTCTCGGTGTGGTTGATGAAGGGCTTTATCGACGAAATTCCACTGGAATACGAAGAGGCAGCCTTAGTCGATGGCTATACCCGCTTGGAAGCCTTTTTCAAGATCGTATTGCCGCAAGCGGCCACCGGTATTGCCGCCACCGCAGTGTTCTGTTTTATCACGGCGTGGAACGAATATGCCTTCGCGCTGATGATGACCAATCGGCGCGCGCAGACCGCACCGCCTTACATCCCGGCGCAACTTGGCTCCGGCATCACCGACTGGACGGTCATTGCCGCGGGAACCTTGCTGTTTCTAATCCCGGTGGCGGTATTCACTTTCTTGCTGCGCAAACATCTTCTGCGCGGGGTGACTTTCGGCGCGATACGGAAATGAGGATGTGCGGGTGAAATTCAGAGAGTTAAGTGCGCGCGTTCTCGAACCGCTGTGCCAGGGCGTGATGATTTTTGGAATTGTTGCGCTTTGCCAGCCGTGGAGCGAATTTTTGCATCGCTACGGCGTGACCGTCACGCTGGCAGGACTGATTGGATTTTCGGTGTTCTCGAAAATCAAACCGCTGGATCACGACGACTGACGGCGCTCGGCAACATGGCGGATATCCAACTCATCAATATCGAGAAGTATTTTGGTGCGAATTACATCATTCGCAAACTGAATCTCGAGATCAAGCATCGCGAGTTCGTCGTGCTGCTCGGACCGTCGGGTTGCGGCAAGACCACCACGCTGCGCGCGATTGCCGGGCTGGAGAGTATCGACAGCGGCGAGATTCGCATCGACGGCAAGCCGGTGCAGACGATGCAGCCGGCTGACCGCGATATCGCTTTCGTGTTTCAGTTATTCGCGCTGTATCCGCATCTCAGCGTCTTCGAGAACATCGCCTTCCCTCTCAAGGCCACGGCGCAGAGCGAACAAGTTATCGCGGAGCGCGTGCACCACGTCGCCAAGGTTTTACGTATCGAGTCGTTACTGGCCAAGAAACCATCCGCGTTGTCCGGCGGGGACATGCAGCGCGTCGCGATCGGCCGTGCACTGGTGCGGCGACCGAAGGCGATGTTGATGGACGAGCCGATCGGCGCGCTCGACGCCAAGCTACGCGAAGAAATGCGTGCCGAGCTCAAGCATATCCATTTGGAAAACGAGACCACCACGGTGTACGTCACGCACGATCAAGTGGAGGCGATGTCGATGGCAGACCGCATCGCCATCATGCACGACGGCGTGTTGCAGCAGGTCGGCACGCCCTCCGAGGTGTATCAGCGTCCGGCCAATCTGTTTGTCGCACAATTTATCGGCAGTCCGATCATGAACGTTGTGAACGCCGTGGTACACAGCGGGGAAGGGAGTAGCACGGTGATCCTGGGAGAGGACGACGCCCGATTGCCATTTTCATCGGCGTTGTTCCGGCAGATCGCGGAGAAGAAACCGCAAGCAGACGGACTGTCGATCGGAATCCGGCCCGAAGCCGTGCTGGTGTCGCGGCAGCAGAACACGGGATACGTCCCGGTGGAGGCGCACATCATCGAGCCGCTGGGCCCTTACGATGTGGTCGACCTGAAGTTTGGAAATCAACTGGTGCGCGCGCGCACCGCCAGCGGTTACGTCGAAAAAGCCGGCGATCGGGTGTGGGCGCGCTTTGACGAAGCGCAGACGCATTTCTTCAGCACGCAGAGCGGGGAATCGCTCAATATTGCGCTGTGACCATGGCACGCGTTGCGCTAAACCATATCACCAAACGCTTTCGCCGCCACCTCGCGCTGGACGATCTCAGCCTGGATATTGCGGACGGCGAATTCTTTGTGTTGCTTGGACCTACCGGTGCCGGTAAGACCACCACTTTGCGCTTGATTGCCGGCTTGGAGCACGCGGATGAGGGGGCGATCCGCATCGGCGATCACGACGTGGGCGCGTGGAGCGCTGCCGAGCGCGACGTGGCGCTGGTGTTCCAGTATTACTCGCTGTATCCGCATTACACCGTCCGGCAGAATCTGGAATTTCCCTTGCGTTCGAAAGTGCGCCGGATAGCGGCCGAAGAAATTCAGCAGCGAGTCAATCGCGCGGCACGCACGCTGCGCATCGAACACTTGCTGGAGCGCAAGACCGATCGCCTATCGGGGGGCGAGATGCAACGCGTGTCGATCGGTCGCGCCATCGTGCGCGAACCGCGCGTATTTCTGATGGACGAACCGCTGTCCAATCTCGATGCCAAATTGCGCGAGGTGTTGCGGTCTGAACTGAAGGATCTGCAAATGAAGCTGGGCGCAACTTTTCTCTACGTCACGCACGATCAGGTCGAGGCGATGAGCATGGGCGACAAAGTCGGAGTGCTGAATAACGGCCGCATCATTCAGGTCGGTACGCCGCATGAGATTTACCATCGCCCGCGCGATACCTTTGTCGCGTCATTTGTCGGTTCGCCCGCGATGAATCTCATGCAGGCGACGTTGCGCGACGGTATGTTGTGTATGAATGGCGGCGGCTTCGACCTTGCTCTGGACGCCGAGACCCAGGCGCGACTCGCCGGGCACAACGGACCGGTTACTGTCGGCGTTCGCTCGGAAGATGTGCTGCTGGCCAATGGCGCCGGGGTTGAAGCTCGAGTTTATGCGGTGGAGAACCACGGCGTGGAAAAAGTCGTTACACTGAAAGTTGCCGAGCACAGACTCAAAGCGACGGTGCCGGCGCGAATGGATATCCGGGTCGATAGTGCGGCGATGTTTACGTTCAATCAGAGGAAACTCCAGTTTTTTGAATTGTCCAGCGGAGTGAACCTCGCTCAAGGTTAGAGGAGGAGTCAATGGCTAAGTTACTTTTCAAGAACATCAACATCCTCGATTGCAGTGGCGCGGCGCCGTTTGCCGGGCAGGTGCTGATCGACGGCAATCGGATCAAGGCGGTCGGGGTCAGTGTTGCCGGTGAAGGCGCCGAGATAATCGACGGTGGCGGCGCGACTCTCATGCCGGGCCTGGTGGAGTCGCATTCGCATCTGACTTTCCTGGATACCGCGGATCTTGAATCGTTGGGCTTCGTGCCACCCGAAGAGCATATGCTGCGCACCGCGAAGAACGCGAAAAAGTTCATCGACCAAGGCTTCACCGCATGTAACAGCGCCGCCTCGGCGAAAGCGCGTCTCGATGTGGTGCTGCGCAATTTCATCAACGCCGGTGATCTGCCTGGGCCGCGCACGCGCGCGGCAAGCCCCGAGCTCGCCACTACCGCGGGTCTGGGTGATGTGCGGCTGATGCATATGCATCGTGAGACTTTTGCCATCGTGTGCGATGGGCCGGACGAATTTCGCAAGGTCGCGCGCGAGATGGTGCGCGAAGGCGTGGACACACTGAAAATCAATCCGTCCGGTGACGAGTTCGTGCCGCATGCACGGGCACACCACACCGTGATGACCGAATCTGAAATCGCCGCGGTGTGCGAAGTGGCGCAGATGCACGGCAAGCGCGTCGCGGCGCATGCGCGCAGTGCGCAGTCGGTGAAGCTGTGCTTGAAGCACGGCGTAGAAGTGATTTATCACGCGACGCTGGTGGACGATGAGGCGTGTGCGGCGCTGGAAGCCGCGAAGGATCGTATTTTCGTATCGCCTACTATCGGCATCACTTACAGCACGCTCAATGAGGCGGCCAAATGGGGCATTACGGTGCAAGTCGCCGAGAGCATGGGCTTGCGGCGTGAGCTCGACATCGCGATTAAAAATATGAAAGATCTGAAGAAGCGCGGCGTGCGTATCTTGCCGGGCGGCGATTACGGCTTCGCCTGGAATCCGAACGGCACCAATGCGCGTGACATCGAACATTTCGTCAATCTGCTGGGTTTCTCGCCGATGGACGCGATCCTTTCCGCGACCAAGTTAGGCGGCGAGATCATGATGATGGGTAGCGAGCTGGGGCAGATCAAGGCGGGATATCTCGCCGATTTGCTGTTGGTCGACGGCAATCCGCTCGCCAATGTGAAGATTCTGCAAGACGCGAACAATCTGCTCGCGATCATGAAAGACGGCGTGTTCCACAAGGCGCCGCAGACCGGGCAAAAGATTCAACGGCAAACCGCGTAACTCATTTCGGTAAAACCTTCACTTGGCCCGCGCTCGCGGGCCGGTTTTTTTCCGCGCCCATGCGACGAACTCTGATTTCCAATTGCCGCATTCTTGACGGCACCGGTGCGGCGCCCTTCGCGGGTGCGGTGTTGATCGAGGGTGCGCGCATTAAAGACGTGTCGCCCGCGCCGTTGCAAATGGAGGGCGTAACGGAGATCGACGCCGCCGGTGCGACGCTGATGCCGGGTCTCATCGAATCGCACTCGCATCTTACTTTTCTCGACCGGCCGAATTCGGTTGAGATGGGTTTCGTTCCGCCAGAAGAACATATGTTGTTGACGGCACGCAATGCACGTACTGTGCTCGACGCCGGGTTTACCAGTTGCATGAGCGCGGCATCGGCCAAGCCGCGACTCGACGTGGTGCTGCGCGATGCGATTCGAACCGGTGCGCTGCCAGGGCCGCGCACCCTGGCGGCGACTCCGGAAATGACGGTGAGCGCGGGGCTCGGCGACGTGCGTCTGCTGCATATGTTCCGGCAGAATTTTGCGGTGATTCTCGATGGCGCGGATGAATTCCGCCGCTACTCGCGCACCATGGTGCGCGAAGGCGTGGATACGCTGAAAATTAATATCTCCGGCGATGCGGGCACACTGGCATCGCCGTCGAACGCGACGGTGATGAGTGAAGCCGAAGTGGCGGCCGTGTGCGAGGTTGCACACGCGCATGGCTTGCGCGTCGCGGCGCATGCGCGCAACTCGGAGTCAGTCCGTTTGTGCGTGAAACATGGCGTGAGCATCATCTATCACGCCAACTTGATTGACGATAAGACCTGCGACTTACTGGAGGCACACCGAGAGCAAATTTTCGTCGCGCCGACTCTCGGTCACACGCACGCCACCTTGTACGAGGCAGCCGAATGGGGCATCACCACCGCAATGGCGGAGCGGCGCGGGCTGGGCGACGAGTATCGCCGTGGCATCGACAACATGAAGGCGTTACATCGACGCGGCGTGCGTGTGTTGCCGGGCGGCGATTACGGCTTCGCGTGGAATCGCAACGGACGCAACGCGCGCGACATTGCGCACTTCGTCAACTTGCTGGATTTCTCGCCGATGGACGCGATTCTTGCCGCCACCAAATTCGGCGGCGAGATCATGATGATGTCCGATGAACTGGGCCAGATCCTTCCCGGCTATATCGCGGATCTTCTGCTGGTGAACGGCGATCCGCTCGCCGACGTGAGTATTCTCCAGGACGCAACTCGACTCACTGCCATCATGAAAGAAGGTGAGTTCATCAAAGCGCCGAGTTCGTGATCGCCGATCCGTTGTTCTATGTTCTCGCGGTGCCGGCGATTCTGATGACCGGCATTTCCAAGTCGGGTTTCGGCGGTGCGCTCGGCGGCTTGTCGGTGCCCTTGATGGCGCTCGCCATCGCGCCGGACGTGGCCGCCGCGATCATGCTGCCGATCTTGTGCGCGATGGATGTTATCGGGCTGCGTTATTTCGCCGGCCAGCTCGATTGGCGCAATCTGCGCATCATTCTGCCCGGTGCGCTGATGGGCATTGTGCTCGGAACCTTGTGCTTCGGGCTGCTCAACGTGAACTGGCTGTTGCTGCTGGTGGGCGTGATCGGAGTCGGTTTTCCATTGCTCAACTGGAGCGGGTTGGCGCGGCGCGAAGTGGCAGTGGCCGCATCTGTGCCCAAGGGCCTGCTGTGGTCCGCGCTCGCCGGCTTCACCAGTTTCATCTGTCATTTGGGTGGGCCGCCGCTGCTGGCGTATCTGCTGCCGCAAAGGTTGGAGCGGCAGGTTTTTGTCGGCACCACCGTGGTGTTTTTTCTGGTAGTCAATTACGTGAAACTTGTCCCGTATTACTTTCTCGGTCAACTTGTCGTGACCAACGTCACCACGTCGCTCGTCTTGCT
Source organism: Betaproteobacteria bacterium (assembly GCA_043751985.1). Taxonomy (GTDB): domain Bacteria; phylum Pseudomonadota; class Gammaproteobacteria; order Burkholderiales; family JAYUZG01; genus JAYUZG01. Next base: position 9,755 of record JAYUZG010000001.1, read on the forward strand.
GCCGCTGGCTCCCCTCGGCATTTACATTGGCGTGAAGCTCAATCAGCGGTTTTCCAACGAGGCGGTTTATCGTCTCGCCAATGTCTTCCTGTTCGCGACCGGCGTGAAGCTCATCTATGATGGTGTGACCAAGTTGCAATTGATTGCCTGACTGTCCGAGAGGTGGATTGAAGCATGCAAATTCTGAAATCACCGGTGCCCAGACCGAACTTGAAATCGATCAAGGAAGGTTTCTATGGCGCCGCCGTCCTGCTCGGCTTCGTGGTGGTCATCGCGTGGGTGAAAGCTTATGCGATGACCCCCAGCGACTGGGCGCTTTACGGAGGCGCGTCGTTGGTGGCGGGTGTGTATACCGCGTTGCAGCTCTCAGTGGAGAAGCACGGAAAGAGAGTGATTTTGGTCCTCCTCACGCTGGCGGTCGGGTGGGCGATGCTGGTGAAACATTTACTGGGCTAGAGCGCAAATCGTGTATATCCGGTTTGTGATCCACCAAAACGACCAAGCGTCCGGCCGTCGGCAAGGTCTTTTTCAAGCGCTGTCCGATCTCGAACATCGTGGCGTCCTCTTGGAACACGAGAAGGATCGGTACGATAAACTGTATGAGTGGTTTCGCAGGAACCTAAAGACGCCACGCAGCTTCACGCGATCGTCCAAGCGGAGCGTGTCAATGACATTGCGACACCAGAGTGAATGAATTTAGTGAGCAATCGTCGATTGGTTTTCAGGTTTGGGTTCCTTCATTTTGGGTGGAT
>JAYUZG010000002.1:0-12877 GCA_043751985.1 Betaproteobacteria bacterium
TGCAGAATTTTCCCCTTACAAGCACCGCAGGCCCCGCTGCGGCAACCGTAGGCGAGCACCATTCCGGCCCGCAGGGCGCCGGCCAGGACGGTGTCGCCAGGATCGATGACGAATTGATGGTTACTGGGACGGACTGTGACGCTAAAAGACATGGATATGGCAGCGGCAGCGTGTTCAGCCTATTGCATCAAAAGCCGTAAAATCCGCAGATGCGTAGATTATTGATGATTGGATGCGGCGATGTCGCTTTGCGTATGGCAGCGGCCGTGCGCGGGCGCTTCCGTATTTTTGGTCTGTCGCGGACTGCGCATCGGCTTGCCCAATTGCGCGCGCACGGAATATTGTTTGTACAAGGCGACCTGGATTCTCCCAACACGCTTGATCGTTTGTCCGGACTGGCTCAGGACGTGGTTCATTTCGCACCCCCGCCAGCCGAAGGTGAACGTGATACTCGTACCGCCAATTTGATTCGCGCCCTGACAAGGGGCGGCAGTCTACCACAGCGATTTGTCTACATAAGTACCAGCGGCGTCTACGGAGATTGTGCCGGCGCGTGGGTGAACGAGACGCGCACTCCGCGCCCGCTCAGCGCGCGCGGGCGCCGCCGCCTCGATGCCGAAATTCAGTTGCGGCAGTGGGGGGCAAGCTGCGGGGTGAATGTGGTCATCCTGCGCGTGCCGGGAATTTACGCCTCGGATCGTTTGCCGCTGGCGCGGCTGCGCGCCGGCCTGCCGGTGGTTGAAGCTTCGCGTGATTCCTATACCAATCATATTCACGCGGATGACTTGGCGCGCATCGCGCTCGCGGCGTTGCTGCGTGGACGCGCCGGCCGTGCCTATCATGCGGTGGACGACTCGTCCATGAAAATGGGTGATTACTTTGATCTGGTCGCCGATCAATTTGATTTGCCGCATCCGCCGCGGGTGACCTGGGAAGAGGCGCAGATCCGTCTGCCGGAAAGTTTCCTGTCGTTTGCACGGGAATCGAGGCGTCTGGAAAATAAGCGTCTGAAGTCGGAGCTAAGGGTGAAGTTGACCTATCCTGTCGTTGCCGCCGGCCTGCATGCGGCGCATCAACAGGCGTCGGCCGTGGCGCAGTCAGTCAGTTTGGAGCGTTAACCATGATCTCCCGAATATTTTCCAGCGCGAGTAGCGTCGTAGGCGTTGCGCTACGCCGACCTTGGCGGTGGCGTTGCAGTGTGATCTGTGTGGCCGTCGCTGCGGCAAGTTTTACGCCGGTGATCGCGCCCGCTCAGATAACCGATGGGTCGAAGTCATCGCAGCCGCGAATTGCAGAGCGCCCGTTGCTCGCGAAGAGCGAATCCAGCGTGCTGGATAAATTGCGCGGGCTGACCGAGTCGTGGTCGGGCGCAGACGAATTCTTGACCCCGGAAAAAGCCTTTCGCGTAGAGGCGGATGCACTCGATCACGCGACTATCGTGGTCTCGCTGACTCCGCAACCTGGCTACTACCTGTATCGCGACAAAATGCGCTTCGAGCTGACCACGCCGGGCGAATCAAAAATCACCGCGCAGGAAGTGCCGCGCGGGGAAAAGAAAAACGACCCGAACTTCGGCGAGACCGAAGTGTTTCACCGCCGAGTCGATGTGCTGCTCAGGGTACAGCATCCCGCCGCCGCGCCGCGGCTATTGGAGGTGCAGGCCACTTACCAAGGTTGTGCGGAAAAAGGCTTGTGCTACGCGCCGATCAAGAAACTGTTGACGGTCGCGCTGCCGGCCGCAGTTGAAGCTCCGCGCTCGCTTCCTTCCTCGCCAGTCGGACCGATCGCCGCGGCGAATGCGGCGGGACTGTCATCCGTGAGCAACCCATTGAGCGAGGACAGCAGCCTCGCGGCGTTGATTCGCGGTGGAAACATACTGGCAATGCTGGGCGTGTTTTTCGTTGCGGGTCTGTTGCTGACGTTCACGCCTTGTGTGTTTCCGATGATTCCCATTCTCTCCGGCATCATCGTGGGTCAAGGAACGAGCATGACCCGGATGCGCGGGGTGTTGCTGTCCGCCACTTACGTTCTGGGCATGGCGATGGCTTATTCGCTCGCCGGCATCGCGGCGGGTTTGTCGGGAAATATGTTGTCGTCTGCGTTGCAGAACGCATGGGTGCTGGGCGCGTTTGCCGCCGTCTTCGTTGCGCTTGCGCTGGCGATGTTTGGTTTCTACGAACTGCAGCTGCCGAGTTTTTTGCAGACGCGTCTGCTTGAGACGAGTAACCGGATGCAGGGAGGCCGGCTGGCCGGAGTGTTTGCAATGGGCGCCTTGTCCGCGATCATCGTCAGTCCTTGTGTGACTGCCCCGTTGGCCGGCGCGCTACTCGCCATCAGCCAGTCACGCGAAGTCCTGCGCGGAGGCGTTGCCCTGTTTGCCATGGCGCTTGGCATGGGGGTGCCGCTGATCGTAGTCGGCGCTTCCGCCGGGAGCTTGTTGCCGAAGGCCGGGGCTTGGATGCAAAGCGTCAAGAATCTGTTCGGTGTGGTGTTGCTGGGAATGGCGATCTGGCTGGTGTCGCCGCTGATCGCGGCGGGCGTGCAGATGGCACTGTGGGGCGCGCTGTTGATTTGCAGTGCGATTTATCTGCACGCGCTCGATCCCTTGCCGATCAACGTTTCGGGTTGGAAAAAATTATGCAAAGGAGCGGGCGTGATCAGCCTGCTGGTTGGCGGCGCGCTGATACTCGGCGCGTTGTCCGGCGGACGTGATTTGCTGCAACCGCTTGCTGGAGTACGGCTGTCCGGCGCCGAGACTACGCCGGGGGCGCAGTTTCGCCGGGTGAAGTCCGTCGCGGACCTGGAGCAGGCGATTGCGATGTCGGACGGAAAAAAAATCATGCTGGATTTCTATGCCGACTGGTGCGCTGCCTGCAAGGAAATGGAACGCTTCACTTTTGCCGATGCTACGGTGCAGATGCGCTTGCGCGAGCTGCTGTTGCTGCAGGCCGATGTGACCCAGAGCGATAATGCGGACGCGGTGCTGCTCAAACGCTTTGGGCTGTTTGGCCCGCCAGGAATTATCTTCTTCGATGCGCGTGGTGCGGAAATCCGGCCGGCCAGAGTTATCGGCTTCAAACCCGCGGATGAGTTTTTGGCAAGTCTCGATCACGTTCTTGCGTTGCCGTAAGTCATGCGCAAGACCACCCAAATCGGCCTCTTCGTGTGCATTGCGGCGGCGGCCGCCGCCGCAGGTGCGTGGTTGCAGGGAAGATCCCTCGACGACGGGGCTAAGCAACTCGTCGTCACCAAGACTGAGCCGAACATGGAGCCGCTGCGGCAAGCCGCATGGCCAGATTTGCAGGGAAAGGTTCGAAAGTTAGCGGACTGGCAGGGCAAGGTGCTGGTGGTTAACTTCTGGGCGGCTTGGTGCGCGCCGTGCCGCGAGGAAATCCCGGAGTTCGTGCGCGTGCAAAAAGAGCTGAGTTCAAAAGGCGTGCAATTCATCGGAATGGCGGTGGAGCCGCTTGACCGCACAAAGCAGGTACGCGAGTTCGTGCGCGAAATGCGAGTGTCGTATCCAAACCTGATGAGCGATTACGCAGCCTTGACTCTGGCGCAAGACGCGGGCAATCCTTCAGGCGCGTTGCCGTTTACTGTTATTCTTGACCGCGAGGGGAAGCTGCGCGGCGCGCATTTGGGGCGCTTGAGCGAGTTGAAGTTGCGCGAAATGATCCGCGAGCTGCTCTGATCGTTCGGGCTAAGTTCCGGTAAGTTCTGGCAATTTCACCAGAAATGCGGCAAACTTCGCGGATGGTGAAGCGAACGAAACCAGCGATGGTCGCTCAGAACAGGCGCATTCAGAGCAAACGGGTGCTCGTTCTGCATGGCCCCAACCTGAATCTGCTGGGTGTCCGCGAGCCCGGCATTTACGGGTCGGATACCTTGGAGGAAATCAACCTTCGGTTAAAGGCGCAGGCCAGAGATGCCGGCGCCACGCTGGATGTACTGCAAAGCAACTTCGAAGGAGAACTGGTTGAGCGGGTGCAAGAATGCATGCGGGAGCCGGTCGATATCATCATCCTCAACCCGGCGGCGTTGACCCATACCAGCGTCGCCTTGCGCGATGCGCTGGCTGCGGTGCGCGTCCCTTTCATCGAAGTGCACTTGTCAAATGTGCACGCCAGGGAAGCATTTCGCCGTCATTCCTATTTCAGCGATCTGGCCCAGGGGGTGATTTGTGGATTTGGCGCGGCGGGCTACGCGATGGCGCTGCACTACGCGCTGCAATTGAAAGGCGCTTGAATATGGATCTGCGAAAGCTCAAGAAGTTGATCGATCTGGTACAGGAGTCCGGCATCTCGGAATTGGAGATCACCGAGGGCGAGGAAAAAGTGCGCATCAATCGCAGTGGCCCCATCTTTCATTTGCCGATGGGCGGACATCCGATGCATTCCCAAGCGCAGTCGCCAATGTTGCCCGCTGCCGCGCTCGCGCCGGCAGCAGTGGCGACTGCGCCAGTCGCGGCTGAACCGGAAGGGCATGTCGTCAAGTCACCGATGGTAGGCACGTTTTATCGCTCCTCCGCCCCTGGCGCCAAGTCGTTTGTCGAGGTAGGGCAAAGTGTTGCGGCCGGAGAAACGCTTTGCATCATTGAGGCGATGAAGCTGCTCAACGAGATTGAGGCGGATCAGGGTGGGGTGATCAAGGCGGTGCTGGTCGAGAACGGACAACCGGTGGAATACGGCCAGCCGCTGTTTGTAATCGGATGACGTGAAGCTGTTTCCTCGGTCAATTGAACCACTGAATTTTTAGAGCGCGCACGGCGCATCATCCGCCGACAAGCCGCGATTCACGGCAAAGCTGACACATGTTCGGAAAAATACTCATCGCAAATCGCGGAGAAATTGCGTTGCGCGTGCAGCGCGCTTGCCGCGAAATGGGCATCAAGACGGTCGCGGTCCACTCTGAAGCCGACGCCGAAGCGAAATACGTTCGTCTCGCGGATGAGTCGGTGTGTATCGGACCGGCACCCTCCGCCGCGAGCTATCTCAACGTGCCGGCGATCATCAGCGCGGCGGAAGTGACCGATGCCGAGGCGATTCATCCCGGCTATGGGTTTCTCTCCGAGAACGCGGATTTTGCCGAGCGTGTGGAGAAGAGCGGCTTCGTGTTCATCGGACCGCGGCCCGAAACGATCCGCTTGATGGGCGACAAGGTCAGCGCCAAAAATGCGATGATCAAGGCAGGCGTACCCGTGGTGCCAGGTAGCGAAGGCGCGCTTCCGGATAGCCCGGATGAAGTTACCAAGATCGCGCGCAAGATCGGTTATCCGGTGTTGATCAAAGCCGCGGGCGGTGGCGGCGGGCGCGGCATGCGTGTGGTGCACACCGAAGCGGCCTTGCTGAAGGAAGTGGCGATGACCCGCAGCGAAGCGGGCGCGGCATTCGGCAACCCGACGGTGTACCTGGAAAAATTTCTGGAGAATCCGCGCCACATCGAGATACAGGTGATGGCCGATGAACATCGAAACGCGGTGTATCTGGGCGATCGCGATTGCTCGATGCAGCGCCGCCATCAGAAAATAATCGAAGAGGCGCCCGCGCCCTTGCTCGCAGTTAAAGACCGCGTCCGCGTCGGTGAGCGCTGCGCGGAGGCGTGCCGCAAGATCGGCTATCGTGGCGCGGGCACTTTCGAGTTTTTGTATGAGAACGGTGAATTCTTCTTCATTGAAATGAACACTCGCGTCCAAGTCGAGCACCCGGTCACCGAGATGATCACCGGCATCGACATCGTCAAGACGCAGATTCTGGTGGCAAGCGGCGAGAAGTTGCCGTTCCGGCAACGCGACATCCAGTTTCGCGGTCACGCGGTCGAGTGCCGCATCAACGCGGAGCACCCGTACAAGTTTACGCCCTCGCCGGGGCGCATCACGTCCTGGCACGCGCCTGGCGGTCCGGGTATCCGAGTGGATTCTCACGTCTACCACAATTACTTCGTGCCGCCCTATTACGACTCACTGATTGGCAAGGTTATCGCCTACGGAGACACGCGCGATCAGGCGATTGCGCGGATGCGCACAGCCTTGTCCGAGATGGTGGTCGAGGGTATCCAGACCAATCTTCCGCTACACCAGGAGTTGATGCTGGATAACGCGTTCGTTCGTGGGGGCACCAGCATCCATTACTTGGAGGAGCGGCTGGCCAAGCACGGCCGGGCGGATTGAAACCAGCCCCAGGGCCTGCGGCTGACATGGGCTGGCTGGTTGTTACCCTCGAAACAGATGCGGCGCGCGCCGATGCCTGGAGCGATGCGTTGTTGGCATGTGGTGCCCTGTCCGTCGAGGTCACCGATGCATTCGCGGGCACGGATACGGAACAAGCCCTATTCGCCGAACCGGGAGAGGCGGCGATGCAGTCTTGGGCACAACAGCGATTGGCCGCGTTATTTGATGACGGCGCGCATGTCCAGGACGCGCTGCGCAAAGCGGGACAGATCGTCGCATCGGCCCCCCCGTCAGTCGTCACCGTGACCCGAGTCGCGGATCAAGACTGGGTGCGCGCGACGCAAGATCAATTTACCCCGATCGCGATTTCACCGCGGCTGTGGATTGTCCCCACCTGGCACCAGCCCGCCGATCCGGGCGCCATCAATCTCATTCTCGACCCGGGCATGGCGTTTGGAACTGGCAGCCACGCTACAACGCGTTTATGTCTGCGCTGGCTCGACCAACATCTCAAAGGCGGGGAATCGGTGATGGACTATGGCTGCGGCTCGGGCGTCCTTGCCATCGCGGCGGCGCGGCTCGGTGCGCGACACGTGACGGGGGTCGATATCGATCCTTACGCCATTATTGCCAGCCGCGCCAACGCTGTGCAGAATCAGGTCATGGGAGACTTCCTTCTGGCTGATCAATTGACGACCCGGACCTTCGATGTGGTGCTGGCCAACATTCTGGCGAATCCGTTACGGGTGTTGGCTCCGCTGCTGTGCGCACTGGCGAATCCAGGCGGGCACCTGGTCCTGTCGGGCATTCTCAGCGGCCAGGAAGCCGAGCTGGTCGCAATTTACCGGCAACGCCTGGAAATCGTTGAGGTCGAGCACGAGGACGGTTGGGCCCGCATCGTTGCACAGCGCGCAGATCGATGAAACTCTTCACGCGTTGTCCGCATTGCGAAACGGCGTTCCGGGTTACCCCGCCGCAGCTGCAGTCCTCGGGCGGGCAAGTGCGTTGCGGGCGCTGCGACCGCGTCTTCGATGCTTTTTCGAGTCTGAGCTCCAAGCAACCCGAGCTAAAGGAAAAATCAGCGAGTGCGGCGGAGCCCGCTCTCGCTAGTCACGCACCGGACAGTGCGCCGGAGGAAGGCGTGCAAAACGCGCCAGACATCCCAGCGCGAGCGGAGGGCGCGCCAGAAATCCTAGCGCCAGCGAAAGGTGCGCCAGATATCGTAGCGCCAGCGAAAGCGGCGCCAAATATCTTGGCGCCGGCGGCGGAACAACCGATACAAGAATCGACCCCGGCTACCCGCCCTCCGGCGCAAGCAGCCTCCGTCGTTGCCACGCCGCCATCGATTGACACCAATCTTTACGAATGGGAATTTCGGCCTGCCAAGGAGGAGCGGCTGCGCTGGCCGTTCGTCATCGGCAGTCTATTCGCGCTCGTTGCATTGACGGCGCAGGCGGCCATCGCATTCCGCAATCAGTTGACGCTGGCGTATCCGGAAACTCGCGTGTGGTTCATGCGCGCGTGCGATCGCTTGCAATGTTCATTGCCGCTGCCTCGATTGGACGATAAGCTCAACATCGAGTCATCCGGGTTGGAGGCAGTAGATTCCGCGCAACCCAGTCAGATCTTATTGACCGCGGCGCTACGCAATCGCGCTGGCGTGTCGGTGGCCTACCCTGCGCTCGAATTGACGCTCACCGACGATCGCGGCCAAGCCATTGCGCGTCGGGTGTTTCTGCCGCGAGAATACTTGGAGCGCGCCCTGGACTTGAATCGCGGCTTCGATGCGGGAACGGAAATCAACCTGCGCCTGTATTTGGACACGGCCGATCTGCGGACGGCCGGTTATCGCTTGTACTTGTTCTATCCATGAGCGTGTTGCGACAAACTCCGCTCAACGCCGCACATCGACGACTCAATGCCAAGATGGTGGATTTCGGCGGCTGGGAAATGCCCCTGCATTACGGTTCTCAAATCGAAGAGCATCATCGGGTGCGGGGCCACGCGGGCATGTTCGACGTGTCGCACATGCGCGTCATCGACGTGGAAGGCGATGCGGCGGCGCGCCTGCTGGAGCGGCTCCTCGCCAATGACGTGAGGCGTCTTACTCAGCCTGGCAGCGCGCTTTATTCCTGCATGCTGAACGAGCAGGGCGGAATTCTCGACGACTTGATGGTTTATTTTCGTGGTGGCGACCGCTACCGATTGGTGGTGAATGCCGGCACTGCCGATCAGGACCTGGCTTGGATCGAGCAGCAGTCGCGCGCGACACCGCCGCCGCGAATCATCGCGCAACGTGGAGTGGCGATCATCGCGGTGCAGGGACCGCGAGCACGCGACTGCGTGTGGCGCGCATTGCCGCAGACCCGCGTGGCGAGCGCCGCGCTCGCGCCCTTCCAGGCAGTAGAGATCGCCGAGCTCTTCCTCGCACGCACCGGTTACACCGGCGAAGATGGTTTCGAAATCATGCTTCCCGCGAACCAAGCAGAGTCCGCGTGGAACGCCTTGCTGAACCAAGGAGTGAGCCCCGCGGGATTGGGCGCGCGCGATACGCTGCGCCTTGAAGCCGGCATGAATCTGAATGGCCAGGACATGGATGGCGAGACCACGCCGGCCGAGTGCGGCCTCGCTTGGACGGTCCGCTTCGAGCACGATTTCGTCGGGCGGCGTGCGCTGGAAAATGCCCAAGATCGATATCGGATGCTAGGCCTGGTCTTGCTCGAACGCGGCGTACTCCGGGCGCACCAAGAGGTGCGCACGCCACAAGGTGATGGAGTGATTACCAGTGGAAGTTATTCGCCTACGCTCGACGTTTCCATCGCCCTGGCGCGCTTGCCGCTGAACTGCGACTCGGGCGATCAAGTCGGTGTCGAAGTGCGCGGCAGAGTTCTGCCGGCACGGGTAGTAAAATGCCCTTTCGTTCGCCACGGCAAAAGTCTCATTGCCGGTTTCCCCGCCCATCCGCACTAACGGAGCACGCATGTCTATACCCGCAGACTTGAAGTACAGCGCGACTCACGAATGGGTGCGCGTTGAATCCGACGGCACGGTGAGTATTGGAATCACGCATCACGCACAAGAGCAGTTGGGAGACATCGTGTTTGTCGAACCGCCGGAACTCGGCCGCAAGCTGGACCAGGGAGACGAGTGCGGGGTCATCGAATCGGTCAAGGCAGCAGCCGATCTTTATTCACCCGTTGCAGGCGAGGTGGTTGCGATAAACCGCGAACTCGAGACGGCTCCGGAAAAACTTAATCAAGAGCCCTACGTGGCTTGGCTATTCCGGCTTCGACCCGACAATGCGGCGGAACTGGCCAGCCTGCTGGACGCACGTGCCTATGGCGATATCGTCGCGGCGGATGCGCATTAGAATTTTTCGATCCGCCGCGCTTGCATTCGTGTCTCGTTCGCCCTGATGCCGTTCATCCCGCACACCGACGAAGATGCACGCGCGATGCTCTCCGCAATCGGTGCGCAGGCAATCGACGATCTATTCGACGAAATTCCTGCCGCTGTGCGTTCGCCCGGGGGCAGCGCTTTGCCGCCGGGTTTGAGCGAGGCGCAAGTGTTGCGCTTGATGCGTGACCATGCGCGCAAGGATGGCGAGTACCTAAACTTTGTCGGCGCCGGTGCCTACGAGCACCACATTCCTGCGGCGGTGTGGCAGCTTGCCACCCGCGGTGAATTCTATTCGGCGTATACGCCGTACCAGGCGGAAGCGAGTCAGGGAACGCTGCAAGTGTTGTACGAATATCAGAGCATGCTGTGCGCGCTGACGGCACTCGACGTAACCAACGCCAGCATGTACGACGGCGCATCGGCTTTGGCGGAAGCCGCGCTGATGGCAGTACGTTTGCACAAGACTGCGCGTCGTATCCTGCTGCCGACCACCGTGCACCCGGCGTATCGAGACGTGTTGCGCACGCTGGTCGCCGGACAGGACATCGAAGTGCTTGAGCTGCCGTACTGCACCGAATGCGGTCAGTTGTTGCCGGGCGCGCTGAGCGTTTACGCCAACACCGGGATCGCGGCGTTGGTGATTCCGCAGCCGAATTTTTTTGGCGCACTGGAGGCGGTCGACGAACTGACCGACTGGGCGCACGCGCAGGGCGCTTTGGCCATCGCGTTGGTGAATCCGCTGTCGCTCGCGCTACTGAAGGCACCGGGCGATTGGGGAAAACGCGGCGCCGACGTTGCGGTGGGCGAAGGACAACCGCTCGGGGTTCCCTTGTCCGGTGGCGGTCCGTACTTCGGCTTCATGGCCTGTAAGCAGCAGTATGTTCGGCAATTACCGGGGCGCATCGTAGGCAGAACCGTGGACACAGTCGGAAACAGCGGGTTCACCTTGACCTTGCAGGCGCGCGAGCAACACATCCGCCGCGCAAAAGCGACCTCGAATATCTGCACCAACCAAGGGCTCGCCGTGACCGCCGCGACCATTCACCTTGCGATCATGGGCGCGGCCGGCCTGCGCGAGGCCGCGTTGGCATCGCACGCCAATACGCGAGATCTGGTTGGCCGCCTGACGCAAGTGCCCGGCGTGAGGAAAATTTTCAGCGCGCCTTATTTCCACGAGGCGGTGATCGCGTTACCCATCGCCGCCGCTCGCGTGGTCGAGCGCATGTTGAATGATCGCGTCGTTGCGGGCTTCGACTTGGCCGAAGACTATCCGGAACTCGGTCCGGCAATGTTGTTGTGTGTCACCGAGCTGCGCAATCCGGCGGATCGAGACCTGTATATCTCGGCGCTTACCCGTGCCCTGCATTGACCTCATTACTCATTATCAACAACAAGGAGAACCCTATGGCAACCGTGACTCTCAAAGGCAATCCCGTCAACGTGAACGGCAAACTTCCGGCCAAAGGAGAGGCCGCCGCCGCATTTCGCCTCACCAATAAAGAGCTGTCCGACGTCTCGCTCGCGGACTTCGCTGGAAAACGCAAAGTCCTCAACATCGTCCCGAGTCTGGACACGCCGACCTGTCAAAAATCCACTCGAGTGTTCAATGAAAAGGCGTCGGCGATGTCCAACGCGGTGGTGCTGGTCATCGCGGCGGACCTGCCTTTCGCCATGGCGCGCTTTTGCGGCGGCGAAGGATTGAACAACGTGGTGACCTTGTCCACCTTTCGTAACCAGGATTTTCACTCGACCTACGGGGTCGATATCGCCGACGGCGTGCTCAAGGGTTTAGCCGCGCGCGCGGTGGTGGTCCTGGACGAGAACAACCGCGTGCTGCACTCGCAACTGGTGCCGGAAATCGCCGATGAGCCGGACTACGAAGCGGCGTTGAAAGCGCTTCGATAAGACCGGCTGTCTGCGCGCGTGCTGATTTTTGATCTCTCGCGGCGAGGCCGGCGCGCGGCCTCGCAGTTTTCCCCGCCGCACCGTCCGGCGGATATTCCGGCGCAGTTGCTGCGCGACGTGGCGCCGCTACTGCCGCAGGTTTCGGAGCTGGACGCGGTGCGTCACTACACACGCTTGTCGCAGCGTAACTTTTCCATCGACACGCATTTTTATCCGCTGGGTTCTTGCACCATGAAGTACAACCCGCGCGCGTGTCACGCCGCGGTCTCGTTCCCGGAATTTCTGGCGCATCACCCGCGCGCGCCCGAGTCTACCGCGCAGGGCATGCTCGCTTGTTTGCACGACCTTCAGGAAATTCTCAAGACGGTGACCGGCATGAGCGCGGTCAGTCTGGCGCCGATGGCGGGCGCGCAAGGCGAGTTCGCCGGCGTGGCGATGATTCGCGCCTATCATCGAGCGCGCGGCGATCCCGCGCGCAGCGAGATCATCGTTCCGGACGCGGCGCATGGCACCAATCCCGCGACCGCCACGATGTGCGGTTTCACTGTGCGCGAGGTGCCGACGGATGCCGACGGCAACGTGAACTTGCGCGCGCTGCAAGCTGCCGTGAGTCCGCGCACCGCGGGCCTGATGCTCACTAATCCGTCCACGCTCGGCGTGTTCGAGCGCACGATAGAAGAAATACGCGCCATCGTGCACGGCGCCGGCGGCTTGCTCTACTACGACGGTGCCAATCTGAATGCCATCCTTGGCCAAGTGCGTCCCGGCGACATGGGCTTCGATGTGATGCACCTCAATTTGCACAAGACTTTTTCCACGCCGCATGGCGGCGGTGGGCCGGGTGCCGGACCGGTCGCGGCGAGCGCGCGGCTTGCGCCGTTTCTGCCGGCGCCGATGGTGGTGCGCGAGGCCGCAACCTTGCGCTGGACTCGCCGCGACGAAACACCGCAATCGATCGGGCGCTTGTCGGCGCATATGGGCAACACCGGGGTCCTGCTGCGCGCCTATGTCTACGCGCGCATGCTGGGGGTGGACGGAATGCCGCGAGTCGCGCAATACGCGACGCTTAACGCCAACTACCTGATGAGCGAGTTGCGTAAGGCGGGATTCGACCTCGCGTTTCCGCGGCGCCGCGCCAGCCACGAATTTATCGTGACGCTGGAAGCGCTAAAGAAACAGACGGGCGTGAGCGCGCTCGACGTGGCGAAGCGTTTGCTCGACAAAGGCTTCCACGCCCCCACGATTTATTTTCCGCTGTTGGTACCGGAGTGCATGTTGATCGAGCCGACTGAAACCGAATCCAAGCAAACACTCGACGCGTTTATCGCGGCGATGAAAGAAATCATGTCTGAAGCGCGTACCGATCCGCAGCTTGTGCGCAGTGCTCCGCACACGACGCCGGTGCGG
>JAYUZG010000003.1:0-5978 GCA_043751985.1 Betaproteobacteria bacterium
TTACTCAGCAGTCGCCAATTAAGACGACACATTCCAAGTTTCGGCGCTCTATGATGGAGACGGCAGTGTGTCGCACAAGTTACCGACTTCTGAGTAATAATCAATTTATCTGACTTTACCTTAACCAGGCGGGATGATCGCTACCTACTCGATCCAGTACTCCGTCTCCCACTGCGATTCATTGAAGCCCGCAACTGGATCAAACACGGTGGTGACGCGTCCCATGCCGCGCACACCACGATACTTGCCGGTTCCCCCGGTCAGATTGGTTCCCCCGGTGTAAGTGATCTTCTTCGAGCCATCGGAACCGACGGCGGAGTGAGTAGTGCCGGACCATTGAGAGAAAATCTTGTCGCCGTTTTCCAATACGTCAACGCCATATCCCCAGGCGCGGCCGTTGGTATTGGTGTAATCCGAGTATCCGTGACTCCAAAAATCGAGAACTTTGAGGCCCTCGCAGTTGGGTTTGGCGTTCGACGGAGTGGTATGAAGTTCCAGGATACGGACCTGGTGACCCGGCACGTCGCCAACATCGATGGCGTGCTGTTGTACGTACTTCGTATCTTGCGCCAGATTCTTTCCGGATTGCTTACACTTCTCCAGTGCCCAAACGTCCGTGACGGGGGTCAGGCTCAGTCCCAGGCAAGCAGCAGGCACGACCGCGAAATATTGCAGATGGCACTTGTTCATCATCGTCTCCTTGGTGAGGCGCGTTATGGCGCGGCGGGTCAATCGAGCCGAACTGTATATGCCGAAGAAGACGGATTCAATATCACTTTAGTTATAGTCGAGGGTGCTAAACCCTTTCGATCGACCTGACCGAATTCAAGATTGCCTTGCGACACGCAAGGCGCAGACGATGGAATCAGCGGTGAACCAGAACTTCCTTGTTTATCACGTTATCCAAGTTTGGTTTTCCATCCAGCACGCTGAGAATATTCTTTGCCACGGCGATTGACATGCGGTCAAGCGATTCTCGGCTGACGCCAGCCATGTGCGGGGCGAATTCTATTTTTGCCGCGGCGAGTAATGGATTGCCAGCCTCGGGCGGTTCTCGATCGAACACGTCGAGTCCCGCGGCGGCTATCGTTCCGTTGGCGAGAGCCGCCGCGAGTGCGGTATCGTCCACGATGCCACCGCGCGCGGTGTTGACGAGGCAGGCGCTTGGCTTCATCTTTGCCAGCCTATCTGCGTTGAACATCGACTCAGTCTCTGGCGTTCTCGGACAGTGAATGGAGACAAAGTCCGCTTTACTGAGAGCCGCGTCGAGCTCCCGCTCATTGGCGCATCCCGCGGCCTCAATCAATGCCGCGCGCACATAGGGATCGTAGACCAGCACTTTCATTCCGAGCGCGAGGCAAGCTCGGGCGAGGCGAGTGCCGATGCGGCCGAAGCCGACGATCAGTACGTTCTTGCCGAACAGGTCGATTGGCAGGGCTTCCTTGAACCGTTCGGCCCAGCGTCCTTCGCGCACCATCGAATCCAGCGCTGCGCCGCGCTTGGCGTAGCTCAGCATAAAAAATAGCGCCTGTTCCGCCACCGACGGCGAGTTGGCTTTGCCGGTGACCATCAGGGGAATCCCGCGCCGCGTAAGCGCCGGTACATCGACGTTGTCGTAACCCACGCCGTGGCGGGCAACGACTCGAACCTTCGGACCCGCGTCAAGCTCGGCGTCGCCGAATGGCGTGAGACTCAGACCGACCGCGTCGGCGTCCGCGAGCAACGCGTGGAAGGTCGCAGGGGCGATCGACGCCTCGAACGCAATGGCTTCGGTGTTGGCGCGTTGTTCGATCAACTCCCAACCGACGCGCGCCATCGTCGATGGCAACAAAATCTTCTTCTTCGAATCGGACATTTCTGGTACCGCCTGGTTGCTGTCAATTTGCTTGGATATCGGTCACGGAGACGCACGTCACCTGCAAGACGGCAGGGCCGGACGCTACGCACAAATTGCTTGCGCGTCTGACGATCCCACTGAGGATCTTACTGAGCGTTCGCAAGTGAGAGTTTATCAATAAAATTACCCGAATTGCGGTGATAATGAGAGGTTGAGAAGATTTTCGAGGGATAGAAACGGTGACGATGTACAAGGCAGTGGTGTTGGGCGGCTTGGGCGTCATAGGTCGCAACCTGATCAGCCATTTTGCGCGATTGCCCGAGTGGGACATAGTCGGGGTGTCGCGGCGCGAGCCTGATTTCCATTCGCGCGCGGAGTTCATATCGGTTGATCTGCTCGATCGAGCGGACGTGGAGAGAAAACTCTCGGGCCTGTCAGGCACGACCCATGTTTTCTACTGTGCGTATCAGACTGCTCCGACCTGGGCCGGCCACAACACGCCGAACACGGCGATGCTGGTGAATGCGGTTGAAGTCATCGAAGCGGCGGCGCCGGGATTGCGCCACGTTCATTTGGTCGAAGGGAACAAGTATTACGGCAGCCATCTGGGACCGTTCAAAACGCCGGCCAAAGAATCCGATCCGCCGCACATGCTACCCAATTTTTACTACGATCAGGAGCAGTGGCTGCGGCGTCGTCAACATGGCAAACGCTGGACCTGGTCCGCGTTGCGTCCGCATTCGGTGTGCGGCTTCGCGCTCGGAAATCCGATGAACATCACTACCGCGATCGCGGTATACGCGACGATCTCGCGCGAACTCGGATTGCCGCTGCGATTCCCCGGGAAAGCCGGCGCGTTCGAAAGCGTGTATCAGGCGACGGACTCCGAGCTGTTGGCCAAAGCCATGGTTTGGTGCGCGACGACGTCCAACGCCGCGAACGAGGTTTTCAATATCACCAATACGGACTTCTTTCGCTGGAAGAATATATGGCCAAAATTTGCCAAATTCTTCGAGATGGAATACGGGCCGGTGCAAACCATCCCGCTGGCGCAATTCATGGCCGATAAAGAATCCCTGTGGATTGAGGTCGTCGAGAAATATCAACTGCAACGAATCCCCTACAACGATGTGGCTGCGTGGCCGTTTGCCGATTTCGTATTCGGCTGTGATTGGGACGTGATGACCGACACTCTCAAGATCCGCAAAGCCGGCTTCACCGAGTGCGTCGATTCAGAGGAAATGTTCTTGCGCATGTTCCGGCAGTTCCGGGAGGTGCGGTTTATTCCCTAGCACAGATTGTGAGTTTTTCGAGGACAGACCATGCAACTCATCGGACTGCTTGATTCGCCGTATGTGCGCCGCGTAGCGATCTCTCTGCAGTTGCTCGGCCTGCCGTTCCAGCACCGCGCACTATCCGTGTTTCGCAATTTCGAAGAATTTCACCACATCAACCCCGTGGTGAAAGCGCCAACCCTGGTGTGCGACGACGGAACGGTGCTCTTGGATTCGACCTTGATTCTCGATTACGCCGAGTGTCTCGCCGCGCCTCGCGCGTCTCTCATGCCGGCGAGCACTGCAGAACGCGCGCGGTCTCTACGTCTTATCGGACTGGCGCTCGCTGCTTGTGAGAAAAGTGTGCAGATCATCTATGAGCGTGAACTGCGGCCCGCCGAGAAATTGCATCAGCCGTGGATCGCAAGAGTCACCGCGCAATTGATGGCCGCGTTGACCGCACTGGAGACTGAACTTCGGCACGGGAACCTGACGATCGATGCAATTGATCAAGCAGGCGTGACTGCTGCCGTTACCTGGCACTTCGCGCAGACGATGTTGCCTGAGCTGATCTCCGTATCGCAGTTTCCTTTACTCCGTCAATTTTCCGCGCAGGCTGAACGATTGCCGGAATTCGCGGCGGCGCCTCACGGGTCGAGTATTTGTTCGGCGTCAGTTCAAGGTCATCTGCGGTGATTGACGTGCCCACTTCGACTGTGTAGCTTGCGTTCTCCGGTGGCGTGTGCCGCGGGACAATTACACCAGTTTCGGAGGAGGATTCCATGTCTATTCTGAGATATATCTTGAAAATGCTCGCGAGCACAGTGCTTGCCTTGTGGTTTGTTAGTGCGCCGGTCGGGGCGGCGGATACCAAGGAAGGATTTTTCACGACGAATGACGGTTATCGGCTGCACTACGTCGAGGCGGGCAAAGGCAAGACGCTGGTGATGATTCCGGGCTGGTCGCAGACTGCGGCGCAGTTTCGCGCGCAGATCGACGGCTTGAGCGACAAATACCGCGTTATCGCGCTGGACATGCGGGGGCACGGAGAGTCGGAAAAACCCACTCACGGTTATCGCATTCACCGGCTGTCGAAAGATGTGCACGAATTTCTGACGGCAAACAATCTGAGTAACGTCACGCTGGCGGGCCATTCGATGGGATGCTCGGTGATCTGGGGCTATTGGGAGCTATTCGGCAAGGAGCGGCTTTCCAGGTTGTTGCTCATCGACCAGATGCCGATGATCACCGCCAATCCTTCATGGGGCGAGCAGGAAAAGATCGACGCCGGTGCGATTCTCGACAAAGATTCGCTGTGGGCGATACCTAATGCCTTGGCCGGTCCCGACGGAGTGAAGACCACCGAAGGTTTCATCGGCGGAATGTTTACCAAGGCGTATCCGAAAGATCAGGTGGATTGGGTGGTCAAGCAGAACTTGAAATTCCCGCGTCGCTACGCGGCAAATTTGTTGTTCGACCACGCGACCAACGATTGGCGCGATTTGTTACCCACCATCGATATTCCGGCGTTGATTGTCGGCGGCAAGGCGAGCTTGGTCGGCTGGCGCTCGCAGATGTGGATGGGAACGCAGATCCCCAACTCGCGCGTGGAGATTTTCGAAGAGGCCGAGGGCGGGAATCACTTCATGTTCATGGAGAACCCGGAGAAATTTAACCGTTTGGTGCGGGAGTTCATGGGCTGACCGCGTTCATTATTTCAAACGTGCACGGAGCCATTTACGTTGGATCGCATTGGTGTTGGACTCGTCGGCTTGGGCCTCGCGCTCAAGCCGCATGCCCTGTCACTGTTAGACCTTGCGCACAAGATCGATTTCATAGGCGGCTTTAGTCGTAGCGTCGAGCGACGGGACTGGTTTCGTGCGCAATATGGATTGCCGGTAGCGGAAAGCCTGGATGTGCTTCTGGACGACGTGCGAGTGGCGGCGATCATACTTTTGACGCCGCCGCGCACTCATGCCGAGCTCGCGATGTTGGCGGCCAAAGCCGGTAAACATGTTCTGCTCGAAAAGCCGCTCGATGTGACGCTGGCCAGCGCGCGGCAGATTGTAGATACGGTGGCTGCTGCCAAGAAGAAGCTCGGCGTCGTCTTTCAGTTTCGATTTCGACCGAGCGTGCGCGCCTTACGCGAGATTCTCGCGCAGGGCGACCTCGGTGAAATCATCAGCGCTTCGGCGACGATTCGCTGGTGGCGCGGGGCAGATTACTACGCACAACCGGGGGGCGCGGCACGCTGGCGCGCGACGGAGGTGGGGTGCTGCTGACGCAGGCCATCCACACGTTGGACGCGTTATTGCATCTGGTAGGTCCCGCGACGAGGGTCTCGGCGGTGTGCCGCTCAAGCGGATTGCGCGCCATCGATACCGAGGATGTCGCGTGCGCGACGGTGCAATTCCGCTGCGGCGCGGTCGGCGTGATCGACGCGACCACCACGGCTTATCCGGGGTACCCAGAGCGTATCGAAATTGCCGGTAGCCGTGGCAGCGCAGTAATCGAAGCAGAGAAATTGACTGTGCACCGTGCGGGAAAAGATACGATTGAAATTTCCGGTTCGAGCCAAGGAGGTGGGGGCGCCGATCCGATGGCGTTTTCGCATGAATGGCATCGCGCGCTGATCGATGATTTCGTGGATGCGATCGCAAGTGGACGAGAGCCGCTGGCGAGCGGGCACAGTGCGCTGGCGGTGCACGCGTTGATTGATGCCATGCTGGAATCGTCCCTCGCGCAAGCTCCGGTGGCGGTCGTTCAAGGCTAGTGTAGTGTTGCATTCTTGATAGAACTTACATGAATCTCGCTGGTCATATGCTCGACTACCGAAGCGGAGCGGAGGATGAGAGTGAGAGTTGCCT
>JAYUZG010000004.1:0-3795 GCA_043751985.1 Betaproteobacteria bacterium
AGCACCCAAGTGCCGTGCATGCACCGTTTTTCCCGGAACGTTAACAACTTAGCTCTCAATTTACAACTCGTAAAGGCGGGGAAACCTCAGGGACGGACCACGATTACGGAATTTATTTAATCTTAAGGATTGCTGAATCGATATTATAAAGAAGCGGAGGAGCTCTGTCGCGGCGGTTGGTGGCATCCTTGTTAAATCCCATGCGCGCAGCAATGGTGGAACACCCCGCGTACTACCGTTGGACCGGCTATCGCGCCAGTGCCCTGGGGCAACCGAACGCACGGCAGACACCACATGCACTGTATTTGGCACTCGAACGCAATGACCGCGAACGACAAAGGCAATACCCGCGTTCTTCCTGACTTAGCTTGATCGGGGCAACGCCGTGCGGGTGGGGCAAACGAAGCTTCGACTCTTCAAATAAATGAATAAAAGGGGACAGTCGCTCAGACGATTGTTAGGCTCGGCGTGGAATTGCTACTGCCACGAACGGCAGATCACGGCGTCGCGGGCGCTAACAAATTTCTTTCGCGTGCTTTAGAATTCGCTCAGTGTTTCCAACTTAAATTTTCCGATAATTCAAAATTAATGGACAAAATATTTACTTATCCCGCGCGCACGCCGCCGCACAACATCGTCATCGTTGGCGGTGGCGCAGGCGGTTTGGAGTTGGCGACTCGCCTCGGTGACACGCTGGGAAAGCGCAAGCATGCCATGATCACGCTGGTGGACGCGGCGCGCACGCATCTGTGGAAACCGCTGCTGCATCAGGTCGCCGCCGGCAGCATGGACTTGAACGATCACGAGCTGGATTACATGTATCAAGCGCGCTGGCATCATTTTAATTTCCGCTTGGGGCGCATGGCGGGGGTGAATCGGCAGCAGAAAGAAATATATCTTGCGCCGACTCTGGATGAACGCGGCCGCGAAGTCATTCCGGCGCACACTGTCTCTTACGACACGCTGGTCATCGCGGTCGGTAGCCACACCAACGACTTCGGCACGCCGGGCGCCGCCGAGCACGCCATTTCGCTCGACAAGACCGATCAGGCCGCGCTATTCCATTCGCGCCTTGTCAATGCCTGTCTACGCGCCAATGCGCAAGCTGAACCGCTGGCGCCGCATCAATTGCATATCGCGATCATCGGTGCCGGCGCTACCGGCGTCGAACTTGCCGCGGAGTTGCACAACACCACGCGCGAACTGGTGGCGTTCGGTCTGGATCGGATCGACCCGGAGAAAGACATTCGCATCTCCATCATCGAGGCCGCACCGAAGATTCTGCCGGCGCTCCCGGATCGATTGTCGCGCGCAGTGCGTGACTTGCTGGAGAAGTTGAACGTGCAAGTGTTCATCGGTGAACGCGTCACCGAAGTGTCGGCGCTCGGGGTACGTACCGCGAGCGGCAAGGAGGTGCCGGCGGAATTGGTGGTGTGGGCGGCGGGCGTCAAAGCCCCCGATTTTCTCACTGACCTGGGTGGCCTCGAATCCAATCGCATCAATCAATTGGTGGTCAGCGAGACACTGCAAACGACGCGCGATGCGAATGTATTTGCCTTTGGCGACTGCGCCGCCGCGCCGTGGCTTGGCGTATCCGCCGGCAAAACCATTCCGCCGCGCGCGCAGTCGGCACACCAGCAGGCGTCGCATCTCGCGAAGATGTTGTCGCGGCACGTCCGCGGCGAAGCTCTACAGCCTTTCGTCTATCGCGATTTCGGTTCACTGGTTTCGCTCGGAAAATTCTCCACCGTCGGCAGCCTGATGGGCAGCCTCACCCGCGGCAGCTTGATGATCGAAGGCTGGTTCGCCAAGATCATGTACATCTCGCTGTACAAGATGCATGAGTACGCGTTGCACGGCTTTGCCAAAGTTTTTTTGGATACCCTCGCCCGGATGATTACGCGGCGCACCGAGCCGCACGTCAAGTTGCACTGAGACACGCCTTTGACTGGTTAAGTAACTCTCTCCAGTGTGGCGCATCGACGCCGACTCTAGGTGGGAGGAGTCCATCCCATTGGGCTACAATAATTCGCATTACTCATTCCGAAAGATCATCATGGTGCGACTGCTGATTGGTTTTGGTCTTTTTATTTCGTCGTGGTGCGCGCCAGCCGTTGCCTATGAGCCGGGCGAGAACGACGGCGCGGTCATCAGTCAGTTCACCTTCGCTTGGCCTCTGGGAGAAAAGTCGCTCAAACCTCGCGGCGCCAGCACGCGCGGTGGCACGGTCACGCTTGACTCGACGCCAAACGAATCATGGCAACGGCTGCGCTCGACCGGCCTCAGCAATCAGGAACGGGATCGATGTGCCATTCTCGCGATGGCAGGTCAGTTTCGTGTGAGCTTCGATTTTCTCGAGATCATCCGCTTCGACCCCGCGCTGAAGCCCGACGCGCCGTATCAGAGCTGGGGCACCGAGATTGTCTTTGTCGCAGAGAATCGTGAAGACTTTGTCGCCTTGCAGCACATCCTGGTAATGCGCGTGAAAATGGCCGACGACGAGATGAGCGAGCCGATCGTGGTGCGCCATTGGCGGCAAGAGTGGCGTTATGAGGCCGACACTTTGCTCTCATATGTAGGATTGAACACCTGGACGCGTCGCACTTTGCCCGCAGAGCAACGCAAAGGCGCGTGGGTGCAGAGCGTCTATCAAGTTGACGACTCGCCGCGCTATTCCGCGCGCGGCCGCTGGGAGCACAGGGACAGCTTCTCGACCTGGATCAGCGACGATACCTGGCGTCCGCTACCAAGACGTGAGTGGAGCGTACGCAATGACTATCAGGTGTTGACCGGCACTAATCGCCATACGATCACTGCGAATGGCTGGGTGCAGGAAGAGAACAACTTAAAACTGGCTCTGGACGATCGCGGTCACGCGCGCGCGAACATGCCCATACTTGCGCGCGAGTATGGCGTGGCACGCTACGAGCGCATCAAGGATTACGATTTCGCCGCAGGTGAACAATACTTCACGCGCACTGAAGTTTTTTGGGCCGAAGTTCGCGCGGCATGGCGGCAGATTCAAGCGCAGCAAGAACGTTTCACCTTGCGCGCACCGGTTGATAAGGGACAACTGTTCATGCCCTTCTTCGAGTACGCAGAAAAGCTCGCCGATGGACTCGCGTTTGATCGAGGCCAGGCAAAGGCTTTGATCGAGCGCACTTTGCGCGACAGCTATCTTGTCGCCGACGGCAACGGATAACGCTTGACCGTTTTCGTGCTACCGCAAAATTCGCCGGTGCGTCTTACCTTGCATCTGCGAATCCACGGCCGCGTGCAAGGCGTGTTTTTCCGCGAATCAATGCGCGTGCAGGCTGATTCCCTCGGGATATCAGGTTGGGTTCGCAATCGCGCGGACGGAACGGTCGAGGCGGTGATTCAGGGCGAACCTCGGTCCATTGAAAAGATGTTCACGTGGACGCGACGTGGTCCTGAGCGAGCACAGGTCGCGCGTGTGGACACTGAGACGGCGGCCGGAGAATTCAGTGGCTTCGAAAAGAGGCAGACAAATTGATTGCTTCACTGCCGCTAGCGCAGTTTCGCAAGAGTTCATTGACAATCGTAAACTTTGCGTTTACGATTGCCTGAATGATTCAGTCCTTTGCCGACTCCGAGACAGAGCGCTTCTACAAGACCGGAAAGTCACGATACCTTCCCTCGGGAATTCGCTCTCGAACCGCAAGGCGACTTATTCAACTTACTCAGCAGTCGCCAATTAAGACGACACATTTCAAGCTTCGGCGCTCTATGATGGAGACGGCAGTGTGTCGCACAAGTTACCGACTTCTGAGTAAT
>JAYUZG010000005.1:0-4615 GCA_043751985.1 Betaproteobacteria bacterium
CATGCCTCGCATCACGATCGCGCCCAGCCACCTGCTCAGACTCAAACCCCGTTGGAATCACGCTCCCCGCTCAGACTCAAACACCATTGGACAATGCTCCCTCTATACAATTGCGGCGTTAAGTTGCACACTTGGCAACAGTCTTGTGCGACTGTGTCGTGGCGTCTTTCGATGCCCGGCGAATCAAGACGAATCGAATAGGCTGTATCTCAAGAGGTGTGTAGTGAGTGAGTTGCCCGTGATTGCTGATCCGCATCGGAATGTCTTGGTTGTCGTGGTCGACGATAGCAAGACTATTCGGCGCAGCGCCGAAGTATTCCTCACCCAAGCCGGATACAAAGTGCTGCTGGTCGATGATGGGTTCAAGGCGCTGGGAACCATCGTCGATAGCCAGCCGCAGATCGTTTTTGTCGATGTGATGATGCCGCGGCTCGACGGTTACCAGACTTGCAGCCTGATCAAACGCAACCCGGAATTTAGTCAGATTCCAGTCATCATGCTCACCAGTAAGGACGGCTTGTTTGATCGCGCGCGCGGCAAACTTGCCGGATGCGATGATTACTTAGTGAAACCGTTTACCCGCGAAGCCTTGATTGACGTCATCGACCGGCACGTCGTGCAGGTGTTGCCAAATGGCGCGGCGCCGTTGCGTTAGTGCGGTTCGGTTCCCGGCGAGGTGCACAACTTATGCGGAGCAAACACCAGTGAGGAGGAAGCAATGGCCGTGAAGAAGATCCTGGTGGTAGAGGATTCACCGACGGATATGGAATACCTGAGTTCGATTCTGAGTCGGCACGGTTACCAGGTGATTCGCGCGACCACCGGCGAAGAGTCGCTGGACAAGGCAAAGCATCTGGTGCCCGACGTCATTCTCATGGACGTGGTGCTGCCTGGCATGAGCGGGTTTGAAGCCACTCGCAAGCTGGCGCGCGATGCGACGACGCAACGCATCCCGATCATTATCTGCAGCAGCAAGAAGCAGGAAACCGACCGCATCTGGGGCATGCGCCAGGGCGCCAGCGACTATGTCACCAAGCCGGTGGACGAGCAGTTGCTGTTGAGCAAGATCGCGGGCCTCGCCTGACGACAATGGCTGACGAACCCAGTCTGCTGCACTTTCAGCGTGAATTGACGGAGCGCCTGAGCAATGCGCGGGCGCACCCGGGCGCGCTCGGGCACGTGGGATTCGAGAGCGCCAATCAGCCGCTGTTATTGCCGTTGGCGGACGTGCGCGCGATCGTGATGGCCACCGAGTTCGCGCGCGTGCCGCTGAGTGATTTGAGTTTTCGTGGCCTGATCAATTTCCAGGGCGAGTTGGTCGGGGTGGTCGATCCTGCGGGCTGGTTGCGGCAGACATCGAGCATCAGCGAGATCGGGGCGAAGAGCGCAATCATCGTGTTGCACAAGAAGTTCGGCTTGAACGCCGGCTTGTTGGTCGGCCGGTTGGTCGGCCTGCGCGATTGCCAGAAATGGGGGCGTTCGGGTGTGGGCGAGGCACCGCAATGGGTGCACAGTGAGTTGCTCGACGAGCAAGGGGTGCGCTGGCGGGTGCTGAATGTTCAGGTGCTGCTGGAGTCCTTGCGCGCGCGCGAGTTCGTGCCGGTGGCGTGACATCGGTAAGACTCTCAGCATGGTATATCTGTTGATGAAACATTTGGCGAGACGTAAGCAGTACGGAAAGTTCGATGCAGTATTCCTATAGAGGTTTTACATGGCGTTAATGAGCATCAAGAAATTGCGCATACCCTATTCGTTCGGTGAACTGGCCAATCGCTTGAGTATCGGTCAAGTGTTCTTGCTCGCGGGACTGATGTTTCTGGTGCCGATATCCTTTCTGCTGTATTTTTCGGTGGTGGCGGACGTGAAGCAGATCCGGCTCACGCGCAATGAACTGGCGGCCATCGAAGTCATCGCCCCGCTGTTTCAGCTCGAAGCGGAATTGCAGCGTTACCGGCTTCAGCGCCACGCTTTCCTGCGCGGCGATCCGGCGCAGGAACAGATGCTGAAGCAGCGCCAGGCGGCGATCGACGAACGCATGACGGCCTACGAAAAAACCTTGGCCGCCTACGAACTCCCCGCGTCCGAATCGTCGTCCTCCAATCCGCGCGAACTGTTCAACCAGATCATTCAAGCATGGAACGCCAACCGCAAACTGATTTCGGCTACCGACACGCAGAAAGCATTCGACGCCAATTCCGACGTGATCAACAAGGTCACCCGGCTGATCGGTGACTTGCAGCAGGACTCCGGGCTCGGCAACGATGCCGATACGGGAATCCATTATGTGCAAAACGCCATGCTGAGTTTCTTGCCCGAGCTGATCGAATCTTTGGCGCTCGCTCGTGGGAAAGGTTACGGAGTGGGCTCCGAGCGCAGCATGGACGTCGAAGACCGGGTCGTGCTCGCCACCCATTTGCAGGGGCGCGCGGCGCTGCTCGCCGACTACTTGATTGACAACGTCAACCGCGCCGGACATCAGCAGCCGGAATTGAGTCGCAAGCTGGGAGAGCGCATTACCAAGCTGCGGCGGGCCATTCCCGAAGCGACGCAGCCAAGCGAAGATCGCATGGCCAGTCTGCGCACGACAGAGGGCTCGACCAACGAGTGGTTCGAGACCACCGGGAAAATTATCGACGATCTGTATGGTTTTGGCACGATAGGATTGCAGGCACTCACCGATCTCTTGGAGGAACGTAAGAGCAGCGCGCTGCGAAAATTGTCGATCAGTGTGGGGGTGAGCGTGCTGCTGGTTGCGCTCGCATTCATTCTCATGTTTACGCTGGGCCGCGGGCAAGTGCAACGCGAACTGCGGCGCGCGGTTGAGGCGGAAGCGCGCAATCGGCAGAACCAAAAAGCGATTCTCGAACTGCTCGATCAGATCTCGTTGATCGGCGACGGCAATCTGACCGCGCGTTGCAAAGTCACCGAGGAGATCACCGGAGCGCTCGCCGATTCGGTCAACAGCATGGCGGATCAACTGCGCGAGGTGGTCGGCCGCATCAACGTCACCGCCGCCGACGTGGTGACGCATACCGGCCGCGCCGAGCAATTTTCCGATGGCGTGCTGCAGGCGGCGCAGCGGCAGGCGAGCGATGTGCAATCGATTGGCGAAACGGTGCTCGCGGTGGCCGAAGCAATGGACCAGATGTCGGAAAGCGCATTGCGTTGCGCGACGGTCGCGCGGCAGTCGGCCGAAGTGTCGCAGACCGGCGTTCGCTCGGTGCGCGATTCTATCGAAGGCATGGGCCGTATTCGTCAGCAGATTCAAGAGACCTCCAAGCGCATCAAGCAACTGGGTGAGAGCACGCAGGAAATCGGTGAGATCGTCGAACTGATTTCCAATATCACCGAGCAGACCAGCGTGCTCGCGCTCAACGCGGCGATCCAGGCGGCCAGCGCGGGCGAGGCCGGGGCGGGTTTCGGCGTGGTGGCCGAGGAAGTGCAGCGGCTGGCGGAACGTTCCGGCAATGCGACCCGCCACATCGCGAGCATCGTCAAGGCGATTCAAGTCAAAACGCAAGAGGCGGTGCTGGCGATGGAAAACAGCACGCAAGGCGTGGTGGACGGAACGCGGCTGGCGGATTCGGCCGGTACAGCATTGCAGGAGAGCGGGCAATTTTCCAAGGAGCTGGTGGATTTGACGGTGGGCATTTCCGCGCGGACGCGGACCGAAGCGCAGGCGATCGCCAACGTCTCCGCGCGCATGCAAAACGTGCTGGAAATTGCCCGTGTCTCCGCGCAGGGAACCAAAGAAACTTCGGCCATCGTGAGCGCGTTGGCGGCGTCGGCCAAGACGCTGAAAGAATCCGTGAGCGGTTTCAAAATCACCTGATCCCGCTATGACGACGTCCACCGTTCCGGGTTCGTTGATGGCGGTACGCAAAGAAGCGGCACGTACCCTACGTCGCGCGCGTGCGTTTTTTACCGCCAGCGGAGACCCGAAGAAAGAGGCGTTGCGCGAATGCGCGGACATGATCGGACAAGCGCGCGGCGCGCTCACCGCGATTCGTGCCGACACCCTGGTGGAACAATTGCGAGCTGTAGAGACGCGCATGAGCGAGTCCGCGGCCGGCGTCGAGCCGTGGGAAAACTTGCGGCGTATGTTAAGCGGCAATCTCCACCGCGTAGAGCGCCAATTGCGCGCGCTGTCCGCGGCGGGAAAGGGATCGCGGCGCGCGCAACTGAATGGCGGCGAGCGCGCGCTGGAGAATGCGCGAGACGCGCTGGCGCTGGAACCGCCGCTGCGCGAAGCGCGTCAGTTGTACGAGCGCGGCCTGTTGCACATGCTGCGCGATCGCGCGGACCAGGCGTCGTTGTCGCAAATGCTCGGCGCCGCGCAGATCGTATTGACTTTGTCGCGCGGCGACGTGGACCGCGAATTCTGGAACGTATGCGCCGCGGTGATCGAGGCGATGATGCACGGCGGCGTCGCGGTGGATACCAACGGCAAACGGTTTTGCGCGCGCCTGAATTTGATTTTGTCGCGACTGCCTGGCGCGGATGGCTTGAGCGTGCCCTTGCCGTTTGCCGAGGCGTTGAAGATTCTCGACGCGAGCCGCCCGGTCACCGCGCGCATTCAGTCCATCCAACTTGGCGCGGCGCTGCCGCCTGCCGC
>JAYUZG010000006.1:0-17226 GCA_043751985.1 Betaproteobacteria bacterium
CCCTCCTCCACCGTTGCACCTACTTTGCGCAGCTCGATCGCCATCGCACTGATGCGATCGGTCTCCTTCACGCGCCAGCTCGCGATATTGCGCAAGCAACTCGGGCCATCGGCGAACAAGGCCAGCACTGCCAGGGTCATCGCCGCGTCGGGAATGTGATTGAAGTCGCCATCGATAGCTCTCAATTTCGCGGCGGCCCCGCGCGCGCACTCGATCCAGTTTTCACCCAGCGTTACCCTGGCGCCCATCCGCTCTAGGGCCTCGACGAAGCGCACATCACCTTGGATGCTGCCGCGACCCACGCCCTCCACCCGCGCCTCACCGCCAATCGCCCCGGCGGCGAGAAAATACGACGCGGACGACGCGTCACCTTCAACAAACACCGTGCCGGGACTCGTATAGCGCGCGTCGGCCGGAACGCGAAACGCGTGCTCGCCTTGGCGCGGCACCGCGACACCGAAGCGCGCCATCATCCGCAACGTGATCTCGACGTAGGGCTTGGAAATGAGATCGCCTTGTACTTCGACCCGCGTTGCGTGACCAGTGAGTGGCAACGCCATAAGCAGCGCGCTGAGAAATTGACTGGACACGTCACCACGCACGCCTACCGTGTTACGCGCGCTGGCGGTCGCGGGATGAATTCGCAGCGGAGGAAAACCGTCCTCGCCCAGGTAATCAATGCGTGCGCCGAGTGACCGCAACGCGTCCACCAGATCGCCGATCGGACGCTCGTGCATACGCTGCACGCCACTCAAGTCATACTCGCCTTGCGCGAGCGCCAGCGCGGCGGTAAGCGGGCGGAATGCCGTGCCGGCATTGCCAAGATAAAGTTGCGCCCGCCGCACCGGGAAAGCGCCGGCGCATCCGCCCACTCGATAGTCATTCACGCTGCCGCGCACGCACGAGACGCCGAGCATGCGCAGCGCCCCCAGCATGACTTCGGTATCGTCTGATTCGAGCAAGTCGCGGATTTCGGTGTCGCCTTCACTCAACGCCGCGAGCAGCAGCACGCGATTCGAAATGCTCTTGGAACCGGGCAGTCGTACGCGGCCCGCGACCGTGGCGCGCGGAGCAAGATCAAGAAACTCGGGGAAGTCCGGCGCGCGCATCAATCGGCTGCGCGCGGGCCGGTGAGCAGAAATTTCTGGCGCGCCGCGCGCGCGTCGGCGAAAGATTGCTCGAGCGCGACTGCGTCTGCACGGCTGATGCAATCGCGCAACTCCCACAACTCGTGCGCGAAGGCATCGATCTGCGCCACCAAATTGTCACGATTGGCGACGCAGATGTCGCGCCACATCTCGGCGGAGCTGCCGGCAATGCGCGTGAAATCGCGAAATCCAGCACCGGCAAAACCGAACATTTCCTCTGCGTCCGCGCGCTTCGCCATGGCATTCACCAGCGCAAACGCGAGCACATGCGGGAGATGGCTGACGGCTCCAAAAATCGCGTCATGACGCGCCGCCGGCATTTTCGCAACTAGCGCGCCGCAATCGCGCCACATTTGCTCGATCCGTTCAACCGACTGAGTGTCGCTCTCCTCCATTGGCGTGAGAACCACGCGCCGTCGGTCAAATAAACTCTCGGTCGCGGCATCGGCACCCGTCAATTCGGCACCGGCAATCGGATGACCCGGTACGGTCCGTGTCAACAAATCGCTCGGCAATTGGCGCCGCGCGGAGGCGATAAAGTCTTGCTTGGTGCTGCCTGCATCGGTGACCACCAGAGTCGCATGCGCGCCGCGCGCAACTTCCGTCAGCACCGCGTCGTTTTGTTTGACCGGTATCGCCAGCAGCACAATGTCCGCCACCGCTACTGCACGCGCGACGGATGATTGCACCTCGTCGATCACGCCGAGCGCCAGCGCGCGCTGCATATTCGCTGCGCCGCGCCCGACACCGATCACTCGCCCGACTAAACCCCGGCGCTTGAGCGCGAGCGAGACCGACCCACCGATGAGTCCCACGCCGACGACCACCAGTGTCCCGATACGCATGCTGAGCTTCGCCGGAAGACTCGCCGGTCTCAGGCGAGCGCGCTCGCCAACGCCGCGAGAAAGCGCTCGTTCTCGTGCGGCAAACCAATGGTCACGCGCAGGTGCTCGGGCAGACGGTAGCCTGCCACCGGCCGCACGATCACGCCCAGTCGCAGCAACTTTTCGTATACCTGACCGGCCGCTCCCGCCCGCACGCACACAAAGTTTCCGCTCGACGGAATGTAATCGATGCCACGCGCCGTGAGTGCCGCGCTGATTTGCCGCATGCCGTCACGATTCAACTCGAAGCTCTTGCGCACGAAATCGGCGTCGCCCAATGCCGCCACCGCGGCCGCTTGCGCAATGTTGGAGACGTTGAACGGCTGGCGTACCCGGTTCATCAAATCCGCCACCAGCGGGTGCGCCAAGGCGTAACCCACGCGCAACCCGGCCAGTCCATAGGCCTTGGAAAAGGTGCGGGTGATGACCAGATTGGGAAACTGTTCTAGCCAGGACAAGCTCTCGGCGCGTAATTCCGGCGCCAGATATTCGTTGTAGGCCTCGTCCAGCACCACTAGGACGCGCGCGGGAATTTTGCGCAAGAACGTCAGCATGTCCCGCGCAGGCAACCAGGTTCCAGTCGGGTTGTTGGGATTGGCGATGAAGATGACGCGGGTGTCCTCGCGCACCGCCGCGGCCATCGCGTCCAGATCGTGACCGTAGTCGCGCGCCGCCACTTCGATTCCATGCGCACCGCAAGACTGCGTCGCCAACGGATAGACAGCGAACGCATGTTGCGCATAGATCGCACTGGCCGAAGGCGAAAGAAAGGCGCGTGCCGCCAGATCCAGCACGTCATTCGAGCCGTTACCCAGCACGATTCGCCCCGCGTCCAGCCGATAGTGTTTGGCCAGTGCGCTCTTCAGTTCAAAGCCGCTGCCATCCGGGTAGCGCGCCGTTTCGCCGAGCGCGTTGCGCATCGCCGCCAGCGCGCGCGCGCTGACACCCAGCGGATTCTCGTTGGAGGCGAGCTTGACGATGCTGTCTTCGCGCAAACCCAGTTCGCGCGCGAGCTCGGCGATCGGCTTGCCCGGTTGATACGGCGCGATACCGCGCACGTAAGTCGGCGCCAGATCGCACACATCGATCATTCGCGTGTTCATGCTCGATCGATTGCCACCGGATAGGCGCCGAGGATCTTCAAGAAACCGGCCAGCGCGCGCATTTCTTCAAACGCTCTCGCCACGGCAGCGTCCATCTGATGACCTTCAACGTCGACAAAAAATACATATTCCCACAAGCCGGTGCGCGATGGCCGCGACTCAAGCCGGGTCATACACACCTGATTGCGCGCCAACGGCGCAAGTAATTCGTGAATAGCGCCGGGACGGTTGCGCGCGCCCAGGACCATGGACGTTTTGTCGCGTCCCGACGGCGGTACGTCCTGCGCGCCGATGACTACGAAGCGGGTGGTGTTGTTCGGTTCATCTTCGATGTTCGACACCAGAAGCGGCGCGCCATAATGTTCGCTCGCGCTGCGCCCAGCGATCGCCGCGGCGGAGGCGTCGCCTGCGGCGAGCCGCGCCGCTTCCGCGTTGCTCGCCACCGGCACGCGTTCGGCGCGCGCGAGATTTTGATTCAACCAGCGATTGCACTGCGCCAGGCTTTGCGCGTGCGAGAACACGCGAACGACGGCGCCGAGATGCGGCGCCTTCGACAACAAGCACTGGTGCACCGGAAGCAGGATTTCACCGCCAATACGCAGCGGTGTCGCCAGCAACAAATCCAGCGTTCGCCCAATCGCGCCCTCAGTGGAATTCTCCACCGGCACCACGCCATAACAGCAAGCATCGCTTTCCACCGAGCGGAACACTTCGTCGATGCTATTGCACAAGGCTGGTTCGACCGAGCGGCCGAAATGTTTGGTCACTGCCTCTTCGCTGAACGTTCCTTTCGGTCCGAGACAAGCCACCGTCAACGCGGTTTCCAGCGCGCGACACGCCGAGATGATTTCGGTAAACAATTGCGCCACCGCCTTGCCGGGCAACGGACCGGCATTGGCATCGCTTAAGCGGCGCAACACCTGCGCTTCGCGTTCCGGCCGGTAGATGACGCCGTCTGCCTTCAGGTCACCGATACTGCGCGCCACCGATGCGCGCTCATTCACCAGGCGCAGAATCTCCAGGTCCAGCGCATCGATACGCGCGCGCTGCTTGCCCAGTTGCTCGTCGGACACGGAAGGCTTCAGCTTTCGTCGGGAAGATAGCGCACGCCGAGCACACCGGCGATAGCGGCCAGCCGCGCGATCAACGCTGTACTCACCGGGCTATCCACATCGACCAGCGTGTACGCCATCTCGCCCTTGGATTTATTCAGCATGTTGTGAATATTCAGCCCCGCCTCTGCCACGGCGGTGGAAATTTGCCCGAGCATATTGGGAACATTGGCGTTGGCCACGCACAAGCGATAAGGGGATTCACGCGCCATCATCACATCCGGAAAATTCACCGCGTTGCGAATATTGCCGTGTTCCAGATAGGCACGCAATTGATCCGCGACCATCACCGCGCAATTGTCTTCCGCCTCGCGCGTGGACGCGCCCAGATGCGGGAACGCAATCACGTTGGCTTGTCCGGTCAGCGCCGGCGACGGAAAGTCGCACACATAACTGCGCAAGCGCTTGGCCGTCAGCGCCTCCACTACGGCTTGATCATCGACGATGCCGTCGCGCGAAAAATTCAACAGAATTGCATCCGGCTTCAGCAAAGCCAGCCGTTGACTGTTGATCAAGCCACGCGTTGCCGGAAGCAGCGGCACATGCACGGTGACGAACTCCGCCGCGCGCATAACCTCTTCGACCGAATGCGCGCGCTTGACTTGCGCCGGCAAACTCCAGGCGGCGTCGACCGTGATCTCGGGATCATAGCCAAGCACGTCCATGCCCAGCTTGATGGCCGCGTCGGCAACCAGGCTACCGATCTTACCAAGACCCACCACGCCCAGGACTCGGCCCGGCAATTCGATTCCGGCGAAGCGCTTCTTGCCGTCCTCCACTGCCTTATTCATTGCTTCATCGCTGCCGGTTAACCCGTCGACGAAGCGCGCGGCGGGCAGCAAATTGCGCGCGGCCACCAGCATGGCGGCCAGCACCAACTCCTTCACCGCGTTGGCATTCGCACCCGGAGTATTGAACACCGGCACCCCGCGCTTGGCCATCGCCGCGACTGGGATGTTGTTGGTTCCGGCACCGGCGCGACCGATCGCCTTGACACTGGCGGCAATCGACATTTGATGCATATCGTGCGAGCGCAGCAGAATCGCGTCCGGCGCTTCATGTTGGGCCGTTATCTCGTAGCGCTGTGCCGGGAGCCGCTCCAATCCCAGTGGCGAAATATTGTTGAGGGCGAGAACGCGCAGTTTCTCAGCCAGCCGTTTCTCAACCAAGCGTTTCTCAACCATGGCTACGCTCGAATTCCGTCATGAATTGCACCAGTGTACGCACGCCTTCAATTGGCATCGCGTTATACAACGACGCCCGCATGCCGCCAACGGAGCGATGGCCCTTGAGCTGCAACATGCCGTGACTCTGCGCCTGCTTGAGAAAAGTCTCGTCCAGTGCTTCATCCGCAAGGCGGAACGGCACATTCATGCGCGAGCGGTCAGCTTGATCAACCGGGCAGCGATAGAAACTACTGCGCGCGAGATAGTCATACAGCAGCGCGGCCTTTTCCATGTTAATTTTTTCCATCGCCGCAAGGCCGCCTTGCTTCTTCAGCCAGCGGAAGGTCAGCCCGGCTACATAAATCGCCCAGGTCGGCGGAGTGTTGTACATCGATTCGTTGTCCGCCATCAACTGGTAATCGAACATCGATGGGGTGGACGGCAATACCTGACCGATCAAGTCATCGCGCACGATCACCATGGTCAGTCCGGCCGGGCCGATATTTTTCTGCGCGCCAGCGTAGATGAGACCGAACTTAGACACCTCCACCGGGCGCGACAGAAAATTGGAAGACATATCCGCTACCAGCGGAACGGCGCCGACATCGGGAACCCAATGAAACTCCACGCCGCCGATGGTCTCGTTCGACGTCACATGCACGTAGGCGGCATTGGGGTCGAGCTTCCATGCGGCTGGCTTGGGCAGGTAACAGAAGCCTCGGTCTTCGGCGCTGGCGGCAAGATTTACCTTGCAGAATTTTTTTGCTTCGGCGATCGCTTTTTTCGCCCATTCGCCGGAATGTACATAGTCGGCCGCGGACTTACCGCGCAGGAGATTCATCGGCACCATGGCGAACTGCGCCGTCGCACCGCCTTGCAGGAATAACACTTTGTAGTTGCGCGGAACCGACAGGAGATCGCGCAAATCCTGCTCCGCCTGCACGGCGATGCCGATGAACTCTTTGCCTCGATGGCTCATCTCCATCACCGACATGCCGCTGCCACGCCAGTCAAGCAGATCGTCTTTGGCCTGCTGCAACACTTCCCGCGGCAACACCGCGGGGCCCGCACTGAAATTAAAAATAGTTGTCACGATTTTTCATATCCTGCTCATTGCCTCTGAATGCCGCGCCATCACCGGAAACCAGCCATGACCCAAGCGGTGCGTTATTCCGGATCGGTGGGTGGTAGGTCGGCAGACGGCACATCAGGCTCTTTTGCCTCACCGTTTCCGTTGGTATCCTCGATCGCGCCGAATATTTCGTCAACCGCGGATTCGGCGACGGCCTGAAGCCCCGCCAGCTTCTCGTCCGCATCCAAATTGATCAGCGTCACGCCCTGCGTCGCCCGGCTCATCTCGCGAATCTCTCGCACGCGAGTACGGATCAACACCCCACCGGTGGTGATCAACATGATTTCTTCTTCCGGCTTGACCAGCGTGGCGGCAACGACTTTGCCATTGCGCAGCGTGGTTTGGATGGCGATCATGCCTTGTCCGCCACGGCCATGCCGGGTGTACTCGGAGATCGGCGTGCGTTTTCCGTAACCGTTCTCGGTCGCAGTCAGCACTGAAAGATTCTCGTCTTGCTGTCCGCCCACCAACAACGCGATCACTGTTCCGCCTCTCGCCAAATTCATGCCGCGCACGCCACGCGCCCCGCGGCCCATGGCGCGCACATCGTTCTCATCGAAGCGCACGGCACGACCTTCGTCGGAGAACAGCATCACATCATGCGCGCCGTTGGTGATCGCCACGCCGATCAAATAGTCACCTTCGTCCAGATCGACCGCGATAATGCCGCTTGGTCGCGGCCGCGAAAAGTCCGACAGTGCGGTTTTTTTCACCGTGCCGAGCGCGGTCGCCATGAAGACATAGTGACCGGCATCGAACTCGCGCACCGGCAGCAGCGTCGTGATTTTCTCGCCTTCGCCCAGCGGCACCAGATTGACAATCGGTTTGCCGCGGCTATTCGACCCGCCGAGCGGCACGTGATAGACCTTCAGCCAATACATTCTTCCGGTGTTGGAAAAACACAGGATGTAGTCGTGCGTATTGGCAATGAACAACTGGTCGATGAAATCGTCTTCTTTGGTGGTCGCCGCCTGACGACCACGCCCGCCACGTTTCTGTGCCCGGTAATCGCTCACCTTCTGTGACTTGATATAGCCCGAATGCGACAGGGTCACCACCACGTCTTCGGACGCGATGAGATCTTCCATCTCGAGTTCTTGCGTGTTGAGCACGATCTCGCTGCGGCGCGCATCGCCGAACTGATTCTTGAGTGCCGTGAGCTCGTCGTGGATGATCCGCGTTACCCGCTCCGGTTTGGCCAGAATGTCCAGCAAGTCCGCAATAGTCTCCATCACGTCGCGATACTCCGCCACGATCTTGTCTTGCTCCAAGCCGGTGAGGCGCTGCAATTGCATCTCAAGAATGCGCTGCGCCTGCACGTCCGACAGGTGATAGCCGTCATCATGCTGGCCAAACTGCGGCGACAAGCCATCGGGGCGCGACGACACCGCGTCCGCCCGCTGCAACATCTCGCTCACCAGTTGAGAGCGCCACGGACGGCCCATCAAACCCATTTTTGCTTGCGCCGGATTGGGTGAAAATTTGATCAGTTCGACCATCTCGTCGACGTTCGACAGCGCGACGGCCAAGCCTTCCAGCACATGGCCGCGCTCGCGCGCTTTGCGCAACTCGAACACCGTTCGCCGCGTCACCACTTCGCGGCGATGACGCAGAAATTCGCCGAGAAAGTTCTTCAGATTGAGCAGTCGCGGTTGCCCGTCGACCAGCGCCACCATGTTCATGCTGAAGCTGTCTTGCAACTGCGTTTCTTTGAAAAGATTATTGAGGACCACGTCCGCCACTTCGCCGCGCTTCAATTCCAGCACGATGCGCATACCGGACTTGTCCGATTCGTCGCGAATTTCGGAAATGCCTTCCAGGCGTTTCTCGCGTACCAGCTCACCGATACGCACCTGCAACTGCGATTTGTTGACCTGATACGGCAGTTCATCGACGATGATCGCCTGCCGATTGCCTTTTTCCAGATCTTCGACGTGGGTGCGCGCGCGAATCACCACGCGACCGCGACCGGTGCGATACCCTTCGCGAATTCCGGCAGTGCCGTAAAGGATCCCGCGCGTCGGAAAATCCGGCGCCGGCACGATTTCCATCAACTGGTCTACGGTCAACGCCGGATCGGCCAGCAAGGCCAGGCAGGCATCGACGATTTCGGTCAGATTGTGCGGCGGAATACTGGTCGCCATGCCGACCGCGATTCCGGTGGAGCCATTGATCAAGAGATTCGGCAGCCGCGTCGGCAATACCGTCGGCTCTAACTCTTTTTCATCGTAGTTCGGAACGAAATCGACAGTCTCTTTATCGATATCCGCGAGCAATTCGGCGGCGATGCGCTCCAGTCGGCACTCGGTGTAACGCATCGCCGCGGCGTTGTCGCCGTCGATCGAACCGAAATTACCCTGTCCATCGATCAAGGTATAGCGCATGGAAAAATCCTGCGCCATGCGCACCAACGTGTCATAAATCGCGTTGTCGCCGTGCGGATGGAACTTACCCATCACGTCACCGACCACGCGTGCGCATTTCACATAAGGACGATTCCACGCGATATTGGACTCGTGCATGGCAAACAGAATGCGTCGATGCACGGGCTTCAAGCCATCGCGCACGTCCGGCAGGGCGCGGCCGACGATCACGCTCATCGCGTAGTCAAGATATGACCGGCGCATCTCCTCTTCGAGGCTGATCGTCAGGGTTTCTTTAGCGAACGATTCCATGTTTTAAGAGCCGGGGCAGCGGTACCAATGTGCGCCGCAATGACGACATAAGCGCTCCGAACCGGCGAAGAAATTTTGATTGACAGGAATCATCGAAAAATGATTACGGTAGCCCGCAAAAAAAGGGGAGAGTTTAGCACAGCGACGCACTTTAACTGTGCTCGAAAATCCTTCCGCAACTTGCACTTGCGGCACGCGCTTGAGCGATTTTCACTCTCGCGAAAGTGCCGCACAAAGCGCGACATTGAGATGACACCCGATACGCCGTAAAGTAGCGCTTGATCGCGCGAGCCGGCCGGCGCAGCGAGGGTCAAACCGCGCGATCGCCAAACAACAGTCATCATAGGGAGGAGTTCCAAATGTCTCGGTTGAACTTGATTCTTGTATTTGGCTTCGGCGCACTGCTTTGCGCCTGCTCGCAGCAGACTCAGCGCAGCAACGCGGATCTGGGTTCCGGAAACGTCGTCCAAAAACCGGTGCCAACTTCGACTCAGCCCGCTCCCCCGCCACCCGCTCCGGTCGCGGATCAACACGAAGCGATCAACTGGATCGAACCCGGACCGCAGGAAATGCCGGCCGCGGCCCCGGCACCCGCGCCGGCACCTGACGATACGCCGCGAACCTACCCCACCGAGGTGCTGCCCAATCGCGACGATCTGGTCGGCCAGGCGGTGACGTATCCGGATTGGCCGGACAATTTGGTGGATGAGGACGTTCCATTCGACGTCGCCGACCTCGGTCCGATTCCCTTTGAAACCGGCACCGATCTCTTCGCACTGGAACAAATGGCCGACCGCGGCGATGGCCTGACCGCGCGGCAAATTTTTGCTGACCCCTCCGACGAAACACCGAAAGACTTGCGCCCCGATGTCTCCGGCCCATTGGTGTTTGGCGATGACACGGCGAGGACGCAGAAGATCGACAATCGCCCGGACATTGGCGGAGCTACGCTGTTTGGCGAAGACACAGCGACGAAACAAAACATCGACAACCGCCCCGACATCAGCGGACCGAAAGTGTACGGCGACGACACGACCCAATCGGCCAAGCGCGACTCTCGGCCGGATGTCAGCGAGGCGGTCGTGCGCAAGGAAACGATTATTGTTGATCTCAGCGCGGACCCGCTGTTCAACTTTGACAAGTTTCATATTCGCGCGGACATGCGCGGTCGCCTTGATCGGCTTATCGCCGCACTCGACCGGACAAACTACACGATCATCGACGCGGTCGGCCATACGGATCGGATCGGAACCGTGGCGTATAACCAAAAGTTGTCCGAACGCCGGGCCAATGCGGTCAAGGCCTACCTCGTCTCCAAAGGCATTCCGGAGCAGCGTATTCGGGCCAGCGGGCGCGGCAAAATGGAACCGGTTTCGCAAAACTGCAACAATAAGCGGCGCGCCGAGTTGATTGCTTGCTTGGAATCGGATCGGCGAGTCGAGGTCAGCGTCAAAGCGAGAACAACGAAATAATCTGGTTTCACTCGATTGCATTACGAAACCCTGCTTGCGCAGGGTTTTTTTCGACTCAAAGAACCAAGGCATGCACCACGCAGATTTGATCATCGAAGCGCGCTGGGTCGTTCCGGTGCGACCGCGAGGGAAACCGCTGGAGAACCACGTGGTGGCAATTCGCGATGGACTTATCGCCGCGATCATGCCGGCCGATGCGTTGCATGAGGCATGGCAATCGACGCGCGTCGTGCGCCTGCCGACGCAAGTGCTCCTGCCCGGCCTGGTCAACGCGCACACGCACGCCGCCATGACGCTGATGCGCGGTCTGGCCGACGACCTGCCGTTGATGCAGTGGCTCGGTGAGCACATCTGGCCGGCGGAAGCGCAGCACGTGTCGGCGGAGTTCGTGTACGACGGCAGCTTGCTCGCCTGCGCGGAAATGCTGCGCGGCGGTGTGACGACTTTCAACGACATGTATTTCTTTCCGGAGATGGCTGGGCGCGCGGCGCTGCGAGCCGGAATGCGTGCCGCGCTTGGCATCATCTTGATCGAGTTCCCGACCGCTTACGCCAGCGACGCGCAGGATTACCTGCGCAAGGGTCTCGCCATGCGCGACGAGTTGAAAGGTGAGTCGCTGCTGAGTTTCTGCATGAGCCCGCATGCGCCCTACACCGTGAGTGATAAGAGTTTCGAGCAAGTATTGACGCTGGCCGAGCAATTGCAATTGCCGATACAGGTGCACCTGCACGAAACGCGCGCCGAAATCGAGCAAAGTCTGCGCGATCACAGCGCTCGACCATTGGAACGTCTGCGCCGCCTCGGCTTGTTGGGCCCCAATTTCATCGCGGTCCACGCAGTTCATCTGCTGGCGGAAGAAATCGAATTGTTGGCGCAGCAGGGTTGCCACGTCGTGCACTGCCCGTCCTCCAATCTCAAACTGGCGAGCGGCTTCGCGCCAGTCGGCACCTTACTCAAGCGCGGCGTCAATATTGCGCTTGGCACCGACGGCGCGGCCAGCAACAATCGATTGGATCTGTTCGAGGAGATGCGCTTGGCCGCGCTACTCGCCAAGGCAGTATCCGACGATGCGCAGACCATGCCCGCACATGACGCGATCGAAGCGGCGACGCTGGGCGGGGCAAAAGCGCTCGGCCTGGACAAATTAATCGGCTCCATTGAAATCGGCAAAGCGGCGGACCTGATCGCGGTCTCGATGGACGGCATCGAATTGGCGCCGTGTTTCGATGTGGCGTCTCATCTGGTCTATGCGGCCGGCCGCGAGCAGGTAAGCGACGTGTGGGTTGCCGGGCAAGCCTTGCTGGAAAATCGACGGCTCACGCGGGTCGATATCGACGACCTCAAGCTACGCGCGTTGCGCTGGCGCAATAAGATTCTGGAGCAAACATGAGCGAGTATTCAACCTCTAACGCCGATCCACTTGAACTCGCAAAGTTCAGCGAGTTGGCGCATCGCTGGTGGGACCCGAGCAGTGAATTCAGGCCGCTGCACGAAATCAATCCTCTGCGCTTACGCTGGATCGATGAGCTGACCTCGCTTGTCGGCAAGCGCGTGGTCGATGTGGGTTGCGGTGGCGGCATTTTGAGTGAAGCCATGTCAGCGCTCGGCGCAAACGTGACCGGCATTGATCTGGGCGAAAAGGCGCTTCAGGTCGCGCGCCTGCATCTGCTCGAAAACGAGCACAAAGTTACTTACGAGCTCAGCTCCGCCGAGGAATTTTCCCTGCGACACTTACGTGAATTCGACGTGGTCACTTGCATGGAATTGCTGGAGCATGTGCCTGACCCGGCGAGCACGGTCGCGGCGTGCGCGGCTCTGACCAAACCGGATGGCTGGTGCATCTTCTCTACTATCAATCGCAACCTGAAAGCCTATCTGACTGCGGTGATTGGCGCAGAATATATTTTGAAGTTGCTGCCGCGCGGAACGCATGACTACGCTAAATTCTTGCGCCCGGCGGAGTTAAGTACCATGGCGCGACAGGCCGGACTCGTCGTGGAAGCAATGACCGGCATGACCTACAATCCGCTTACCAAGCAGTATTCCTTGGTCCCGGAAACAACGGTTAACTACATCGTGGCGGCGCGCCGCTGAAATTAAGATCACCCGCTCCGCGCGAATTCCCAG
This sequence comes from Betaproteobacteria bacterium, assembly GCA_043751985.1. Lineage (GTDB taxonomy): Bacteria > Pseudomonadota > Gammaproteobacteria > Burkholderiales > JAYUZG01 > JAYUZG01. The sequence goes on from JAYUZG010000006.1 coordinate 12,820, forward strand.
CCGCGGAATCTGTCGCAACGTGAAGAGGAGATATCCATGAAGATTTGCTGGTTCAAAATTGCCGTCATCGGACTGGCGCTCGCCTTGCAAGCTTGCGCGATGAAACCGCAGGAGATTCGTCTCGACCCTGAAGTAAAAGTCAGCAACAGCACAAGCGGCGGCGGCAGAGTCGTCGGCGTCGAAGCGCACGACGAACGCCAATCCAAATTGCTTGGCGTGGTCGGTGCGCCAGAAACACGGCACACCGAAATCAGCAGCACTGAAGACGCCGCACCGGCGATTTATATCCGCGTCGCGGCGAGTCTTAAGAGTCAGGGCTTCACGGTCAAACCGGCGGCCGATGGAGATGACCGCGTTCTGCGCGTCGAAGTCACGGATCTTAAATATCAGACCACCAAGGGCAGTGGCGTGACCGACGAGGTCCAGGTCACCGCAACGGTAAACGGCCGCGCGCGCAATCGCGACGAATGGCATGATCGCCAATTCACCGTCACGCAGAAAAAATCCGTCGGCGTACTTCCCGGTTCCGAAGAGAATACCCGCTTCGTCAATGAAGCCGTTGCTCAGGCGCTAAAGGATATGCTGTCTGATCCTACGTTGATCGAGTTGTTGTCCAAGTAATAGTTAGCGACCTCGCAGGGCCGGCCAAGCCGGCCCTTTTTTTGACCTTCAAATTTCCGCCATGCTCCGCGCCATTTTGTTTGACCTCGACGGCACGCTTGCCGATACCGCGCCCGATCTTGCCTACGCTCTCAATTTGATGCGCGAAAAGCGCGGCATGCCGCCTCTTCTTGAATCGACGTTGCGTGTGCACGCCTCGTCAGGCGCGCGCGGCATGATCGGCATTGGCTTGGGTATTCGGCCCGACGATGCGGAGTTCGATGCCGCACGCAATGAATTTCTCGACAACTATCAACTGCATCTCGCGCGCGCTACGCGCTTGTTTCCAGGAATACACGAGTTGCTGGATGCGATCGAACAGAGAGGATTGCGCTGGGGCATCGTGACTAACAAGTCGCATCGATTCACCCTACCGGTACTGGATGCACTCGAATTGACCGCGCGCGCCGCGTGCGCGATCAGCGGCGACACCACCGCCCACGCCAAGCCACACCCCGCGCCGATGCACGCCGCGCTACAGGTACTTGGCGTCGAAGCCAGTGAATGCTTTTACGTCGGCGACGACGAGCGCGACGTGCAAGCCGGCCATGCCGCCGGCATTGAGCCGGTCGTTGCCCTGTATGGTTACCTCGGCAACGGCAAGCCGCCTGAGCAATGGGGAGCGCGTCTCACCATCGAACAACCGCTCGATCTATTGAACTTGCTGTCGTAAAACCCATCTATGGGATAATGCAAACGGATCGAGTGGCCGATAACAGTGGGCATTCGGTCAAGACGAAACTGGGGGCGACCTGGCTTCGACGTGGGTTGCAAAACAGAGTGGTGCATACCGAGGACCAGCTACCTCGTAAATCCATCTGGGAAACTACAAACGCCAACGACGAGCGTTTTGCTCTAGCCGCTTAATCCCGGTTAGACGCTGCTCTGGTTTTTCTCTGGACCAGGTCGGGCAACTGACAGCAGCGCCATTTACAGAGGATCGCGTCCGTCCGGGTCACTTGGCCGGTCGCTAAATCCAAGGTGACTCGCGGCTACCGGGCCTGCCAGTCGGCAACGTTAGCGGTTAAATCAAATTGACGCGGCTAAGTATGTAGAACTGCCTGTAGAGGACTTGCGGACGCGGGTTCAATTCCCGCCGCCTCCACCATTAATACCCCCAGCAACATCCAACGCCGTCCCAGTGACGGCGTTTTTCTTATGTTCTCCGGGCAGTTACTGTCCAATACGGACTTGCAACATTCCATACTATCCGACCATAATGGGGGTATCGAAGGGGGTATTTAGGAAAATCTAACCGGATGAAATGCCATGGCTGGGGGTATCGGAGGAAAGTTCACGGATAAAGGCGTCAAGGCATTTGTCGCCAAAGCGGATCTCGGCAAGAAGCTCGCTGACGGTGGCGGGCTGCATGTTTTCATCACCCCGGCAGGCGGGGCCACCTGGCGGATCAAGTACCGCATCGCCGGCAAGGAAAAAATCTATTCCATCGGCCCTTATCCCCTGATTTCCCTCGCTGCGGCGCGGGTCGAGCTTGGCGAGGTCAAGGCGCTCCTGCTGGAAAACAAAGACCCCGTTACCGAACGGCGAGTAAATCGCGCGGCGACTGCGGCCGGATCGGATAACACATTCAAGGCGGTCGCCGGGGAATGGCTGGCGATGAAGCAGCGGGAATGGAGCACCGGGCATTTCACCAAATCGACACGCGCATTCGAGCGCGACATTTACCCCGCCCTCGGCAACCTTCCGATTGCAAGTATCACCCCTTCAATCGTTGCCAAGGCCATCGAGGACATCTACAAACGCGACGTATTGGAGACAGCAACGCGCATCCTCCAGCATCTGAACGGCGTTTTCCGCTATGCCCAGGCCAAGGGCCTTTGCCGTGACGACCCGGCAGGCCCGGCCCGCGAAATCCTGCCACGCAAGAAGGACACCGGGCGTATGCCCGCCCTGCTGGAGTTAACCGCGCTGGGCGACATACTGCGCCGGGCGGAAATGGCGCGGCTTTCGCCCTCCGTGCGTATGGCGCATCGCCTGTGCGCCTTTACGGCGGCGCGCATCGGCAATGTCGTGAACGCCGAATGGCGCGAATTTCACCTCGACGATGAGCAACCCGTCTGGATCATCCCGCGCGCGAAAATGAAGGTTGCCACCCGCGACATCGACCACCGCGTGCCCCTGGGCCCGGAAATCGCGGCCGAGCTTCGGCAATGGCAGAGCGTGTTCGGCCGCAAGGGCTACGTGTTCCCCTCCCCGGCCGGCGGCAAGTACATTGGCCGCGAGTCCATCGAGAAGGTGTACCGGGTGACCCTGGGCCTGAAAGACAAGCATTCACCCCATGGCTGGCGCAGTGCGTTTTCCACTTTGGCTCGGGATAACGGCTTCGCCCGTGACGTGGTGGAACTCGCCCTCGATCACGCACATGACAACGAAGTTGCCCGCGCCTATGACCGGGGCGAGCGATTCACCCAGCGGGTGGAGTTGTTCAATTGGTGGGGGGAACAGCTTGCGGCGGCGCAGCGCGGGGCGCGGGTTATTCCGTTGACCAAGCCGGCGGAGATGGTCGCATGACGACCACCCCAATTCGCGTTCGTCTGTCCTCTTCTCCACCACGGCATTGAGAGGGCGCGATCCCTCGTACCGTCTCATGCACATCTACTGTGACGAGTCCGGAAACACCGGAACGGACTTGCTCAACACCGAGCAGCCCATAATTGCACTTGCATCTACCTGCCTGGGAACAGCTGATTGCAAGGCGTTAATCGCACCGCTGCTACGGCAGGGACAGGCCGAAGCCAAGTACTCGCGCCTCAAAGGAACTGCCAAAGGCCAACAAGCAATCCTGAACTTCTTTTCGTCACCGTCAATCGTTGCCTCGGTGGCAAAAGCGATGGTTGCTGACAAGCGCTACTACCTCATAACCCATATCGTGGACAAGCTGATTGAACCGCCGTTACACGAGATGGGAGCGGACCTCTACGCGGGCGACGGCCACGTCGGCTTGGTCAACGTGTGGTACTTCGCAGGCAAGACAATTTTGCCAGACGGGCACTGGGATCGCGTCCTCCGCGCCTCCCTTAGAGCGATGCGCGAGCGTAGCGCCGCCGCGTATCAGAACTTCGATCGGGTAATCCTCGCAGCGGCGAACGCCGCAGCGCCAGAAGACCGAGATTTCGCCACTGGATTGCTGCTTGCGCGTGGCAGGCTGAGCGAATTCATTGGGGTATTCGACCGCTATCTCGGCCACTATCCGGTCTTTGACCCGGCAGTCGATCTGTTCATCAATCTCATCAATGAATGGATGGCCCAGCATCCAAGTCAACTACACGTAACGCATGATCGATCAAAGCCGCTCAAAATCAGCGAATCACATTTGAGAAAAATGATGACCCCGGCGGCACCCCGAAAGATCGGCTATGGAAATCGCCAAGCGGAGCTACCTCTACGTGTTTCGGAACTCGACTTCGGCGATTCCGCAGCACTGCCACAACTGCAAGTGGCAGACTTAATCGCCGGGGCTTCCGTTGACTGCTTGCTCGCGTGGTCCGGTAGGCGGCCAGCGTCTAGCTATCACGCAGCGATGCGCGAGACAAATCTGATCGAGATCATTCGCGGCGGAATGCTGCCGACGCCAAGCGTCGAACGAGAGAACGAACCACAACCAGGTCAACGTAATCTCGTCGATGGTTCCGTGCTTATCCGGTTGTCACACCCGCCCACCAGATATAGTTGCGCGCGATTTTGCGGCATAGCGCTCAGCATAGGTGGGCGCGGTGACATCGCCGG
>JAYUZG010000007.1:0-6761 GCA_043751985.1 Betaproteobacteria bacterium
CCGGCGATGTCACCGCGCCCACCTATGCTGAGCGCTATGCCGCAAAATCGCGCGCAACTATATCTGGTGGGCGGGTGTGACAACCGGATAAGCACGGAATAAACTGCCGCTCGAATACTTTTCGCTCCGTATCCAGCGGGTCAATCTATCCCCGTTTTTCCCCCGTTTTCCCCGGAATTTCCCCGATTCATCTGGTTTCACTTTTGCCGCCGAGAATTTTGCAACTGCATCGACGGTGTGCTGCTGGTTACTCTCAATGGCGTGCGCGTTGATCTGAAGTGTGACGGACGCCCTCGCGAGACCGAGCCGTTTGGCGACATCCGTCACAGGCACGTGGTCGCGCGATAGCGAGCTCGCGTGTGTGGCGCAATTGATGCCGGTGCACGTCGAAGCCACGCGGCCGCGCCTTGCAATTTCAAGAAACATGAATTCAGGAGACCCTCCCAATGGCAAGTGATCGGCCTGCTGGGCGACATAAACTCGGTTGAAGCTAGAGTGCTGGTGAGCATGCCCACGTTGACAACAACCATGATCATAGGATCGGGCCACATTCGCTGGTGACAGCAAATTCGATCTATGCGCGTACAAACTCCAGTATAGGTTGAATATTGTGGTTGTCTGCGGCCCGCAGGGCTTGAATGTACCGTCTCCGAGCCTCACCAGGCTCGGTCAGACTTTCCCGCCCCCAGGTAAACTTCGGCCGACCGCAGCGCACCAGTAAGAGGTCCGTCGCGAGTCGCGCATGCCTACCATTGCCATTCGAAAAGCAGTGAATTGCAACTAGACGATGATGGAATCTTGCGGCGATTTCATCAGGTGAGTAAACCTTGTTTTGCAACCAGGCTTTCGCATCTTCGATTAGTTTGTGCAGTTCCACCGGAACTGCCCAGTGGTCGATACCTATATGCGTTTCAGACGTGCGGAATTTACCGGCCCATGTCCACACGTCCTTATACATTTCCCGATGCAGACGCCGCAGGTACATGTCGTCCAATACGTCTCGTTTGCGCGCCCATGCTTTGCGCGCCGCAGTGGTAACGTTAATTTGTTCCGCTTCGTTTAGTTCACTGCGTTGGACGATATAGCTGGGAATCAGTCCGAGTTTATCTTCGGCAGAAAGCTCGGTTGCCGCGGCATCCGCTTCGAAAATGTCGCCGGTCACGCGGCAGTGTCATCCCATAGGCGCGCGGGAGCACCCCGGAGCAGTTCTGCGGCTACCCGTTCGCGTTCGGCCTTGAGATCATCCTGCGACAGACCTTGATTTTCTAGTCGCATTGTGTGATCGACACTGGCGACTTGCTTCGCCGCTACCTTGGCTGCCTGCTTCCTTACCATGTCGCTTAGTGGTTCATTCGGCACCAAGGCATAGACAAGCGTGCAGTTAAGCGCGTGCGCTGCGCGGTTTAGTGTTTCGAGCGTAACGGCATTGCGCACTTCGTCCGCCTCAAGCGCAAATATCCGTGGTTGCGATGTACCAAGACGCTCGGCCATTTGCCCTGCCGTCATTCCTAGTGCGTCGCGGATTGCGCGCACCCAGCCTTTTGGAGGTACTGCCCATTGACGAATAGGACGTAGTTTCTCCAGGCGTTTTTCGAGGTTTTTCCTGGCTATTTCACTTCGACTCATATCGAAATCCTCTGGTTCACAATCTTCATAGAGGAACTATAACATATAGGTTTGTTTTCTTGCCATAAATACTAATCTATAAGTTAGTTTTTACTAACTAAATACTAACCTAAGGGTTAGTGCAAGACTCAACACAGGAATAAGCATCCTCACACGGTGGAGACCACTGGTTCGAACCCAGTACCGCCCACCAAGTGTTTCTTCCCTTTATCTGCTTGCGCGTCAGCTATATCGCGGGCCATTGGTGCGCCCGATGAAGGCGTGCTTGCGCACCGGTCGAAATTATCCAGTGCACTTCACAAGATTGTCACACTGGGAAACTAAGCTGCGCGCGAATTATGCGATGTAACCACGAATCAACCGTGCGCCGCGACCTCGTTACGGAGGGCAAGTCAATCGACATTGATCCGCGTTGCTTGCGCCCGGCGCTGGTGGATCTCCCCGAAATGGGAGTGCACCTGGAGCGTGAGAGTGCGTTGCCGGCAAACCGGCAGTCGGCTCCGCGTGTGCGCTCAATTTTTCTCTCTGATATTCACTTAGGGACGCGTGCTTGCCAAGCGGAACGCCTGTTGTCGTTCTTGCGCGAGTACGAGTCCGAGTATCTTTTCCTGATTGGCGATATCGTGGATTTCTGGGCGATGAGTCGAGGCATCCACTGGTCCACATTTCAGAACACAGTAGTACAGAAAGTGCTGAAGCGCGCGCGTCACGACGTCAAGGTGGTTTTCGTGCCGGGCAATCACGATGAAGCGCTGCGTCAGTACGCCGGCACGTCGTTTGGTGGAATCGAACTCGCGCGCGAATACGTGCATGAGGCCGCCAACGGCAAGCGCTATCTGCTGATTCACGGAGACGAGTTTGACCAGGTGACGCTGCATCACCGATGGGCGGCGTTGCTCGGCGACGTTGCCTATGATCTGCTGGTGCGGCTCAATGGCTGGCTCTCCTATATCCGCCGCACGCTGGGCATCCCGGGTTATTGGTCGCTGGCGGGTTATGCCAAGCGCAAGGTCAAGAGCGCGCTCAGTTTTATTTTCGACTTCGAGGCGTCGGTACTGCACCATGTGCGCGGCCGGGAATTGGATGGCGTGATCTGCGGACACATCCACGTGGCGACCATTCGCGATGCCGAGGGCATCGCTTACTTGAACTGCGGTGACTGGGTCGATAGCTGTACCGCTATTGTCGAGCACCACGACGGCAGGATGGAGTTGATCCATTGGAAGGACACGGTGACGGACGTGTCCGCCGAATCGGCTGAGTTGCCGCAAGCGGCTTGATCAACGCAGCGTGTCATGTGCGTTGCATGAACGCGTCATATTAGTTTCACCTGGCTGCTTTAGATTTGCCTGCATGCGAGCCCGCACGGATTTGGGCAAGACGCAACAGGAGCCACCACGATGTCCGTTTTAGCGAAACACGTCTTACTTCTCTCACTTTGTGCGTTGCCTTTTTCGCAGTGGCTGATGGCGGCGGAGCAATCAGCCCGGCCGTCGCTGCGTCAGGAAGATAGCGCCACCGGTCTTGAAGTTCTCGGCCCGCTGGCGCCGCCTGCAGCGGGCGTGACGGATCTCCGATTTCACGAGTTCTTCAAACTTCCGGTAGGGCCACGGGGCCTCGATCTCAGCGAAAAAATACGTAGCCTGGAGCTGCACCGAGTGCGGCTGGTCGGCTACATGGTGCGTCAGGAAATACCGACCTCCGGTGTATTCATTTTGTCCCCATTGCCGATATCTCTCGGCGACGAAGACGAGTCGCTCGCGGATGATTTGCCGGCAAGCGTGGTCTTTGTTCATGTCGAGGAACAATTTTCAGCGTCGAGAATTCCGCGAATGACAGGCTTGATAAGCGTAACCGGAGTCTTGAGTATCGGCGCCACCGAGGAGCAAGACGGACACGTCTCATCGCTGCGCCTGACCCTCGATTCGAGCGACGCCATGGCCCTTTTCAAGTTGAATTCAAACCGAAGCACCCCTGCAACAAACTAGACCAGGAGAAAGTTGATGAAGAATCGTTTTTCGCTCCATCGCTGTTTGCGAGCTGCCGTTGCGGTTTCGCTCGCCAGTCAGGCGCTCGCCAGCTACGCCGCGCCGGTGATTTCACGCCGAACGCCGCCCAGCGAACTGTTCGCGTCGGGCAATGCAGAGGGTCCAATCATCGCGCGCTTTCTGCCCGGCCAGCGCTTTGATTTGCAGGCAACCGTGCGCCCGGATGCAGGTCAGAAGATCGTGTCGGTTACGTTCGCGGTTGATGGTGATCTGCTCAGGCCGTCGAGTACCGTAACCAGTCTTCGCCCGGCGACCGCGCTCACTGCCGTCAGCCCCGACGCCATGGTTGCTTCGGTGCGTGCCTACTCGAACAGAGATGACGGCGTACATACTCTGACGGCAATGGCCACGCAGAGTGACGGTCAAATCGCTTCCGCAAGCGGCAACTTCGAGATCGTCGAAATCTCCCACGAGGGCCGCACCGTCAAGAACGTGATCATCTTGCTCGGCGACGGCATGGGCGCCGCCCACCGCACCGCCGCGCGCATTATGGCGCGTGGCTATGCCCAGGGCAAAGCCAAGTCGCTGTTGGCGATGGACACGGCGCCTTTCACCGGAATGGTGATGACCGCATCGCTGAATTCAATCGTGACCGATTCCGCGCCGGGCATGGCCAATTACGTGAATGGCAACAAGGCGAACAACAATCAGGAAGGCGTGTTTCCCGACGACACCACGGATGCGTTCGACAATCCGCATATCGAGTACTTGTCTGAGTACCTGCATCGCACGCAGCGCAAGTCGCTCGGCATCGTCACCACGGCCGATATATTTGATGCGACTCCTGCTGCCAACGCAGTGCATACCTCGAATCGTGGCTTGGGTTCCGGCATCGTCGATCAATACCTCGACGATCGCCATCTCACGGGTCTCAGCGTACTGATGGGTGGTGGCCGCAAATGGTTCCTGCCGAACGCGTCGAACTCCATCTCGCCGCAACCGGTGAATGGCTCGCAGCGTCGCAAGTCGAGTGACTACGTGCTGCCTTCCGATATCGTCGCGGGATGGGGCGCCGCACCGGGCGCGCTGGATCCGGCGCGCGACGTGATTGCCGATTTTCAGGCGGCTGGATTTACCTACGCGCCAGACAATTCCGCTCTGCAATCGGTTGGCACGCCGGACAAGTTGCTCGGCCTGTTTGCTTACTCCAACATGAACGTGGCGTTCGACAAGATCGGCAAGCGTCGCGGGCACTCGAGCATTGTTGACGATTACGGTTTCCCCGATCAGCCGATGCTGGACGAGATGGCGGAGAAAGCACTGCAAGTGCTGGATAAGAACCCGCATGGCTTTGTCGCCATGTTCGAAGGCGCGTCGATCGACAAACAGGCGCACCTGATGGACACCGACCGCTGGATTCTGGAAGTGTTGGAATTCGATCGTACCGTGCAAGTAGCCAAAGATTTTGCCGCCACGCATCCCGGTACTTTGATCATCGTAACTGCGGATCACGAGTGTGCGGGCGCTTCGATCATCGGCGCATCGCTGCTCACTAACTCAGCTCTCAATGCTGCTGCGGGTGGCGGCACGGCCGCTTTGCGCGACCCAGTCGTCGGTCTGTACGACGCAGCAAAGTTTCCTGCGTATTCGATTCAGTCTGATGGCTATCCGATTACCACCGACATCGATCACAAGATGTTGATCGGCTACGGCGCCAACGCGGATCGTTATGAGGCGTGGGTCGCCAATATTAAGCCCACGCAGGATTCGCAGCAGCCTTTTGTCGGAACGGCGCCGCTCAATACTTATCCGATCAATCCAAGCGTTCGCAATACCGGGGTTGGTTACTTGGTCACGGGTCAGATCGGCGGTGATCAGGCGGCGCATACCGCGACGGATATTCCGTTGTCTGCGTTCGGGCGCGGCGCATCACTGTTCACCGCTGTGTTCGACAACACCGACGTGTTCTTCAAGATTGGCCAAGCCGTTTTGGGTGGGGTAGAAGAATAGGGGTGACGATCTTGTGCTGCCTGTTCGAACTGACCGAATAGGCCTACTCATAGAAGACCCGGCGCGTCCGGGTCTTTTTCTTGGTGATGGATACGCGCCCTAGTTGGGTGCGCGTTCGTGATCTGACGCCGCAACCACTCTGGGTTATCCATATTGGAACAATTTGTTCGAGACTATGGCTACGCCGCCATCGTCGTTGTCACTTTTTTCGAAGGCGAAACCATCGTCATTCTTGCCGGTATCGCTGCTTCACTCGGACATCTGCACCTGACCAGCATCATTGCCGCCGCGTTAACCGGGAGCATTGCGGGCGACCAAACTTGGTTCTACGTTGGCCGCCGCTGGGGCACTCAACTTCTCGATCGCCGCGAAGTGTGGCGGCAGCGTGCCGATCGCGTGTTCATGCATCTGCAACGGCATCAGACGTGGCTGATGCTGACATTCCGCTTCTACTATGGCTTGCGCAGTGTTACGCCTTTCGCGATCGGCGCGGCACGGGTCTCACGCCTGCGTTTCTTGACGTTAAACGCCGGCGGCGCGGTAATCTGGGCGGTGTCGTTTACATTCACGGGTTATCTGTGCGGCAAAGCAGGCGCCAGCGCGGTGGATAAATACAATCGCTATGCACTTCTTGCCGTGGGCGTCATCGCTGTTATCGCAACGGCTTGGGTGCTGCTCGGAAAACGCAAAACAACTCTGTAGCTTTGGTCTCACCAAATGGATGGTGCGATCTGGTATTTGTGCGCAAACTTGATTGAGCGGTATTCATAAAATATTCATGATAGAGCGTTAGATTTCCAATACGTTTAGGTTATTTTTCACCACGATGAAGGAGAAATTGATGCGAGATTTTCTGCAAGCCCTTGAAGTGCAGCGATGGGACGACCATCGTTATTATCATCACAGCAGCATTAATCAATCGCTGCACCTGGTGAGTGCATTGAGCTTTCTGTGCGCGTATTTTCTCTTGTTCACCAACCCGGTCGCCGCTGCGCTGATCGGCTGGCTAGTGGCAATGGTAAGCCGCCAGATCGGCCACTTTTTCTTTGAGCCCAAAGGCTACGATGAAGTCAATCAAGTGACTCACGAACACAAAGAAGACATCAAGGTTGGGTATAACTTGCGGCGCAAGGTGGT
>JAYUZG010000008.1:0-10904 GCA_043751985.1 Betaproteobacteria bacterium
TGGCCTTCTCATCACCGCTCCTTTGTCGGGCAATTCTTTCGCCCATCAGAGCAGGAACTTCACTTATCCGCCAGTCCTAATTTCCGGGGCCACCTCTGAGCGACCCGATGCTTATCCGCATGGCAACCTGTTGTGTTAATTGGTAGGCGGTGCGAGACTCGAACTCGCGACCAACGGATTAAAAGTCCGCTGCTCTACCGACTGAGCTAACCGCCCGAAAAAAGACCGCGCATTCTATATGCGGGGTGGGGTAGCGTCAATGGTAAACGGTGCTGAACGGTGTAATTGCGTCGCTCACGCAAATAACGCCGGCTATTTCATACGCAGCAACTGCGCCCTGGCCTTGTCCGCGCTGGGCGTGGTGGGATATTTGGCGACCACTTCTTCCCAGGTTTTCTTCGCGGCTTCTGGATTGTTATTGGCGAACTCCGCGCGGCCGATGACGAACAGGGCATCGGGCACTTTCTCGCTCTCCGGATATTTCTCGATCAGTTCACGTTGCGCGAGCACGGCTGCTGGGTACTCGTGCAACTGCAATTGTGTGTCGCCGATCCAGTACTGCGCGTTGCCCGCCAGCGCGTGCTTGGGATAGCGCTTCACAAAATTTTGGAAACCGGCCAAGGCAGCAGCGAAATCACCACTCTTGTAACTGCTGTACGCCGTCTCATAGGCACGTTGAATCGCCGGAGCGTCCGTGACGGAAAGACTCGCTCCGGGCAACGACGTTGCCGGCACCGCAGCGGCGGCGGGCGATGCGAGCGCTTTCGGCGCGGCGATCGCGGCCGCAGCCGCGCTTGGCGTGGGCATCGGATTGGGTCCTGCGTTGGTGGGAGTCGTCGAGCTACCGCCGGCGGCGGCCTGCTCCAGCTTGTTCAGGCGCGACTCGAAATCGGCGAGCAGTTCACGGTCTTTCTTCTGGTCGGCCGCGACATTGCCTTGCCCCTCGAACCGGCGCATGCGCGCGTCGAGATCGCCGTACATACTATTCTGGCGTTTCTCCGCGTTCTGCAGATCGTAGGTGAGTTTCTCCACCAGGCCGCGCAATTTATTCAACTCGGAGTTGAACAGATCGAGGCGATTGGAGAACTCCAGCATGATCTTGCCAGTGCCCTGCTCTTCGATCTTGGTCACGCGCGCGCCGGTCTGCGTTTGCTCTTTTTGGACCTGCGCGATCATGTCATGCAGACGCTCGTTGAGAGCTCGCTGCTGCTCGCGCATGCCAGCATGCTCGCCGGCGAGCGACGCTTGATCGTCGTGCATCGCCATGACGAAGTTACCCAAGGACTGCTGCAACTGATGCAATTCTTGCATGCGCGCCAATGCTCCTTCGTTGTCTTTTTGCGCGGTCGCGCGCCACTCGCCCAGATCGCTCACGCGGCTCTGCAACTGTGCAAGCTGAGTTTGCTGGCGCGACAATTGGATGCGCACTTCTGGTTCCGCCGCAGGCGCGGCTTGCGCCAGCGCGGCGATGCTCGACAAAAATAGCAGCGCTGCACGGTTCCGCCGAAACGCAGCGCACTTGCTGTCCACGCTTACATCGGCAAGCGCGATCCCTACGTCATTCATCTTGATGATCCTCCTCGCGCCAGTAAAAACGGCGGCGGGACGAGCGCGTCCGGCCGCCGATTGATTTTTGTTCGCGACTACGGCGGTTCGTTCGCGTAGACGATATCGCTGCGCCGGTTCTTAGCCCAGCTTTCTTCGTCCTGCCCGAAGGCGATCGGTTTCTCTGCGCCGAAACTGGTGGTGTCGATCTGCTTGTCCGACGCGCCGAGCAAGACCATCGCGCGGCGCACGCCATCGGAGCGCTTTTGCCCGAGCGCCAAATTGTATTCACGGCTGCCGCGATCATCGCAATTGCCTTGCACCACGACTTTTATTTCCGGATGTTCGGAAAGAAAGCGGGCATGCGCCTCGACGATGGGTTGATATTCTTCCTTGATGTCGAATCGATCGAAGTCGTAATAAATGCTGCGCTTGGACAGAGGGCTGGCCGGATCTTTCAACTGACCCCAGGCATCTTTCACCTTGCTGCCGGTCGCGGTTGGCTGCGGCAGCGGCTTGACGATCGGCGCCTCGCCCTGGGTGGTATTGCCTTGCCGTGCCTTCTGTTCTTCCAGTTGCCGCTTGAGGTCGTCTTGTTCTTTGCGAATCTGCGCCTGACGGTCGCTGTCCTGCTGCTGCGCTTCCTTCTTCTGCTGTTCGGTCAGGTCACGCTGTTCCACCGAAGCGCGCGGCTGATCGCGTGATTCATTTCCCGCACAGGCCGCTAACACCAACATGGCCGCGACTGCGGCGTTTGCGATTTTCATTATTCGGTCTCCTTTCGGCGATTCATGGATAACGGACCCCACGCGGGCTCGATGACCGCGCCCTCGGGCGCGGTGATGCGTTGTTTGATGCGGCCATCGCTGGACACGGCGGCGAGAATGCCGCGTCCGTTGATCTCTGAGGCATATAGCACCATTTTGCCGTTCGGTGCAAACGTGGGGGATTGATCGTTCACACCATCGGTCAGCAAACGCATCTGGCGTGTGGCGAAATCCTGCAGCGCAATGTTGTAGCGTCCGTTGTTGCGATGGATGAAGACAAACGATTTGCCGTCCGGGCTGTAACGTGGCGTGGCATTGTAAGTTCCCTCGAACGTCATGCGTTCGATTTCGCCAGTGCCGATGCGCAGGCGGTAGATTTGCGGGCTGCCGCCGCGGTCAGACATAAACAGCAGATGTTTGCCGTCGGGCGAGAAGCTCGGTTCGGTATCGATTGACGGACTCTCCGCCACGCGCGCGAAACCCGCTCCATCGGCGTTCACGATATAAATTTGCGACGTACCGTCGTGGGTCAACACCACCGCCAGCCGCTTTCCATCGGGCGACCAGGTCGGGCCGGAGTTACTCCCTGAAAAATCCGCCAGCACCAGTCGTTTGCCTTCTACCAGGGAATGCACAAACACCGTAGCCTTCTTTTTTTCGAAGGAAACATACGCGATGCGCGTGCCGTCCGGCGACCACGCGGGCGAGATGATCGGCTGGTTATATGCCAGGATGAATTCCGACCCGGCGCCATCCGCGTCCGCCACCTGCAACTCCCAGCGGTCCTTGCCTTTGATCACATAACAAATCTTGGTGGCGAACACACCGGGGTCACCGGTGAGTTTTTCGTATATCAGATCGGCCATACGATGCGCGATATTGCGCAACATGGCCGGCGCCACCACGAAGGAGAAGCCCATCATCTGCGACTGGCGCGCGATATCCATCATGCGAAACTGCACATCGATGCGGCCGTCGTTACGCGACAACACGCGGCCGACGACCAGCGTCTCGGCGCTCTCGCTTTTCCAATAACGGTAATTCACTTCCGCTGGATCGGACGGAAAAGGCCGCACACTGCCGACGCTGCCGAGTTTGAATTGTCCGCTGCGTTGCAAGTCGGCGCCGACAATCTGGCTGATCTTGTCGTTGAAACGCTCCTCGCCTTGCAACGGTAACAAGGTGATTGGAATCTGTTGCGCGCCACCGCCGATGATCTCGATGGTCAACACTGCTTGTGCCGGCGCGGCGAGCAAGGCCAGAGACCACGCGGCCCAAACCAGTGACGTTCGCAAACCAAGAGCTTGAGTACGCAGCAACAAATAGCGAGCCGGGATCATGAGCGCGAAATTATACATCGTGCATCACGAATTCCAGGTTATTCATTCGGCCGGAAGGCGAGCCGCAGTTCTCGAAAAGCTTGTTGAAACAGCTCTGCATCCGCCGGCACGGGCAACGGTTCGGCGGCGTGAATCGCGCGCACCACGGCCTCGTCATAGGCCGACACGCCGCTGGATTTTGCGAGCACTGCCTTGTTGAGGTTGCCGTTGGCAAACAGCGCCACCTCGTAGACCGCCTCCGGATTGCCGCTCATGCTGGGCGGAATCACGATATGCGCGCGGATCTTTGCCTGGATTCTCGCCATGAACTCGTCGATGGATTTCTGTTGCTGCGTTTGGTGTTGAGTTTCCGCTCGCGCTCTTGCCTCTTGCCGCTCGCGTTGTTCACGCTGCACTTGCGCGATCTTCGCTTGCCGCTGCGTTTCGGCCGCCGCGCTGCGCTTGCGCTCTTCTTCCAGTTTTCGCTTCTGCTGCAATTCCTCGTCCTGGCGGGCACGCGTTTCGGCATGCTTCTCTGCCTCCTCTGCTTTGCGCGTTTGCTCGGCTTCTTCTTTTTGCTTGCGCGCTATTTCTTGCTGCTGTTTCTCTTCGCGCCGGCGTTCTTCTTCTTCCTGTCTTTTCGTGATCGCGGCCTGACGTTTCTCCTCTTGCTCGGCGAGTTTGCGCGCGCGCTTTTCTTTCAAGTCGATGTCAGCTCGTTCGTCTCGCTGCGGCAAGGCCTTGGGCGGCTCCGGCGCCTTCTTCGGCTCGGGCGGTTTGATCTTTGCCTCGGGCGCCTTGGGTTCGGGCGCAAGAGGAGGAGGCTGCGGCGGCACGTGCTCCGGGAGCGGCGGTGTGACTTCTCGCCATAGTTCCACCGCGAGTGGCGGTACCGGTTTCTTTTGCCATGAAATGCCGATCACCAGCAAACCGAAGAACACCGCGTGCACCGCAAACGCGAGCAAGCCG
The DNA here is from genome assembly GCA_043751985.1 of Betaproteobacteria bacterium. Classification (GTDB taxonomy): domain Bacteria; phylum Pseudomonadota; class Gammaproteobacteria; order Burkholderiales; family JAYUZG01; genus JAYUZG01. Next base: position 4,601 of record JAYUZG010000008.1, read on the forward strand.
GAGGCAAGCGCGCCCGGCGCTTCGGCACGTGCGTACATCAGTTGCGCGGCCTCACCAGCAAGCCGACGCGTTTGATCTCGCCTTGTTGCAGCCGGTCCATCACGTCCATCACTTGCTCGTAGCGCACCGATTTTTCGGCGGCGATCACCACCGGCCGCTCGCCTTTCTTGCCTTGCGCCGATTTCACTTGTTTTACCAGGTCGTCGAGCAGCACCAAGCGCTCGGCACCCGCGCGTTCACGGTCGATCACTGCCAGATTGCCATTGGCGCGAATGGTGATTTCGATCGGTACCGTGCTCGGCTGAGCGGCGTGTCCCACCGATGGCAGGTCCACCACACCGGGATTCATCAACGGCGCCGTGACCATGAAAATCACCAGCAGCACCAGCATCACGTCGATATAAGGCACCACGTTGATCTGATTCATCAGCCGATGCTGACGCCGCCGGCTGGTGTTCATATTGCGGCCGTCGCGGACGGTACGCTATTCGACGCGCTCGCTTGGCGCTGCAAGATGTTGGAAAATTCTTCCATGAAACTATCGAAGCGGGTGGAGAGCTTATCGATGTGACGCACGAAGTGATTGAACGCCACCACCGCCGGAATGGCGGCGAACAAACCCAGTGCCGTTGCCACCAGCGCTTCGGCGATTCCCGGCGCGACTTGCGCGAGTGTCGCTTGGCCGACATTGGACAAACCGCGAAACGCGTTCATGATTCCCCACACCGTTCCGAACAGACCGATGTAGGGGCTAACCGAACCCACCGTCGCCAGAAACGACAAGTGCGCTTCAAGATGATCCATCTCGCGCTGATAGGTCGCGCGCATGGCGCGGCGCGTACCATTGATCACCACGTCGAGCGGAATTCCGCTCTGCTTGCGCAGTTTCACGAATTCGCGAAAGCCCGCCTCGAACACGCGCTCCATGCTGCCCGCGCTGCGATGCGCGTTTACCGCGGCGTGATACAGCGTGCCCATGTCCGCGCCGCTCCAAAAACCGCGCTCGAAAGAATCCGTCTTGCGATTGGCTTCGCGAATCACAAACATCTTGCGGAAAATGAACCACCAGGAAACGGCGGACAGTCCCATCAGTCCCGCCAACACCAGTTGCACCAATACGCTGGCATTGGCGATCAGGTGGATGAGCGACAGGTCTTGCGTCACGGTTGTCATCAAATAGTCCTCTAACGTCGGTCAATCAGTTACCGGGTGAACTTCGGCGCAGCGATTACGTATCAACTGCGGAATAGCCTGCGGACGGAGATCCTCGACGCCCACGCAGGCCACGTTCACCGAAGCTTCGGCCAGCAGTTCCGTTCCTCGCAAAACTTGCTGCGCGAAGGTAAGCTGCGCGCGGCCGAGATACGCGATCCGCGCGGTCACCAGCAACAGGTCGTCCAAGACCGCGGGTTGGCGGTAGTTGATCTCCAATTTGCGCACCATGAACAGGCTGTGAAAACGCTCCGACAAAGTGCGCGAATCGAAGCCACGCTCGCGCAGCCACTCGGTTCGCGCGCGCTCGAGAAACTGCAGATACGCGCCATGAAACGTGACGCCGCCGGCGTCGGTGTCCTGGAAATACACCCGTACCGGAAGACTGAACGGGGCAAGATTCACGTGGCTTCCCACAGATCGGCGTTGGCACGCGGAGCGGTCAGACCGAAATGACGATACGTCGTGGCCGTCGCCATGCGCCCGCGCGGCGTGCGTTGCAGATAGCCTTGCTGGATCAGATACGGCTCCAGCACATCTTCGATGGTGTCGCGTTCCTCGCCGATGGCCGCCGCCAAATTGTCGAGCCCGACCGGTCCGCCGTCGAAGCGCTCCAGCACCGCTTGCAATAATTTGCGGTCCATCACATCGAGCCCCGACGAGTCCACATCGAGCATACGCAAAGCGGCGTCGGCGACTTCGCGTGACACTCGCCCGTCGGCTTTCACTTCGGCGAAATCGCGCACCCGGCGCAGCAGCCGGTTGGCGATGCGCGGCGTGCCGCGCGCCCGCGTCGCCACTTCATGCGCGCCGTCTTGGGTCACCTCGACCGCCAGCAGCCGTGCCGAGCGCTCGACGATGCGCTGCAGTTCTTCGGTCGAGTAAAACTCCAGCCGCGACACAATGCCGAAACGATCGCGCAGCGGATTGGTGAGCATGCCCGCACGCGTGGTCGCGCCCACCAGAGTGAACGGCGGCAAATCGAGTTTCACCGAGCGCGCGGCCGGCCCTTCGCCGATCATGATGTCGATCTGAAAATCTTCTAGCGCCGGATACAGAATTTCCTCGACCACCGGCGACAGGCGATGTATTTCGTCGATGAACAAGACGTCGTTGGGCTCGAGATTGGTGAGCAGCGCGGCCAGATCCCCCGCGCGTTCCAATACCGGCCCTGAGGTCTGTCGCAGATTCACGCCCATTTCACGCGCGATGATGTGCGCGAGAGTGGTCTTGCCAAGGCCGGGTGGGCCGAACAACAGCACGTGATCGAGAGACTCCGCGCGCCGGCGTGCCGCCTCGATGAAGATACTCAACTGCCCACGGATTTTTTCCTGACCGATGTATTCGTCCAACTGCCGCGGCCGCAGCGCCCGTTCCAGCGCTTCTTCCTGGACGCCTTCCGGCGCGGCGCAAATCAGACGGTCAACTTCGATCATCGGGCGCTTATCCTCACTCCGCCGGCGCGGAGCGCTAGTGTCATTGGGCGGCATCTTCGCCCGCGAAAAATCCTGGACAACATCATGGCAGTCATTCTATCCGCGCGCGCCGCGCCGCGCTACTTCGGCTTGCGCGCGACATGTCGCGGAGCAGCGACGATCTGCGTTTACACTGCGGGCGAAAACTATTGCGTGCGCGACAACAGTTTCAACGCCTGGCGAATCGCTTCCGCCGCCGCCAACTCCGGCGCAAGCTTGCTGAGCGCGAAGCCGGCTTCCTTCTCGTTGTATCCGAGCGATAGCAACGCATTCAACGCGTCGCTGCGGGCGAGCGAGTGCGTGCTCGGCGTCCCTTCGACCAGCGTCAACTTGTCACGCAGCTCCAGCAGCAAACGTTCCGCGGTCTTCTTGCCAATGCCCGGCACGCGAGTAAGGCGCGCGCTGTCCTGCGCGGCAACGGCCTGGGTCAACTCTTCCACTGACATGCCGGACAACACAGCGAGCGCCGTGCGCGCACCCACGCCGCTGATCTTGAGCAAACGCCGAAATGTCTGCCGCTCCGCTTCCGTGGCGAAGCCAAACAACAGATGCGCATCTTCACGCACGGCAAGATGCGTGAACAAAGTGACCTGCGAGCCAGTCGCGGGCAGTTGATACAGTGTGCTCATCGGCACGTCGAGTTCGTAGCCCACGCCGTTTACCTCGACCAGCACCATCGGCGGCCGTTTCTCCAGCAGAATTCCACTGAGTCGGCCGATCATCAGATCAAACCAGTCGTCCGTTACGCATGCGATAGCCTGCGGTCGCCAGCCGGCCCAAACCCTGTCCGCCGTGCGCGTGGCAGATTGCGCAGGCCAGCGCGTCGGCGGCGTCGGCGCCGGGATTGGCCGGCAACGAGAGCAAGCGTCTCACCATTTGTTGGACTTGCTCTTTCTTGGCGTGACCGTTGCCGACCACTGCTTGCTTGACTTGCAACGCGGTGTATTCAGACACCGGTAACGCGGACAGCACCGAGGCGCAGATCGCGGCACCGCGCGCCTGCCCCAGCATGAGAGTGGATTGCGGGTTCACGTTGACGAATACTTTTTCCACCGCGACTTGTTGCGGCTGATATTCAGCGATGACCTGCGCCAGCGAATCCAGAATCGCTTTCAGCCGCTGCGGCAGCTCTCCATCCGGCGTCTTGATGCGGCCGCTGCAGACGTAGACGAGTTTCGCTCCGGTGCGGTCGAGAATTCCGTAACCGGTGATGCGCAGGCCCGGATCGATACCGAGAATTCGTGTCGCTGCTCGCGCCGCGACTCTGACTGGCGCGGCAGACACAGCGTCACTCGGCAAGGCGTTCAGTACTCGATCACCGCAGAGGTGTAGACGTCTTGCACGTCGTCGAGCGCTTCCAGGGCATCGAGCAGTTTCTGCATGCGCACGCCCTCGTCTCCGCTGAGTAGGCCGTCATTCATCGATTTCATGGTCACTTCCGCCAGCTCGGGTTTGAGTCCGGCTTTTTCCAGCCGCGCTTTCACCGCGAGAAAGTCGTTCGGCGGAGTAATGACCTCGATGCTGCCATCGTCGTTGCTGATCACGTCTTCCGCGCCGGCGTCAAGCGCCGCTTCCATGACTTTGTCTTCGCTCACGCCAGGGGCGAAGATGAGTTGCCCGCAGTGCTTGAACATGAAAGCCACCGAACCATCGGTGCCGAGATTGCCGCCAAATTTTGTGAACGCGTGCCGCACTTCCGCCACCGTGCGCGTGCGATTGTCGGTCATGCAATCGATGATCACCGCGGCGCCGGCGATGCCGTATCCCTCGTAGCGGATTTCCTCGTAATTTGCGCCTTCCAGTTCACCACTGCCACGCTTGATCGCGCGCTCGATGGTGTCTTTCGGCATGTTGTTCGCGTACGCCTTGTCAACTCCGAGTCGCAACCTCGCATTGCTATCGGGGTCGGGGCCACCCAGTCGCGACGCGACGGTAATTTCCTTGATCAGTCGGGTAAAAATTTTGCCGCGCTTGGCATCGGTACGTTCCTTTTTGTGTTTGATATTCGCCCATTTGCTGTGACCGGCCATGCTTGCCTCGTAGTTCTTGATCTGGTGAGCGCTCTGCGCGCAGCGAAATCACCCGGGACGCTCCCGATGCGACTGACATACCGCAAATGTTAGCATGCTGTGCATTTTTCCAGTAAACCCCAACGAGTTCCCATGACACCGGACCTACGCACACCTGCATGCGGGCAGCGCGTCCTCGCGTACGAGCAGTAGTTATCGTGCGGAGTGCTGTCGCGTAGGCGCAGACGGCCAGCTCACCGTCTCGCCTTCGAGAGAAATGCTTAGCCCGTCATGTTGGGGACCGAGATTTCTCCACCTCGGCGCGGGCGTGGTACGGCTGAATACGGCCGCAGCCTTCGTCAAATCCGACCTGCCGCTCGGTGAAGGGGAACCTCTTGGAAGGCAGAGGGCATTCGGCAAGGCCGTGCCCTTTACGGGTCAGCGGCGACCGGGCTCGGTGAAAAAAGCGGAAGACTGGCCAGGCGGCGACATACCTGAAGATGCCCGTTACTGACTGTAGCTGTGCCCCAGCCTCAAGTACTTCGCGTTCTTTCCGAAGACCTATGATAGTGAGGCGTATTATTGCGTCCAATTAACGTCGACGCGTCAACTGTAGTTTGGGCATTTTCAATGAAATCACTCATTCACTGTATCTATTCGAGCGCCGCGCGACACGCGTTTGATTCGACTGGACTCAAAGCTCTGCTGGATCAGGCGCGAAAGAAGAACGCTGCGGCTGACGTGACCGGGATGCTGCTCTATGTGGATCAGAGCTTCTTCCAGGTGCTAGAAGGCAACGAGGGCGCGGTGGACACAATCTTCGAACGCATCAGGCAAGATAATCGCCATCACAAACTGATCCAGATTATCCGCGAGCCTATCTCCAGGCGTGCGTTTGCCAGTTGGACCATGGGGTTTGCGGAGATTACCGCAGAGGACATCGTAACCTTGGCGGGCGTGAACGACTTCTTTGGCAAGAACTCGGTATTTTCAACAGTCGATTCTGGCCGCGCCAAAAAACTCCTCTCAGTGTTTGCGGCCGGCCGATGGCGCGCGAAGATTTCCGGACCGGCACAAGACTCGAACGCCGCCGCCTGAGATGAATATTCCTGCGCCGTACTTTGGGACGCGCGACGCGGCCGAAATTCCCAAGTATACGTTTCCCTACCAGCCGATTGTCCACGCAGGTTCGCGCGAGGTCGTATCTTATGAGGCGCTTATTCGCGGTCCAAACCGGGAAGGCGCGCCCGGCATTCTGGGCCAAGTACCTCATGCGGAGAAGTACCGCTTCGACGAAGAAAGCCGTGTCGTTGCGATCGAACTGGCCGCGCGCCTGAAGTTAAGCACTTGGCTGAATCTCAATTTCTTGCCGCGTAGCCTGGAGCAATCCAGAACTGCGATTGACAGCACACTGAGTGCTGCTCGGCGCTGCGGCATCGATGCAGACCGCATAGTGATCGAAGTCACCGAAGATGAGGTCATCGACGATCACGCGCACTTCGCACGGGCAATTACTCAGAAGTCGGTAACTTGTGCGACACACTGCCGTCTCCATCATAGAGCGCCGAAACTTGGAATGTGTCGTCTTAATTGGCGACTGCTGAGTAA
>JAYUZG010000009.1:0-5042 GCA_043751985.1 Betaproteobacteria bacterium
TCCGCGACGCGCAGCCGACGGCTTACTTCACGACCGATATTCATCTGGATCAGTGCAAATTGAGTGACGTCCATGTCATAGATTTTCTGGAAACTGGCGGTGGAGAGCTGTATCGCAGTGCACTGGGTGAGCGCCTGAATCGCGGCGCTGCGTGGAAACAAGTCCATCAGCGCCATTTCTCCGAAACAATCTCCGGCCTGTAAATGGCGCAGAACGCAATGCTCGCGGTTCCACAGTTTGAGCACTGCGACCTCACCTGTCTCCAGCACGTACATCGCCTCGGCCCGCTCGCCTTGGTGAAAGAAAAATTTGTCCTTGGGAACGGAGATAACCTCGCTAGCGCGCAGAAGATATTCCAGCACGTCATCGCGAATGCCGCCGAAAATCGGCATCGCCTGTAACGCTTCGACTCGGCTTATTCCCATGTTTCGTCTGCCTCTCGTCTACCTGGTGTTCGTCTTTGCAAGTATCACTTTCCTCTGAATTGCGGCGCGCGCTTTTCCATGAACGCGCGCCGGCCTTCCGCGTAATCTTCGCTCTGCATGCAGCGCGCGATCATTCTGTTTGCCTCAGTAAAATCGCCGTGCGACGTAATGATCGCATTGATCGTAGCCTTGGCGGCCGCCTGAGTCAGTGGCGCATTCTCGGCAAGACCTCGCGTCAGCTCGCCCACGTAACGGTTGAGTTCTGCATCCGGCAATACGCGATTCACCAAACCCATGGCCAGCGCCTCTTGCGCATCGTAGCGGCGCGCGCTGAACAGTATCTCGCGCGCATTCGCGTGACCCACCGTCGCTACCAGCCGATTGATGCCGCGTGCGCCGTAACCAAGGCCGAGCCGCGCCGCGGGAATCGCAAAGCGGCTGTTGCTTGCGGCATAGCGCAGGTCGCAAGACAACGCGATCGCCAGCCCGCCACCGATGCAAAACCCGTATATCTGCGCGATGACCGGTTTCGCGCAGGACTCAATTGCGACATGAGCGGCCTCGATCTGAGCGTCGTACTGCGCGACATCGCGTTCACTCGATCGCCGCGCTTCGAACTCCGAAATATCCGCACCGGCGGCGAACGCCTCCTCGCCCTCGCCGCGCACCACGATGCAACGGATCGCGGCATCCGCTTCGAACTCCGCCACCGCCGCCGGAATAGCCTGCCACATGGCGCCGCTGATGGCGTTGCGCCGTGCCGGGTTGCTCAGTACGAGCCGGCCGATCGCCGCATCGCGCTCGACTCGCAATTTTGCTTCGCTCATCGTTTGCTCCCTCTAAATTACCTTAGCCACGCGCAGCGTGGCAATCTCGGATTCGGAATAACCAATTTCACTCAATATTGCATCGTTGTGTTGGCCGGCCACGCCCATCGCGTGCTTCATCCGCGCGGGCGTGCGTGAGAGCTGCACGGCGGGCCCGACCAACTGCAAGTCCGCGCCATCGGATCGCGCGACGGACACCGCCAGTCCGAGATGCCGCACTTGCGGATCGGCAAATACTTGGTCCATCGAGTAGATCGGTCCGCACGGCACACCCGCGTCATTGAGCAAGGTAATGAGAGCTGCGGAAGAATACGGGCAAGTGCGATGGGCGATCGCTTGATTCAACGCGACTCGGTTGTCCGAACGCGCCGCCGCGTTTGCATAGTCCGGGTGAGAGGCAAGCTCAGGCGCGCCGAGAGCCTCGCACAAGCGCGCGTAGATGGCGCTACCGGCGGCGGCGATATTGACGAAACCGTCTGCGGTCGGATAGACGCTGGTCGGCATCGAAGTGGGGTGATCGTTGCCGGCTTGTTGCGGCACTTCGCCTTCCATCAGCCAGCGCGCCGCCTGAAAATCCATCATCGCAATCATCGCAGAGAGCAGCGAGCTCTGCACCCACTGCCCTTTGCCCGAGTGGCTTCGCTCCTGCAACGCGATCAGGATGCCGAGCGCGGCATATAAGCCCGCGCTTAAATCCGCCACCGGAATCCCGGCGCGTAGCGGGCCTTGCCCCGGCAGGCCGGTCACCGCCATCAAGCCGCCCATGCCCTGCGCGACTTGATCGAAACCGGCGCGATCGCGATACGGCCCATCTTGCCCGAAACCGGAAATACTGGCGTAGATCAAGCGCGGGTTTTCGTGGGACAAAGTGGCGTAATCGATGCCGAGCTTGTGCTTGACGTCTGGCCGGTAGTTTTCAACCAGCACGTCTGCGTTGCGCACCAATCGCTTGAGCACTTCCACGCCGCGTGCATGTTTGAGATTGAGAGTTAGCGAACGCTTGTTGCGATGTAGATTCTGAAAGTCCGATCCGTCACGCGGGCCGAAGCCATCTTCGCTCGCGCTTGCTGGCATTTCCACCTTGATCACGTCCGCGCCCCAGTCGGCGAATTGCTTGACGCAAGTCGGCCCGGCCCGCACGCGCGTCAAGTCGATAACTCGAAGATGCGCCAGTGCCTCGCTCATCTATTGCTCCATCATACGGCGGCGCGCCGCGGCGCCCAGCGGCCAGCCTCGACCTGATTAAAAAAATCTTCCAGCAGGCGATTGAACAGCGCCGGTTCTTCGATGTTCAAGACATGCCCGCTCTTCGGTAACACAGCAAGTCCCGACGTCGCGATGGTTCGCTTCATCAGCAACGACGGTTCCAGTGTCGCATCGTCTTCGTCTCCGGCAACGATCAATGTCGGCGCACTGATGCGCGCCATCTCGGCAGTCAGGTTATACAAGGAAGGCCGCCGCGCCTGGTAACCCAGCATGGTATTAGCCGAGCCTTGCGCGGAATGACTGGCGAAATTTTTCACGAACTCGGCGAAGCCGCGCGGGTCTTTGTCTCTTAATTGCAAGCGCGCGGGACCATGACCATAGGTCGCTGCGATATGCGCCATGCCTTGATCCAGCATAGTGCGCGCGAGCTCGCGTGCCTGTTGCTGAAACTGCGCGTACTGATCCGGATGCGCGCCGTAGCCGCAGCCCGCCACCACCAGCGACAAGGCGCGCGCCGAATGCGTGATGCCGAAATGCAGCGCGGCGAAGCCCCCCATGGAGAGCCCGACGATGTGCGCGCGCTCGAGGCCGAGCCGATCCAGCACGCACAAGATGTCATCGCGCGCGCGTTGCTGCGAGTAGCGCTCGACTTCCGTCGGCACGTCAGACGGCGGATAACCGCGCGCGTTGTAAGTGATGCAACGATAGCGGCGCGAGAAATGCCGCACTTGCGGCTCCCAACTGCGGCTGTCTCCGGCAAACTCATGCACGAACACGATCGGTGTGCCGCTGCCGGTTTCTTCGTAGTGCAGTGCGACGCCATCATCGGTGCTGAAGGTGGATGCTCGTGTCGTATCTCGCGCAATCATTGAGTGCTCCGCGGCCATGGGTTCGACGCAATATACCTAGGCCACTGCAATATAACTAGACCGTTGCAATATACCTAGACCGCCGCAATATTCCTAGACCCGGGGCAATTTGCTACGACGCCCGGAGTGTTGACGCGACTCCACGTCAGGTTTATAAGTTGAGTGCGCCGACCTTAGCGCGTATTCAATCACTCGGAGGAGGAAAGCAAAATGAATAGCCTGCGTCGTATTCTGCTGCTTATCACCGTCACGCTGGTGGCTCTGCTGTCGCAGACCGCGCAGTCGGCGGACAACTTCACTCGGCGAGACATCGCAATTAAAAGTGTGGGCTTGAACATGGGCGGTTGGCTGTACGTCCCCAGCGGTCTCAAAGCGGGCGAAAAGCGGCCCACCATTGTCATGGCCCACGGCTGGAGCGCGGTGAAAGAAATGTATCTGGATGACTTCGCTGCCAAATTCTCCAACGGCGGCTTCGTGGTGGTGGTGTTCGACTATCGAAATTTTGGCGACAGCCAGGGCGAACCGCGCGGCCACATCGATCCGGCTATGCAGCACGAGGACTACAAGAACGCCATCACCTGGGCGACGTTGCAGCCGATGGTCGATACAAACCGCATCGGCATTTGGGGATCCTCGTATAGTGGCGCGCACGTTCTGCATCTCGCCGCGTTCGATCGCCGCGTGAAATGCGCGGTAGCGCAAGTGCCGCTGGTGAACGCGATGGAAAATTTCCGCCGGCTGGTGCGCGCCGATCACTTCCCCGGCACCGTGGCTTGGCTGGCGTCTGACCGCGCGGAAGAATACACCTCGGGCAAGATCAACTACCTGCCGGTGGTGGCGGAGCAAGGCAAACCGTCGGCATTGCCCACTCAGGATTCCTTCGACTGGTTCATCAAGACCGGTGCTGCGCGCGCGCCCAACTGGAAGAATCAGCAGACGGTGCGCTCATTGGAGCTCGCGCTCGAATACAACCCGTCCGCGAACATACACCTGATTTCACCTACGCCTTTGATGGTCATCGTGGCGGAAAACGACGTGCTCACGCCGACCGACCTGGCGATCGAGGCCTATGGGCGCGCACGTGAGCCCAAGCAATTGGTGATTCTTCCCGGTGGCCACTTCGACGCTTACGTCGGCGAAGGTTTCCAGCACGCCTCCACCCCGGCGCTGAATTGGTTCAAGCAGAATCTGATGAAGTAGCACACCTCATAGCGACCGTTCACCCTGAAGGGCGAACGGTCGTGAAAACTAACTTTCAGCTACGGTTTGAACACGTCCACCGCGACCACGATTGCCGTTTCACCACCCTGGTTCTCCGCCCAGTGCGTCACGTCCTTGCCTTCTGACCAGGTGTCGCCCGGCTGACGCGTGTGTACCACGCCGCCATCGCGGTGCTCGGTCAAGATGCCCTGAACCATATACGCCACCGCGGGCCGACCACTATGCGAATGAACACCGACTACGCCGCCGGGTTCGATGGTGACGACGCGCATTCTGAGCTGACGGCCATCCAGATAATCGATTTCCTTGGCGAGTTCGAGAAAAGTAGCGGCGCCTGCCTGTACGCCCTTCGATTCGACCGGCGCCGCGTTCTCTCCAACCGCGATGCCCGCCACAAACGCCAGCGCCATGCCGAATACGCTGATCACGATTGCAATATATCCCGTCTTGTTCATTTTGAATCTCCTCCTTCAATGGTGCGAAAGAACAGTGTA
>JAYUZG010000010.1:0-56314 GCA_043751985.1 Betaproteobacteria bacterium
CGGGCTGATTTTGCCGAGGCTCACAACAACCTGGGCGTGCTGTTACTGGGAATGGAGGCCCCCGATCAGCAACAGGCGATGATTTGTTTCGAACGCGCCGTTGCCAGCCGTGACGATTATCCTGAGGCGCACGTCAATCTCGGCGCCACGCTGGTGGGGTTGGGCCGTATCGATGAAGGGCTGCCGCATTACGAGCGCGCGCTGCAACTGAAGCCTGATTACGCCTATGCCTGGAACAATTTGGGCGCGGTGTACTACCAGTCCGGCCTGACCGAAGAAGCGTGGGTGTGTTTCAACCGTGCCGTCGAGGCCGATCCCGAACTGCCAGAGGGTCATAACAACTTGGGCTTGCTGCACAGTCTGCGCGAGAATCGCGCGGAGGCACGCAAATCGTTTGAGACGGCGCTGCGCTACCGTGCGGATTTTCCTGAGGCCTACAACGGCCTCGGACTGTGTTTCACCGAAGAAGGTCAGTTTGAACAAGCGGAGCAGGCGTTTCTGAAAGCCTTGGAATTGCACCCCGATTTTGCCGATGCGGCCGCCAATCTGGCAAAAGCCTGCCAGACCGACGGGCAAGTGGATAAAGCGCGTCGCTGGTTCGCGCGCTCGAATGAGTTGTGCCGCAATGACTCTCTGCGGATCAAGCTTGCCGCACTGGTTCCGGCGATCATGGGGACGCAGGCAGAAGTCGAACACTGCCGTGCGGCGGTCGAACGGCAACTGAGAGAGTTGGAACTACAGCCGTTGAGCATTACCGAGCCGGACCTGCTTAAATTCGCCGACACCAATTTCTTCCTCGCCTTCCAGGGCTTCAACGATCGGGACGTTCAAGCCGCAGTCGCAAGACTGTATCTGCGCGCCTGCCCGTCGTTGGGTGCGGTCGCGCCGCATGCGGCGCGTGCGCGCACCGCTGGCGCGCCAGTCAAGCTGGGATTTATTTCGCGGTTTTTCTGGAAACATTCGGTGGGCAACTACATCAGCCCCACCATTGAATGCCTCGCGCGCGATCCGCGCTTTGATGTCACCTTGATTCACGTGGGGCAGAAACGCGACGAGGTATCGGCGTCACTCGCCGCGGTGGTGCGGCGCGAGCTGACATTAGGCCCTTTGTCTCTTTCTACTGCGCGCGAACGGGTCGCACAATTGGAGCTGGATGTTCTCGTTTACACCGATATCGGCATGGACCCGTTTACATTCTTCTTATCTTTCGCACGGCTGGCGCGTCTGCAATGCGTATCCGGCGGGCATCCCGTGACCACCGGCATTCCCAACATGGATGTGTATCTTTCCAGCCGCTATCTCGAAGGGGAAAACGCGCAAGAACACTACACCGAAAAGCTGTTGCAAATGTCGCACTACAACGCGACCTTGCCGCTTCTCGGCGAACCACGCGTCACCAAGACACGCGCGCAACTGGGGCTGCCCGAATCGACACCGGCCTATGTTTGCCCAACGAAACTGCAGAAGCTACATCCGGATTTCGATCTCCTGCTGCGTGATCTGCTGGCACGCGACCCGCAGGCGACTATCCTGTTGTTCGAAGACGACCGGCACCGCAACTGGCATGCGCAGATTCGGCAGCGATTCCAGCAGACGATTGGCAAGAACGCCGATCGCGTGCGCTTCCTTCCGTTCGCGGGTGCCGAGGATTTCAGCCAGATACTCGCCGTGGCGGATGTCATCCTCGACCCATTTCATTTCGGACTCGGCACCACCAGTTTCATGGCCTTTGCCGCCGGTGCGCCGGTGGTTACTTTGCCGTCGCCGTATCTGCGCGGGCGCGCCACGCTCGCGTGCTATGGCCAGATGAATTTTCTTGAATGCGTGGCGGAAGATTCCGCGCATTATCTGGAGCTCGCGCTGCGCGTGGCGCAAGACCCAATCTATCGCGCGCATGTCGTGGCGCAGATTCGAGCGCGCCGCCACGTGCTGTACGACGACGTTCGCTGTGCCGCCGAGATGGGCGATTTCTTCGTGACGGCGCTTGGCTGAGACTCCGCGCTCGCCGGGGTCCGCGCGCACCCTGGCCATCATGCAGCCGTACTTCATTCCCTACCCCGGATATTTCCGCTTGTTCGCCGCGTGCGATTTGTTCGTGCTCTACGACTGCGTGCAATTTTCCCGGCGTGGATGGGTGCATCGCAATCAACTGCCGGGCCATGATGCAGTGGTGCGCTGGTTGACATTGCCGGTGGACAGAGTGGAGCGTGACGCAGCGATTCACCAGTTGCGTTTCCCAGCCGACGCCGAGCAACGTATGGTGACGCAGTTTCCGCGTTTTCCGGCACTGTCAAACGTGGCGAAACTGTCACCGGCGTTGCGCACCGCCCTGACGGCATTCAGCGCGACTCCGGTGGAGTATCTCGAGCGTCTGTTGCATGTGTTGTGTGCCGATCTGGGATTGCCCTGCAAGACCGTGCGTTCCAGCGCATTGCCCATCGATCCGGCGTTGCGCGGAGCAGCCCGCATCATTGCAATCACACAGCACTTGGGTGCCCGCGTCTACGTGAACTCTCCGGGTGGGCGAACTCTTTATTCCGCGCAAGCCTTCAGCGAGGCCGGATTGGAGCTACGATTTCTGCCTCCGTATCTGGGCGGCAGCTTGAGTATTTTGCAGAGCATCGCGGAGCACGGCGCGGATGCAGTAGGGGCGCAGATCCGGGCACAGACCAGCCTGGAAGTGTGATCGTCGGGTTGACGTTGCTACCAGGCGACCGATTCAAGTCGCGCGCGATCTTTCGACAGCAAATCCGCCACCGTGTGACAGACGGTTTCGATATCGGGCTCGGACAAGTCCAGATGAAATGGCAAGCCCAGCATGCGCGCGCTTAACTTGTCCACGTTTGGCAGGGGGCCGCATTGTTTGCAGGTACGGAATGCCGGATGTTCGTATAACGGCGGACAGTACCAACGTCGGGTTTCGATGCCGGCCGCTTCGAGCTGGACCGAGATTTGAATCGCATTCGCACTTGCCGGTAACAGCGTCGGCAGAATGGGATAGACCCCTTGCCGCGGGCGCTGTTGCAGAGTTAGCTCGGGGCAGAATCGTTGCAATCCCGCCAGGTAGCGATCGGTGAGCGTCAGATAGCGGCGGCGTTGGTCCGCCCAGTTGTCCAATGACGCCAGGCCGACTGCCGCGTGATACTCGGATAATTTGGCGTTGGTGCCGACCAGATTCACATCGCCGCCCTCGGGATTGATTCCGAAATTGCTGAGTTGGCGAACTGTTTCTACGAGCGCGAGATCATTGGACACCAGACACGCACCTTCGCCGCAACCAAGTGCCTTGGTCGCGTGAAAGCTAAAGATGACCGGCGTGCGATGACCGATCTCCTGATTGCCGAATGCACCGGCGGCATCGATCAACACCGGTATTCCGTAGTCTTCCTGAAACTGATCCCATGCACTTACATCCTGCGCGCAGCCGAACGCCGCGACCGGCAACACGGCGTCGAACGTTGCAGTCTTGAGCATGGCACGAGCGATGTCCGGTGTGAGTAACCAATTGTGTTCATCGATGTCGGATAGCAGCGGGTGATAGCCGGCGCGCAACACCGCGGTTGCGGTGGCGACGAAGGTGGTCGCCGGCAACAGCACGCGCGCGTCGCTGGGCAAATTCATCGCCGCCAGCGCCAGCTCGAGCGCCAGGGTCGCATTGCAAGTCGTGACTGTCTGCATGCGGCCGATGCCATTGAGCTCGCGCAGGATACGCGCCTCGAAGCGCTGCACCAGCGGGCCGAAATTGGTATAGCGGCGATTGCTGTCGATTTCACGCAGATATGGAAGCAACTGCTCGATCCGCGGCAGGCTCGGTACGAGCAGAGGAATTTTTCTGATGACGCTCATTTGAACGACTCCACGTGCGGTGATGCAAGGCGTGCGGCACACTTGCGCTTTCAAGTGAGATCACTAACGGCACGGTCGCCGAATTCTTCATACGTTTGAAACTACGCAGTGACAGTTCATCCGAGCGTTTGCATTTGCGTGAATGAAAATGCGCGTTCAAGAAAAGTGAGAGTCACTCCGTTACTAGTCTAGACAAGCGGTACTCCGCGCGCGTTTTCCCCTCTGTAGCGCGACTCCTTCGCGGTTAAAGAAAACCAGCATCTCTGCCGTTACATGGCCTGTGGGTTGTACGCAAACACAGCGCTACTTGGCGGTTCACCATCAAAGCTAAAGGAGTATTGAGATGCAAGTCATTAACACAAATATCGCTTCGCTAAACGCGCAGCGAAATCTAGGAACGTCACAAGGCTCGGTGCTGCAAGCGTTGCAGCGCTTGTCTTCTGGCCTGCGCATTAATTCCGCGAAAGACGATGCGGCCGGTCTGGCGATTGCGGCACGGATGACTTCGCAAATTCGCGGTCTGGATCAGGCGCGTCGCAACGCGAATGACGGTATTTCGCTGGCGCAAACGGCGGAAGGGGCGCTGGCACAGTCGACGGAAATCCTGCAGCGTGTGCGCGAACTTTCGGTGCAGTCCGCCAATGCAACTAACAGCACGACCGACCGGGCCGCGCTGAATTCTGAAGTGAATCAGTTAGTGAGCGAACTTACGCGGATCGCCAATACGACGTCGTTTAACGGTCTGAAAGTTCTGGATGGAACATATCAAGGACAGCAATTCCAAGTGGGCGCGGAAGCCAATCAAACAATTGGCGTGTCGATCACCGGTGCACGTGCGACCGACTTGAAGAACAATACGGTTAGCGGCGTCGGTAACGGTGGCAGCGGTCTGGGCGGCGTATCCGCAGCGGCGAATACCGCGCCCGCCGGTAACACGGTTACGGCACAGACACTGACGGTGTCGGGTTCCGCCGGTTCGGCCACGGTTGGTGTCGCAGCCAACGACCAGGCATCGGTTATTGCTACCGCGGTCAACGCGGTCACTGGTAGCACTGGGGTCAGGGCGAAAGCGGAAACCAACGCAACCTTGACCAGCATCGCCAATACCGGAACTATTTCTTTCACCTTAAATGGCGGCGGAACCGCGACGCAAATCAACGCAACCATCTCGTCAACGACGGACTTGAGCGCCATCGTCGCGGCGACGAACGACGCTTCGTCCAAGACCGGAGTAACGGCAAAACTAAACGCCGCGGGCGATACGGTGACGTTTACCAATGCGGAAGGCAAGGACATCACCATCCAAGACTTTACTAACTCGGGAACCGGTACCGCGGCCATTGCCGGCGACGCGGCGTCGTCCAGTATCACGGTCACCAGTGGTACTACCGATTCCGTGCGCGTTACCGGGAAAGTGACGCTCAGCGCCGATTCCGGCTTCACGGTTTCGTCGACCGTGGCCAACGGCGTGGTGGTGGGCGCAGCCAACGCGGTGATCGGATCAACCGCGGCGAATGTGTCGAGCATCGATATTTCGCTGGTGAGCGGCGCCAATACGGCCATCGATATCGTGGACGCGGCCTTGTCGCAAGTGAACAAGATTCGCGCGCAACTCGGTGCGGTGCAGAACCGTTTTGGCAACACCATCTCGAGTCTGCAGACGACGTCGGAGAACCTGAGCGCTGCGCGCAGCCGAATCCAGGACACCGACTTTGCCAGCGAAACAGCGCAGTTGACACGTGGACAGATCTTGCAACAAGCCGGTGTCGCGATGTTGGCGCAGGCGAATGCATTGCCGAACAACGTGTTGACCCTGCTGAGGTAATAACCGGTGATACCGCTACCCGCGGTGCCGATGCAGGTGCATCTGCGCGGCTTGGTAGCGGATAGCGGAACAGGATCCGCGGCGGCTTGAAGACCAGTCGCCGCGAGTCCAAACGCGGAAGGTGGAATCATGAATATTCAGTCCGTTGGCAACGCACCGGAGAAAGCCTCCAGTGCAGCGGGACCGGCAGGATCGGCGGTAGCGCGATCGCGTCAAGCTGAGGATGAGGGGAAGGCAGCAGCGGTGGCGCAAGCCAAGGCAGCTCAGCCCAGCCCGGAGCAGGTGA
This sequence comes from Betaproteobacteria bacterium, assembly GCA_043751985.1. Classification (GTDB taxonomy): domain Bacteria; phylum Pseudomonadota; class Gammaproteobacteria; order Burkholderiales; family JAYUZG01; genus JAYUZG01. The sequence continues at coordinate 5,958 of JAYUZG010000010.1, forward strand.
AACACGTAACCGAGATGCTCAATCGGGAAGTTTCACGGGTATCTCAGTCACTGCGATTTTCGGTTGACTCCGATACCGGGAAGACCGTGATCAAGGTGATGGATTCCTCGACCGACGAGGTGATCAAGCAGATTCCCTCGGAGGAAGCCATGGAAATTTCCAAGGCGCTTGACCGCTTGCAGGGCCTGTTGATCAAAGGTAAGGCCTGACACAGTTCGCGGTTTGAGGGGCGACTCTCAAGCTGCGCCCTGTCGCACCGTTAAACATTACGCGTAGTTAAAGTCAGGGGACGGTTCAATGGCACTATCGCTACCCGGGGTGGGATCAAACCTCGACGTGAATTCCATCGTCAGCCAGTTGATGTCGGTGGAACGCCAGCCGATCAGCGCGCTGGACCGCAAAGAAGCGGGCTTCCAGGCCAAACTCTCGGCATATGGCAGTGTGCAAAGCGCTTTGTCGGCGTTCAAGAGCGCCATCGATGCGCTGAACACCCCGGCCAAATTTCAAGGCTACACGGCGACTGCCTCGGACAGCAGCGTGCTCACGGCGACGGCCAGCTCGATAGCCTCGGCCGGCAACGTCTCGGTGCAGATTAGCCGCCTGGCTCAATCGCAGGTATTGTCGAGCGCAGGGCAAAGTAGCACTACCGCCGCGATCGGCGCGGGAACCAGCACCACTCTTACCTTTCAGTTTGGGACGATCAGCGGCGGGACTCTGGCGAGCGGGACTTACACCGGGGCGAGCTTTGCGCAGGACGCCGCGTCCACCTCTGGCACCGTGACTATCGATAGCAAGAACAATTCGCTGACTGGAATTCGCGACGCGATCAATGCCGTCGGCATCGGCGTGAAGGCCAGCATCGTCAACGACGGTAACGCGGCGACCCCGTACAAGCTCGTGTTACAAGCAAGCGGGAGCGGCGCCAATCGCAGCGTGAAAATCACCGCGGCGGGCGACGCTTCGGTCCGCGCGCTGTTAGCGCATGATCCGGCTGCGACGCAGAACTTGACGCAGGCGCAAGAGGCGCAAAACGCCAGCCTCAGTGTGAACGGGATTTCACTTAGCAGTGCATCGAATAGTGTCACGGGCGCGCTGCAAGGTGTGACACTCAACCTGCTCAAAGTGGGCAGCAGCAATATTTCGGTGGCGCGCGATTCCGGCGGCATCACCACGCTGGTTCAGTCTTTCGTCAAAGCGTTCAACGAATTGAATCAGACCATCCATCAGCTCGCCGGCTACGATGCTGGCACCAAGCAGGGCGGCGTGCTGATCGGCGACTCAGCCATACGCACGATTCAGGCAAAATTGCGCGACGCGCTGACGACCAATCTTTCCGGCGGCAATTTAAAGAAACTATCCCAGGTCGGCGTAAGCTTGCAGCGCGACGGTTCGCTCGCCTTTGATTCTTCCAAATTGACCGAGGCGTTGAGCTCGGACGCAAACGGTGTATTGGGTTTGTTCGCGACGCTGAGCACTGCCACCGACAGCTTGGTGAGTGTCGCCGGTTCAAGCGCCAGCACGCGCTCTGGCGTTTACGCGGTTAACGTGAGCGTGCTGGCGACCCACGGTTCGATCACCGGCGCCGGTGCCGCCGGACTGACTGTCACTTCAGGCAGCAACGATCAGATCTCCGTCAGCGTCGACGGCGCAAACGCTTCGGTTACGCTCGCCGCGGGTACCTATACCGCTGCCACGCTGGCGACGGCGCTGCAGTCCGCGATCAACGGCGCAGCGGACCTGTCGAGCAAAGGATTGAGCGTCACCGTAAGCGAAGCGGCGGGCGTGCTGACGATTAAGGGCAACACGTTTGGCGCGAGCTCGAAAGTCAGGCTATCCGGCACCGCAGCGGCAGGGCTGCTGGGCGGTGTTCCTACGCCAACCGATGGGACCGACGTGGCCGGCACCATCAATGGCGCCGCGGCTACCGGTTCCGGACAATTTTTGACCGGCGCCAAAGGCAACGCGGCCGAAGGCCTCAAGTTGCTGATCAACGACGGCAATACCGGAGACCGCGGAACGGTTAACTTTTCACGCGGGTACGCGCATTTCATGAGCGCCATGCTGGAAGATTTCACCGGGGATAAGGGACTGATCAATTCACGCAAGAACGGGGTGAATTCTTCGGTGAAAGATATCGGTCATCAACGCGACGTACTCAATCAAAGGTTAGTCGACGTGGAGAAGCGTTACCGCGCGCAATTCACCGCGCTGGACGCCACCATCAGTCGCATGACATCGCAAAGCAACTTCCTCAGCCAGCAGTTGGCACGTCTATAAACCAGGAGAAAAAAATGTCCAGCGCAACCCAAAGGGCAGTCAAATCTTACGCAAATCTCGTTGTGGAAACCGGCGTCGCCTCGGCCAGCCCGCAACAACTGATCATCATGCTCTATGACGGCGCGATTCAATCTTTGCGCGCCGCGAAAATCGGCATCATGAATCGTCAACCGGCGAACAAGGGCCGTGAAATATCCAAAGCGATTTCGATTATCGATGAAGGCCTGCGCGCGGCTTTAGACGTGGAAGCCGGTGGCGAAATCGCTCAAAATCTGCTGGACTTGTACGACTATATGAGCGATCGCCTGCTGTTGGCGAACTTGAAAAACGACGTCAAGATGCTGGACGAAGTCGCCAGGCTGCTGCTGGAGCTGAAGGGCGCGTGGGAAGCGCTGGGCGCGACGCAGCGCCCTGCCACCATTGAGCAAGCGTTGCAACCGGACAGCCGCGAGTCGTTGAGTTACGGCAAGGTATGAGATCACGGTGGATGGGGAACGCATCATTGAATCCTATGAAGCGGTTCTGACCCTCACCCGGCGTATGCTGGATGCGGCGCGGGCGAGCCGCTGGGACGAGTTGATTGCGACGGAAGACGAGCGTGCCCGGCTCATCGATGAAATCAGCAAAATCGACCTGGGCGGCACGGTCGCGCCGCCACAGCGTGACAACAAGCGCGAACTGATCAGCACCATCATGCAGCAGGATGCGGAGATTCGTATTCTGACCCAAGATTGGATGCACGAGCTGCGCGTGGTCATCTCGAGTCTGAATGCGCAGCAGCGACTGCATCAGACCTACGGGGATTCCGGTTTACCCAATTGACGTTGCGAGTTCAACGGTGCAAACTGGAATCAACCTAGATGCGCATCTGTTCTCATGGAATCACTGGTTATCACCTGGCGCGAATTGTTGGTCGGTGTCATCGCCGTACTCGCGGTGTACGCGTTGGAACTGCTGATCTTCCTGCGCTGGTCCGGACGTGCACGTCCGCAATGGCAGCGAGCGCTGGAACAACAGGAGGAGCACTTCGAAACCTCAAGGTTGGAATCGCAATTGAGCGATATGCGCGCCCAAGTTTCCAAAATGCAAACCGATCTCGATGCCTTGCGGCTGAGTCAACCTGCCACGCCGTACAACCAAGCGATTCAATTGGCGCGCGAAGGCGCGGGCGCGGCGCGGCTGGTGAACGATTGCGCCATCTCGCGCGGCGAAGCAGAATTGATCGTTGCCCTGTATCAGAAATAGTCTTGCGCGAGGTGAGTGCCGCAGTCGGGCCGCGACATGATCCCCAATGATCTGTTAACACGGATGGCCAACGCGCTGCGGCTTGATCCGGCACGCTTGCTGACGGCGGAGCCGTCATCCCGCACGCTGCAACTGCCGTGGGCAGTCGGCGAAAAGGTTACTGCCATCGTGCACGAAAATATTGGCGCCGGGCGCACTCTGGCACTGGTTGGTGACTTACCGCTGAATTTGAAACTTCCCTTTCCGGTGAAGCCCGGTGAGCGATTCGAGCTGACCTTGATGGCGAAGCAGCCGAGCCCGCTATTTTCCCTCGCGGATTCGTCCGCGGGCGCTGCGACCAAAGTGCAGTCAGTACAGCTGTCGCGCGCCGCGCAGTTGGTCGGGCAACTGGTCCCCAATGCCAGGCAAGCGCCGGTCGAAAGCGAGCTGATGAAGCGCACACAACAGGCTGGCGCGCCGCCACTGCTGACGGCGCCGACTGCGGACATTGCAAAAATTGCGCAGGCGCTGAAGCAAGGCGTATCCGAAAGCGGTCTGTTCTACGAGTCGCATCAAGCGCAATGGGTACAAGGTGATCGTCCACGTGATGCACTGCTGCGCGAACCGCAAGGAAAATTGCCGCCGCTACAATTTCCAACACAGTCCATGCGCGCGGACCCTGTCAACGACCATCCGCTGACACGAGACTCCATCGCGGCGAGCAGCGTGAACGCCGAGGTTGCTTCGACGAAACCGGCGCCCGACATGGTGCATTCGCAAGCCATCCCGCAAATTCAGCAGCAGTTGCAAACTCTCGATTCGCATCGAATTATCTGGCTGGGTCAGCCGTGGCCGGGGCTCGCATTGGAATGGCGCATTGAGGATCCGCCGCAGCGCGAAGGTAGCGAGACGCAGGCTCTCACTTGGAATACCCGGCTCAATCTTTCCTTGCCCGATCTCGGCGCAGTCGAGGCGCGGCTGGCGCTGTCCGGCACGCAAATTCGTCTGCAATTGTCAGTCGAGAACACGGCGACGCGCCAACGTTTGCTCGGAGATCAGGGTTACCTGACTCAGTCGCTGGCCGGCGCCGGTCTGCAGCTCGGACAGTTTGCGGTGGACGCAGATGGCCAAGGCTGAGCGGCAGCGCGCCGCGGTTGCCCTAGCGTATCAACAAGGCGAAGGCGCGCCACACGTGGTGGCCAAAGGACGCGGTCTGATGGCCCAGTCCATCATCGAGCGGGCGCATGCCGCCGGCGTGTACGTGCACGAGTCGCCCGAATTGGTGTCGCTGCTGATGCAAGTTGATCTGGATCAGCACATTCCCGCGCAGCTCTATGTGGCGGTAGCCGAACTGCTGGCCTGGCTGTATCGCGTCGAGCAGGCAGCGCCTCAGGCTTGAAGCGTGCGCACCAGTTCGCTCTCCAGCCGGATCACCGCCTTGGTATCGGCGAGCGAGCCGCCGGTCACCAGAAACGTGTCTTCCGCGCGCTCGCCCAAGGTATTGATTTTCGCGTTGTGCAGGTTGATACCGTAGTCCACAAGAACCCGCGCCACCCGTGACAGCAAACCGGGGCGGTCTCCCGCGACAATGTTGAGGTAGTAGAGATTGCCGCGCTCGTCCGCATGTACCGCGACCGTCGGCGTAATAGGGAAGCTGCGCAGTTGGCGAGATAAGCGGCCCTGCGCGAGCGCTGGCAACGGCCCTTTGTTCTGGATCATTTGCGCCAGTTCATGCTCCACGAAGTTCATCACGTCACGGTAATTTTCAGTCTCGCCGAGCGGGTCCATCACCAAAAAGCTGTCCAGCGCGTAGCCATGCCGAGTGGTGTAAATTTTCGCATCGACAATGGAAAATCGCATCGATTCAAAGAAGCTGCAAATGCGCGCGAACAGCATTTTTTCGTCTGGCGTGTACACCAGCACCTGAATGCCTTGATCGACTGAGCTCAAGCGAGCTTTCACGATGCACGCACCACTGGCAAAGCGGTAATTGAGAAGGCGCGTGTGCCAGGCGACTTCTTCGCCGTCGTGGCGCAAGAAGTAGGCGTCGTCGAGTTTGCTCCAGAATTTCTCCTGCACGCCCGCAGGAATGGCCTGCGCGCGTAGCGCCGCAAGCGCCTCCTCCTGACAGACTTGAACTCCATCGCGCACCGGCGTGCCGTCAGCGAGCAACACGCGCCGGGTTTCGCGGAATAAGGTCTCCAGCAATCGTGCTTTCCAGGCGTTCCACACTTTGGGGCTGGTGCCGCGAATATCCGCTACCGTTAGCAAGTACAACGCCACCAAGTAGCGATCATTGGCAATTTGCCGGGCAAACGACTGGATCACCGCCGGGTCAGACAAGTCTTGCTTTTGCGCCGTCGCGGACATGAATAAATGCTTTTCTACCAGCCATACCACCAGTCCCGTATCTTCGATCGACAGAGCGTGATTGCGGCAAAAACGCAGCGCATCGACGCGGCCGAGTTGCGAATGGTCGCCGCCGCGGCCTTTGGCGATATCGTGGAACACGCCAGCGAGATAGAGCACTTCCGGGCGCGCGAATTCGGCCATCAGGCGACTGCACAGCGGATACTCATGCGCCATTTCGGCTAACGCAAAACGACGCAGATTTCGAACCACGGTGAGGATGTGGTGATCCACGGTGTAGACGTGAAACAGATCGTGCTGCATTCTTCCGACGATGCGCCCAAACGCCGGAATGTAGCGGCCCAACACGCCGTATTGGTTCATCCTGCGCAGCGCATGGGTGATGCCGGCGGGTTCGCGCAGGATTTGCATGAACAGCGCTCGATTAGATGCGCTGGCGCGGAACCGCGCATCGATCCGCGGCAGCGCATGCCAGATGGCGCGCGCAGTGGCCGTGGTAAAGCCCTTCAATTCCGGATGCCGTTGCATCACCAGAAATACTTCCAGCAGGGCTGCCGGTTCCTGCTCAAACAAGCGTGCCGCACGCAATTCCAGCAATTCGCCGTGCGCGGCGAAGCGGTCCGACAAGGCGCGCGGCGGCGTGTCGGCCGCGGGCGTGAGACGCAGTGCAAGGCTTTGCAAGGCAAGCGTATTGAACAACGTGACGGCCTTCGCGCTCTGATAAAACAATTGCATCAGTTGTTCGCTGGCACGGCGCGCGGACGAGTCGCGCAAGCCCAATTGGGCGGCCAATGCAACTTGCGCGTCGAACACCAGCCGGTCTTCGCGCCGGCCCGCCCAATAGTGCAGGCGCACGCGCAAGTCCTCCAGCAGCTTCTCGTGGCGTTTGGCCTGCCGCACTTCTTCACGGGTAAGAATGCCGCTGCGGTTTATTGCGTCCCAACTGTTTCCCAGTCCGGCCGCGCCGCTGACCCACAGAATCATTTGCAGATCGCGCAACCCGCCCGGCCCTTCCTTGATGTTGGGTTCAAGATTGGACGCCGTGTCGTTGTGCCGGCCGTGCCGTTGCTGCTGCTCGATCAGCTTGCTCTCGAGGAAACGACGCGCGTCCAGGCCCGAGTTGAGCGTCTGACGCAAGTTGTCGAACGACGCGGCACTTCCGCTGATCAGCCGCGCTTCCAGCAGCGCGGTCTGAATGGTGACATCACGCTGTGATTCCGCCACGCACTCAGGCACCGTGCGCACGCTGTGGCCGATTTCCAGGCCGATATCCCACAGCGTGCTGACCAAACTCTCGATGCGGGCGGAATCGTCGCTGGCGGGAGTCGCCGGCGCCAGTATCAGGACGTCAACGTCGGAGTAGGGGAACAGTTTTCCGCGGCCGTAACCGCCGGCCGCGATCAGTGCCATGGCGGGCGATAAATTCAATTGTGTCCACACGTCGCGCAACAACTGATCGGTGTGCCGCGCGGTCTGCTTCAACGCGGTCGACGCGCGGCCAACCGCGAGAAAGCGGTCGCGCAGTCGAGCGCGGCTCGCACCGACCGCGTCTCTCCAGTGGCGGATGCCCTGGGCTTGTGCGCCGCTGGGTTCCAACATATCAGGCAGCAAGCGTGGGTGGCGGAGGCGCGTTGGCCGACACCGTCAATACGTCGTAGCCGTCATCCGTCACCAGGACCGTGTGCTCCCATTGCGCGGACAGACTGTGATCCTTGGTCACCACGGTCCAGCCGTCACCCAGTTGGCGAATGCCCGGCTTGCCCGCATTGATCATGGGTTCGATGGTGAAGGTCATGCCCGCCTGCAGACGCAAGCCGGCGCCGCGGCGACCATAGTGCAACACCTGCGGCTCTTCATGGAAGCGGCGCCCGATTCCGTGGCCGCAGAATTCGCGCACCACGCTGTAACCATGGTCCTCGGCATACCGTTGGATCACTTCGCCAATGTCGCCCAGGTGCGCGCCGGGTCGAACCGCCGCGATGCCACGCCACATGCATTCAAAGGTAACGTCGCACAGGCGCTGCGCTTGAATGGAAGGTGCGCCGACGTAGAACATGCGGCTGGTGTCGCCGTGGAATTCGTCTTTGATGACGGTGACATCAATGTTCACGACATCGCCCGGTTTCAACACCTTGCCTCCGGGAATTCCGTGACACACGACGTGATTCACCGAGGTGCAAATGGAGCGCGGGTAGGGCGTGTAGCCGGGCGGCGCGTAGTTCAGTGGCGCGGGGATGGACTGCTGAACATTGAGCATGAAGTCGTGGCACAGACGATCCAGCTCATCCGTGGTGACGCCCGGTTTGACTTGGGGCGCGATGAAATCCAGCACTTCGGAAGCGAGGCGCCCGGCGATTCGCATTTTCGCGATCTCATCCGGGGTCTTGATGGTCACTGACATGAGACAAAGTTGGGGGAAAAGGCGCGCAATCATAGCACCCGGCTTGCGGGCCGCCGGTCTACATCCGAGAGAAAAGTTACCGATAGTAGGGATGGGGAGCGCCTCCCGCTGATTAGATCGAGGCGGCTTCGCCGGAATACCGGAGTTCAGGGAGATATGAAATTGGCGCAGATCGCAGCGATTCGAGACCCGTTACTCAATGCCGCTACCGAATATAAAACGCAAGGATTTTTCATCGCGCGTGGGATTCTTCCCAAAGCGCGCGTCGAAGCCGTTTTCGCTGACATGCACGGATTGGTCGCGCAGCAATTGCAACACCGCGGATTGCCGATCAGTCGCGCGGAATCCGTCGAGTCGGTGCACCAGGATTTGCAAGCCTTGTTCAATTGCGATCTCACGGCTTACATTGCGACTTTGACTTTGTGTGCCAAGCTGACTTCTTTGTGGGAGTTGTACCTGCACCCGCAGGTGCGCGCACAGATCGCGGCAATCGGCATTGTTACCCCAGTCTTTCAGACTGCGCCGGTTTTGCACTTGATGTCACGCGCACTACAGATTCCCAACGGCTATCACGGGGTTGGCGTACATCAGGACTGGCCTACTTTGCAGGGCGGTCTAGATACAGTCACGTTGTGGATGCCTTTCGTGGATGTCGATCGAAATCGGTTCACTATGGAGGTGATACCGCGCAGCCACCTCGGCGGACTGTACCCTTATGCTCGACGCGAGCATATTTTCGAAGTCGATCCGAACTACTACCGCGAAGATGATTTCGTCCCGATCGAGGCATGTTGCGGCGACGTCGTCTTCATGTCCAGTTTTACGCTGCATCGTAGCGGCAACCAAGGTGATGAGCGGTTGCGTCTGGCAACCAGCATGCGCTACGAAAACGCCGTGGAACCGCATTTCATTGCGCGCGCCTATCCGTTTGCGCAAAAGCGCAGCGTGATTCCTGACTTGATCACCGCGAATTTTCCCTCGCCCGAGCAAGTGCGAGCGGTTTTCGCATAAGCGCAGCCGATGGCACGTTGGCGCAAACTGGGCAGAGCGTTTTGCTTACCCACATCCGATGAGCGATCTACCACGCACGCGCAGGTACCGACTGTTTTGCTCAAGCCCGACGTAGTGCGGATCTACTTTGCCGCACGCAACCTGCAAGGCAGGAGCTATCCAGCCTATGTGGACGTGGCACGTGCCGACTTGACTCGGGTGGTTGCGGTCCAGGATCAGCCGGTCATGCCATACGGCAAGCCGGGAGCCTTTGATGACGAGGGGATCATGCCGGCCTGCATCGTCGAGCGCAACGAAGGCATCTGGATGTACTACAGTGGCTGGAATCGCCGCGTTAGCGTGCCGTATCACAATTCCACGGGACTGGCGTTAAGTGTCGACGGGGGCAATTCCTTTCAACGAAAGTTTGACGGCCCTTTGTTCGACCGAACACCAGAAGAACCCTATCTCGCAGTGACGCCCTCGGTCATGTGCGAGAACGATGCGTGGCGCGCCTGGTATATCTCCGGCTTGGGTTGGGAAAAAATTGCAGGCAAGTTCGAACCAGTCTACGTGATCAAGGCTGCGCACTCGGCAGACGGAATTCATTGGATGCGGCCGAACATTCAATGCATCGAGCAGCGTCACCCCTTGGAAGCGTTCTCTCACCCCACAGTGATCAAGCACGAGAAAACATATCACATGTGGTATTGCCATCGGCATAGCGAAGACTACCGCGACGGCGGAGGTAGCTACCGCATCGGTTACGCGCGCTCAGACAATGGAATCAATTGGCAACGGCATGACGAGGCGGCTGGCATTGCGCCGTCCAGTGACGGGTGGGATTCGACCATGCAATGCTATCCCTACGTCATCCATATCGATGGCCAGACTTACATGTTTTACAACGGCAACGGATTCGGCCAGTCAGGAATTGGCGTGGCCATCCTAGATCAATGGTAAGCAGTGTAATGGGAATCAAAGACCTCCACCTATCATGAAAGTCACGCCGATGAAACGTAGTTCAACGCGACAGATCGCGTCGTTCCAGACCGAGACCAGCGCCACGTCGAGTCAACTGAATGCGCGCGAACAACTGGAGCAGATGTTCCGGGCGTCCCCGTTGCCGTTAGAGGACCTGCTGTTCAACCTGGGAATGTACACGCGCAGCTCCTTGCTGGTGAAGTTCATCGTGATGCATCAACTCTATGAACGGATTCAAAATATTCCTGGGGCGTTGTTGGAATTTGGTACCTGGTGGGGACAGAACCTAGTCTTGCTGGAGAACCTGCGCGCGATTCATGAGCCCTTTAACAAGCAGCGCAAGATCATCGGCTTCGATACCTTTTCGGGTTACACCAAAGCATCGGACAAAGACAAGGCAAGCGAAGTCTGGGCCGAGAATTCTTATTCCACGGCCAAAGGCTATAAAGCTTATCTGGCCGAGTTGCTCCAGGTGCACGAGGGCAACAACGCGTTAGGGCATATCACCGGTAATCACGGATTGGTGGAAGGGGACGTGGAAAAAACCGCCTCGCAGTATTTCGTCGATCATCCGGAAACCATCGTGGCGTTGGCGTATTTCGACATGGGACTGTACCAGCCCACCAAAGCTGCTATGGTGGCGATCAAACCGCACCTCGTCGCCGGCAGCGTCTTGCTGATGGATGAACTGACATGGGCGGAGTCGCCTGGTGAGGCGATCGCCTTCAAGGAAGTTTTTACGCGCGCTGAGTATGTCATCGAAAAATGCCCGCTGTATCCGTCCAAAGCTATTGTCACAATCAAATGACCGCCACGCCGGTTACGCTTGGAAAACATTCGCCGCGCGCCGAGTTCGCACCGATCAGCATGGCGCAGTTTGATTGTTTGATGGAGGCCCGCGGCTGGGTCGTCTTCGAAGCCGCGATCGAGCAAACACTCATCGATCGCATGCTTGAAGACATGCGTCAAGCCTACCGAGTTTGCCGCGAAGTGCAGCTCAAGAACGGAGTCGCGCGGGACACGGAATACACTGTCCATCATCTGATCGGTTTGGGCCAGAGCTTCTTGGATTTTCTCGAGGTGATGCCGATCAAACCTTTTATCGAACGCTATTTCGGTGGCAAGTACATTCTCAATTCGTTTGGTGGTGCGATCAATTCCGCGCACAGCCGCTCGTACGCGCATAAAATCCATCGAGATATCCGCTCATTCTCGGGAAACGCACCGCTGTTGCTCAACACATTGGTGATGTTCGATGCCTTCACCCCACAGAACGGCGCGACTTACTTGATGCCTGGCGGCCATCGAATGCCGAGCAAACCGAGCACTGCAGAATTTTTTTCTACGGCCCAACAAGCCGTGGGTCCAGCCGGTAGCATTCTGATCTTCAACTCGAACTTGTGGCACGCTGGCGGAGAAAATAAAACCGATCATCCGCGGCGTTCAGTCACGCCGATGTTTTGCAAACCTTTCGTCAAACCGCAATTCGACTACCCGCGTGCGCTCGGCTACGACAAGGCTGATCAATTGTCCCCTGAGCTGCGCCAGATGCTCGGCTATAACTCGCGCATTCCGGCAACGCTGGATGAATGGTATCAACCATCCGAGCAGAGAATGTATCGGTCAGACCAAGGCTAGAACCCATGCGCAATCTGAACGCGGAATTTGCTGATACCGACCAACGTAAGTACGCCTACGAGTTTGATTACCTTCTGCGCGACTACATGTGGCAGACCTTCTTGCCATTCTTGAGCGACGGTAGGGCACTCGAAATGGGTTGTTACCAAGGCGAATTCACGCGCAAGATTTGCGAGCACTTTGATGACGTCACAGTCATTGAAGGTGCCAGCGAACTCATCGAGCAGGCACGCCTTGCTGTGCGAAAACCGCGAGTGCGTTTCCTACATGGATATTTCGAAGGCGTTGCGCTAGACGAGCAGTTCGATTCGATCTTTCTCATCCATACGCTGGAGCATCTTGATAATCCGGTGCGGGTGCTCAAGCGAGTTGACGCTTGGCTTGCGCCTGGCGGGAAGCTGTTCCTGGTGGTGCCGAATGCCAATGCGCCCTCACGCCAAATCGCCGTGAAAATGGGATTAATCTCACACAACGCTGCGGTGACCGCGGAAGAAGCAGCCCACGGGCATCGCCGCACCTATTCGCTGGATACCCTGGAACGTGATGCTCGCGCGGGGGGCCTGTCAATCCATAATCGCGGCGGAATTTTCTTTAAACCCTTTGCCAATATTCAGTTCGACAAGCTGGTGGCGGCAAAGATCATCGACAAAGGGTATCTCGACGGCTGCCACCAACTGGGGATGAGCTACCCAGATCTATGCGCCAGCATTTACCTAATTTGCGGGAAAGGCGGCAGCAGTTCAAATACCGCGTAGGCGATTGCTCGGAACGCGTGACGCTTCCGCGCCTTGTGCCGCAAAGACCTGAAAATCTCGCGTATCGCTGAGAATCACGCAGCCGGCCCCAATCACGTTGGCCTTGCCGATCTTGATATTGTCGCGCAGCGTTGCGTTGACTCCGATGAAACTAAATTCACCCACCTCGACCGCACCTGAGATGACGACATGCGACGCGATGAAGCAATTATCGTGAATTCGGCTGTGGTGTCCGAGATGATTGCCACTCCACATGAACACGTTGTTGCCAATGGTAGCGAAGGGTTGAACCGTGTTGTCTTCCAAGATGAAGCAATTCTCGCCCACTGACAAATCAGGAAATGTGGTCGCGCGCGGCGACACGTAACTGGCCAAGCGATATCCCAGGCTCTTCATGTGCGCGACCTTGGCGGCGCGCAGGCGATTGACCTGCGCATAGCTCACCGCGACAAAAGCATCATGCGTTTCGGGTGAGTAACGCGTCGCGGCTTCGTCGACGGGTATGACCGGAAGTCCGAGCAACTCGGGGGCCTTGAGATAGTCGCGGTCAACGGTAAACGCGACGGGGGAATGCGAGCCATCGTGCCGGAACATCGAGCAGGCGATTTCCGCGAACTGCCCATTACCAAAGATTACCAGGCCCTTTTTCATCGACCGTCTCCATCATGTGAGGAGGGATTTCACGACAGAGGCCTCTACGCTGCCGCTGAGAAAGAACTGGCTCCCCGACCTGGACTCGAACCAGGGACCTGCGGATTAACAGTCCGACGCTCTACCGGCTGAGCTATCGGGGAATGGGCATTTGAAGCGGCCACCACCGACGTGGGGCCAAGAACGCGGCGCATTCTAAAGCGCGCCGGGCGGAGGGTCAACTAGCATCTGCACGCGAATCCTTCAAACGACTACTTCGGCAATCGCGGTAGTCACGTAATCAACATTGTGTGAGTTGAGCGCAGCGACACAAATACGACCACTGTCCACTGCGTAAATGCCGAATTCATCGCGTAATCGCGCGACTTGCGCCTTGTTCAAGCCGGAATAGGAAAACATTCCACGCTGATGCTTCACGAACTCGAAGTTGGCCGCGGGCGCGCGCAACTTCAACCCGTCCACAAATCGATTGCGCATGGCCTTGATGCGATCGCGCATTTGCGCCAGTTCCTGCTCCCACAATTGTCTTAGTTCAGCCGAATTCAGAACTTTGGCGACCACTTGTCCGCCGTGCGTCGGCGGATTGGAGTAGTTGGTGCGCACGATGCGCTTCAATTGGCTGAGGACGCGTTGCGCTTCTTCCGCGTCGCGCGCGACGACCGACAACGCACCGACCCGCTCGCCGTAAAGAGAGAACGACTTGGAAAAGGAATTGGATACCAGGAACGACAGACCGGAGTCCGCGAACAAACGTACCGGCAGCGCGTCCGCATCCAAGCCCTCGCCGAAACCTTGATACGCAAGATCAAGGAAAGGCAGCAGGCGGCGTTTGCTCGCTGTTGCAATGAGTTGAGTCCATTGTTCCGACGTGAGGTCAACCCCGGTCGGGTTGTGACAGCACACGTGCAGGAGCACCACGCTCCCCTCGGACGCGCGATCGAAGCTGGCCAGCATGCCCTCAAAATCAACGCCGCGAGTAGAGGCTTGGTAGTAAGGGTAGCTGCTCACGACCAAGCCGGCGCTCTCAAACAACGCGCGGTGATTTTCCCAACTGGGGTCGCTGATCAATACTTGCGATTGGGGGAGCAGGCGACGCAGGAAATCGGCGCCGACTTTAAGACCCCCCGTACCGCCGAGAGTCTGCACGGTGACGATACGGCCGCTTTGAGTGGCAGCGGATGCGGCGCCAAATACCAGCACCTGCACCGCTTTGTCGTACACGGCGAGGCCATCGATCGGCAGGTAACTGCGCGGCGCGGCCTGAAACACTAATTCCTGTTCCGCGCGTCGTACGCACTCGAGCAACGGGACTTTGCCCTGATCGTCGTAGTACACGCCGACGCCAAGATTGACCTTGCGCGGATTCTTGTCGGCGTGGAAGGTTTCGGTGAGCCCAAGAATTGGGTCACGCGGGGCCATTTCAATGGCGGAGAAGTAAGAAGGGGGCTGAGATGAAGTCATCTGCTAAACTGAAACGTTATTCTTCGGCGCGCGCATTTTACCTTGATCGTTACTTATCCCAACAGTCCGTTTCGGCTCAATCAGCCATTTCTGCCTGCGGGTGACCAGCCGGAGGCCATAGACAAGCTGGTGGAGGGTCTCAGCGATGGACTGGCTTTTCAAACGCTGCTGGGGGTCACCGGATCCGGCAAGACTTTCACCATGGCCAACGTCATCGCGCGCATCGGCCGACCGGCGTTGATCCTCGCACCGAACAAGACGCTGGCGGCCCAGTTGTATTCGGAGATGCGCGAGTTCTTGCCGGAAAGCGCGGTGGAGTATTTCGTGTCTTACTACGATTACTACCAGCCGGAAGCCTACGTTCCGTCGCGCGATCTGTTTATCGAGAAAGACTCGAGTATCAACGAGCATATCGAGCAAATGCGTCTGTCCGCCACCAAGTCGCTGCTGGAACGCGCCGACTGCGTCATCGTCGCCTCCGTCTCCTGCATCTATGGCATCGGCGACCCAGTGGATTATCACGGCATGATCTTGCATCTGCGCGAGCACGAACGGATGAATCAGCGCGAGATCATTGGGCGACTGGCGGACATGCAATACGAGCGCAACGAGTTGGACTTCCGCCGCGGGGTATTTCGAGTTCGCGGCGATGTGCTGGATGTATTTCCGGCAGAGAGTTCGGAGGTCGCGCTGCGCATCAGCCTGTTCGACGACGAAATCGAAACGCTGACGCTATTTGATCCGCTGACCGGACACGTCATGCACAAGGTGCCCCGCTATACCGTGTATCCGTCGAGTCATTACGTGACGCCACGGGCGACGACGCTGCGCGCGATCGAAACGATTAAGTTGGAACTGCGCGAGCGCATCGAAACTTTTCAGACGTCGGGCAAACTGCTGGAGGCGCAGCGCATCGAGCAGCGCACTCGATTCGATCTGGAGATGCTGAACGAACTGGGGTTTTGCAAAGGCATCGAAAATTACTCCCGGCATCTTTCCGGGCGCAAGCCAGGCGAACCGCCGCCGACGCTGCTGGACTACCTTCCGCGTAACGCGCTGCTGATCATCGACGAGAGTCACGTGACGGTACCGCAAGTCGGCGCCATGTATAAGGGTGATCGCGCGCGTAAGGAAAATTTGGTGGACTATGGCTTTCGCTTGCCTTCGGCGCTTGACAATCGGCCGTTGCGCTTCGAGGAATTCGAGCAAATTATTCCGCAAACTGTATTTGTATCGGCGACGCCGTCCGAATACGAGAGAACCCATCAAGGCCAAGTGGTCGAACAGTTGGTGCGCCCCACCGGTTTGATCGATCCGCAGGTTCGCATCGACCCGGCTTCATCTCAAGTGGATCACTTACTGTCCGAGATAACCGAGCGGGTGGGCCGCAACGAACGGGTATTGGTGACCACGCTCACCAAGCGCATGGCCGAGGAACTCACTGACTATTTGTCGGATCACGGCGTAAAAGTCCGCTATCTGCATTCCGACATCGAGACGGTGGAGCGGGTCGAGATCATCCGCGATTTGCGTCTAGGAATGTTCGATGTGCTGGTCGGAATCAATTTATTGAGAGAAGGGCTGGATATTCCGGAGGTTTCTCTGGTGGCGATTCTCGACGCCGACAAGGAAGGATTTCTACGCTCCGAGCGCTCGCTGATTCAAACCATCGGCCGCGCGGCGCGGCATATTCACGGCACGGCGATTTTGTACGCGGACCGCGTTACCGAATCGATGCGCAAAGCCATCTCGGAGACCGATCGGCGCAGGACCAGGCAAATCGCGCATAACTTGGCGCAGGGCATCGAACCCAAGGGGATCATAAAGCGCATCAAAGATCTGATCGACGGCGCTTATGAGCCGCAAGCGGCACAGTTGCAACTGAAGGCGGCCCAGGCGTTAGCGCAATACGACTTGATGGATGAGAAAGAGCTCGCCAAGGAGATGAAGCGTCTGGAGAAGGAGATGTTCACCTGCGCGAAGAACCTGGAGTTCGAGCGCGCCGCACAATTGCGCGATGACCTGAGAAAACTTCGGGACCGCTTGATTGGCGTCCCCGATCTGCCGGATGCCTCACGGCCACCGGCGGGAGGAAGCGGCGCGGACCTGCAAAAAATTTCCGCGCCTTCAGAATCCTCTTAAATCAGCCCAGCCAATCACTCATTGCGCGTTTCAACTTGCACCAGCGGTTCATCGACCGGCGCGCTGGGCGCTGCGGCATGAGGCCGCGTTCTGCGCGGCCTAAAGTGGGCTTCCGTCTCCTCCAGCGAGGTTTCTGCGACACGCTCAGCCTGCGTTTCGATCTGCTGCAAGTCGGGCGGCAACACGATCGGCTCCGGCAGAACCCGCACCGGCACCGAGTGGCTTGCCGCGGGCACTTGTTCAACCGAGTCCAAGTGCGCCGGCGCCTCTGCCCGCTGCGGCGGCGAGTCGCTGACACGCGAGACTTCTGCCGAAGCTCCCACTACCATTATCGGGTCATGCAATGGTGGGTTGCCGGCCGGCAATTCAATATCCGTCGGTAGTACAGGAGAATGCTCCAGGCTTTGCGCCTCCATCGCCGCGGGTTGATGAATCTCAGGCCGTGCGTCGAGCGGCTCCATCGGCGTCGGATTCAATCGAGTCGGTGAGCTGGCAGATACGTCCTCATTCGCGTTCGGATTCGGCGCCCGTTCAGCGCCGCGATCACGCCGCCCGCGACGACGACGGCCGCGACCTTCGCCTCGTTCTTCTCGATGCTCCGCAGTGTTCTCGGCGACCAAGGCGGCGCGCTGCGGTCGACTTTGATTCGCAGGGGCGGCGGGCGCAACGGGCGCGGGAGTCGCTACACGTTCAGACGGTTTGCGATCTTCGGCGAGCGCCGGGCGGGGCGGACGCGGACCGCGCGTCTGCTCTCCCGCGGGTCGTGCACCACGCTCACCGCGATTTTCCGGCCGGCGCGCATTGCGATCACGCTCCCGGTCTCGATCCCGGCCATGCCTGCGACTATCTCGCACCGGCATTCTGGGTTTCGGTTTTTCCGCTTGTTCCTTGCGTGTCAGCCAACCGAGAATCTTGCTGAAGATCGACGGCCGAACTTCCACTGGCGCCGGCGCGGGTTGTCCCGGCGTCACGCCCTGCACGGCAGCTTGCGGCCGTGGCGGTTTTGCCTCGCTCAGACTCGGCAGCGCGATCGCCGTCTGCTCAGGAATATCCATCATTCGGTAACTGACGGCACTTGGATCCGCTTGATTCACTTCGTCCTGGCGCAAGCGAGTGACGGTGTAGTTCGGTGTTTCAAGATGCACGTTGGGAATCAACAGAATGCTCACCTTGAGGCGCGCTTCCATCGAATGGAATTCAGCGCGCTTCTCATTCAGCAGATAGGTTGCGACATCCACCGGCACTTGCGCGTGAATGGTGGCGGTGTTCTCCTTCATCGCCTCTTCCTGCAAAATTCGCAGAATATGCAAGGCGGATGATTCGACGCCACGAATATGACCGGTGCCGTGACAGCGCGGGCACGATATGTGGCTGGTCTCGCCGAGCGATGTCTGCAGACGTTGGCGTGATAACTCCATCAAGCCAAATCTGGATATTTTGCCCATCTGCACGCGCGCGCGATCGTACTTGAGCGCGTCACGCAGTCGATTTTCCACGTCGCGCTGATTGCGCGCGCTTTCCATGTCGATAAAATCGATTACCACCAAACCACCGAGATCTCGCAAACGGAGCTGGCGCGCGATTTCATCGGACGCTTCCAGATTGGTATTGAACGCAGTCTGCTCGATATCGGCGCCGCGCGTGGAGCGAGCCGAGTTGACGTCTACCGAAACCAATGCTTCGGTATGATCGATTACGATCGCTCCACCCGAAGGGAGAGGCACCTGACGCGAATAAGCGGTCTCGATTTGATGTTCGATCTGAAAGCGCGAAAACAGAGGAACGTCGTCGCGGTAAAACTTGACCCGGCTCACGTTGGCCGGCATCACGTGGCTCATGAACTGTCGGGCCTGCTCATAGATGGCTTCGGTGTCGATCAGAATTTCGCCGATTTCCTGATGAAAATAATCGCGAATCGCGCGAATCACCAAACTGCCTTCTTCGAAGATGAGAAAGGGAGCAGGATTGGCGCGTTTATTCGCCGCGCCGGTTTCAGATCTAGGTGAAGAGGTGAACTCGGGCTGCTCGCTTGCGGACCGGTTTTTTTCAAATTTGGCTTCGGCCGCCGAATCGATCGCTTCCCACAGTTTTAGCAGGTAGCTCAGATCCCAGTTGAGCTCCTCCGCGGAACGGCCAATACCGGCGGTGCGCGCGATGATGCTCATGCAAGCCGGAATCTCAAGTTGCGAGATGGTGTCGCGCAACTCGTTGCGCTCCTCGCCCTCGACGCGACGCGATACTCCGCCGCCGCGCGGGTTGTTGGGCATGAGAACGAGATAGCGTCCTGCAAGACTGACGAAGGTGGTGAGCGCGGCGCCTTTGTTGCCGCGTTCGTCTTTCTCCACCTGAACCACTAACTCTTGCCCCTCGCGCAACGCGTCTTGAATTCGCGCTCTCGCGGGATCGGCGTCCGGATTCTGAAAATACGAACGGCTTACTTCTTTGAACGACAGAAAACCATGCCGTTCGCTGCCGTAATCTACAAACGCCGCTTCCAGACTCGGTTCGATTCGGGTAATGACACCTTTGTATATATTGCTCTTGCGTTGTTCCTTGCCTGCAGTTTCGATGTCGAGGTCGATGAGTTTTTGCCCATCGACGATTGCAACTCGCAGTTCCTCTGCGTGGGTCGCATTGAATAGCATTCGCTTCATTTTTGTTCTCCCGCGCTCGCTTCGCCTGACGGGAGGACAAACCACGGTACCTTACCTAAGGTGCCTTTGGGAATTCAGCTTTCCATAACGGTTTCGGTATTGTTCGCATGGTTCGAAAGAAAAGTGATTCTAGGGTTTGTCATTATCGATTATGGCGCCTGCGCGCCGAACCGGTTGCATCCAACAGTGTGCGTGGAGCGCGTAATACCTTTACCATCGCTACTTAGGCGGGTGAGCGAAGTTAACCCGTGTCTCAGTCGGCACATCTCGTGTCGACTTGAATATTGTTGCTAAGTTCGGCGCCCGATGACGAGCATCGGTGCGTCCCGCTTGTCGGCTGAATGTTCTGATTCCAAACTGACCGCTCCCAATAGTATAAGCAAAATGAACACCTTAAGCAAAGTTGCGGCGATCTGGAACGAAATCGACGAGGCGAGCGAGGATCAACGCATCGATAACTACCTGCTGAAGACATTGAAAGGAGTGCCGAAGAGCCATGTCTATCGCGTGCTGCGCAGTGGCGAGGTGCGAGTGAACAGCGGCCGGGTGCAGGCGGACTACCGGTTACGCCGGGGCGATAAGGTGCGCATCCCACCCATGCGCATCGGCGCTACCTTGAGCAACGCTCTGCCGCAGGCCAGTTCAAAGGCAGTACTGCAAGCCAATGTGTTGTACGAGGACGAGCATCTCCTCGCGTTGGACAAACCTGCGGGCATGGCGGTGCATGGTGGCAGCGGGATTTGTCTCGGAGTAATCGAGCAGTTGCGAGCGGAGCGGCCTGACGCCAAGTTTCTCGAGTTGGTGCATAGGTTGGATCGCGACACCTCCGGTTGTTTGCTGATTGCCAAAAAGCGACGTGCGTTGATTGCGATGCACGCGGCACTTCGAGACGGCAGGATGGAAAAGCGCTATTTGGCGCTGGTTAAAGGTGAGTGGAGCAAGAAAAAACTGAAAATCGAGTTGGCGTTGCATAAGTTCGTTAACTCAGAAGGGGAGCGGCGGGTGGTGGTGCACGATGATGGGCAAGCGGCAATCACGCTGATTACCTTGCGTCAGTCGTGGCAGGAATGCAGTCTGCTCGGTGTGCAACTTAAGACTGGCCGCACGCACCAGATTCGAGTGCATCTCGCGCATCTTGGTCACCCCATCGCCGGCGACGACAAGTATGGCGATTTTTCCTGGAATCGAGAGCTGGCACGAAACGGTGCGAAGCGGATGTTTCTGCACGCCGAGTCGCTCACCCTGATGCACCCCGAGTCCGGCGCCAAACTGAACTTGGTGTCGCAAATGCCGGCCCCCATGCAGGTCTTCGTCAGCGCGCTGGGGGGTCCCTTGCAGGGTAACTTCGACAGCCCGCAGAAAATATCCGAACCGTGAAGCGCGCTTTCGATCTGATCGTGTTTGACTGGGATGGCACCTTGGTCGATTCCACCGCGCACATCGCCGTCAGTTTGCAGCGGTCCTGTGTAGACCTGGGAATCGCGGCCCCAAGCGATAGCAGCGCACGCTACGTAATCGGATTGGGGTTCGAGGATGCGATCCGGCATGTAGCACCGGACTTACCCGCAAGCCGCTACCCGGAACTGGTGAACCGCTACCGCGTTCACTATGTTTCGGGCGAGGAGACCGTGGTGATGTTTCCTGGCGTGACGCGAGGACTGCGGGAGTTACGAGCAGGCGGCCACTTAATTGCGATTGCCACGGGTAAAAGCAGGCGCGGTTTGGATCGAGCATTGGCCCTGACCAGTCTCGATCAATATACAGATGCCAGTCGCTGTGCCGATGAGGGCTTTGCCAAGCCACATCCCGGCATGCTGCTTTGGCTCATGCAGGAATTGGCCGTTGCGCCGGCGCGCACCCTGATGGTCGGCGATACCACTCACGACCTGCAGATGGCGCGCAGTGCAGGCGTGAGTGCAGTCGCTGCCACCTATGGTGCGCATTCGAGAGATATGTTGGAGGAGCACGAACCCGTCGCGTGCCTCGCAAGCTTTAAGGAATTTTTGCAATGGATGAGAAGCGCCGCCTGATCTGCGCCTCACGTGATCTCGAAGAGCGCGGGAAGGGCGTGCGCTTCGAAATAGCAGCAGAGCACAGTGCCTTCGCCGTCCGTTACCGGGGTCGCGTTTACGCGTATTTGAATCGGTGCGCGCACATTTCAGTCGAACTTGATTGGGCCGCCGGAGAGTTTTTTGATTTCACCGGCTCCCATTTGATTTGCGCGACCCACGGCGCGCTGTATGCCCCCGATTCTGGAAAATGTCTCGGCGGTCCGTGCCATGGCGGCGGGCTGACGCGGCTGGAGGTCGAGGAAATCGACGGCAATCTTTATCTAATTTACGGGCCAGAAAATGGAAATCAATCCGAGTAATGATTCGAACTGGGAACGCACGGCGATCGAACGCCTGGCGCAAAATGCGCTCACGGAACAACGCAAGTCCCGCCAATGGGGTATTGTTTTCAAACTGCTCACGTTTCTTTATTTGTTCATCGTGCTGTTTATTTTTCTGGGTTGGTTGGGACGCAAGGACACTGCCTTCTCCGGAGCGCACACCGCCTTGGTGGAACTCAACGGCGTCATTGCCAGCGACGCTCCGGCGAACGCCGACGACATCGTTAGCGCACTGCAAGAAGCGTTTAAGGACACGCACACCAAGGGCGTTATCCTGCGTATCAACAGCCCAGGCGGCAGCCCAGTCCAGGCCGGAATTATCAACGATGAGGTGCGCCGCCAACGCGGGTTGCATCCGGATATTCCTCTGTATTCGGTGGTAGAAGATATTTGTGCCTCCGGTGGATACTACGTAGCCGTCGCCGCGGACCAGATCTACGTCGACAAGGCCAGTCTGGTCGGCTCCATCGGCGTACTGATGGATGGCTTCGGCTTCACCGGCACCATGCAGAAACTGGGAGTCGAACGCCGTTTGCTGACCGCGGGAGAAAACAAGGGATTTCTGGATCCCTTCTCACCGACGACCCCAGCGCACCGCGAATACGCCAAGCAGATGTTAGGAGAAATCCATCGGCAATTTATCGACGTAGTGAAACGCGGCCGAGGCGACCGGCTCAAACACACCACGACAATTTTCTCCGGTCTAATTTGGACGGGTGAACGCAGTATCGAGCTGGGTCTCGCCGATGCACTTGGCAGCGTGGACTACGTCGCGCGCGAAGTGATCAAGGCTGAGCACATCGTGGATTTCACCCCGAAAGAAAATATCGCGCAAAAGCTGGCGCGGAAATTTGGAGCGAGCCTCGGCAGTAGCGTACTGCAAGGCACCGGCATTAGGTAGCGGCCAGGAGGAGAAATACCGTCGGACGCCGATCCACTTCCATGCGGTGATGGCGCCAATCGCCGATGGTGCGCGTCAGGGTGAATTCGGTCGCGGCAGTCAAGTCCGTCGCGAGGCACAATGAAGTAGTGGTAGCGCAGCTCGCCAGGATGCTCTCCAGCATGGCGCTATTCCGGTACGGCGCTTCGATGAAGATTTGCGTCTCCCGATTTCGTTTGGAGCGTTGCTCCAGTTCCTTGAGCTTGGCTTCGCGCTCTGCCGGGCGTTGCGGGAGATAGCCATGAAAGGCGAAGTGCTGGCCGTCCAAACCGGATGCCATCAGAGCGAGCACGATCGCGGAGGGACCGATCAGCGGCGCGACCTTGATTCCCGTCTTGTGCGCGAGGGCAACCAAGTCCGCCCCGGGATCTGCCACGCCGGGACATCCCGCTTCCGACATCAGCCCGATGTCCTGCCCAGCCTCCGCGGGCGCAAGCAACGAGGGTAAATCCTTCGGCAGGGAGTGTTCGTTCAAAACATGAATAGTTGCGTCCTGCAGCGGAAATGCCGCATCGAGTTGGCGCAACCACACGCGCGCGGACTTGGCATTTTCCGCAACGAAGTGACGTAGCCTGAGCACAAGTTCCCGGGTTCCCGGTGGTGTTTGGGCGCTCGGTAAGTGCGTCGACAATGCGACCGGGACCAGATATAGCGTTCCCTTTTTCATCGGTCAGTTCTCGCAGTCTACGGTGAGAGGATCAACACCTTCGGCTCGCAGCATCGCGGACAACACGATGAGCGGCAACCCGATCAGTGCCGTCGGGTCGGTGCTCCTGATCTCTTCCATAAGCGCGATACCGAGACCCTCTGCCCGCGCACTCCCAGCACAATCGTAGGCGGCTTCCTTGCGCAAGTAGGACTCTATCTGACGTGCAGACAGCGTTCGAAAGCGCACCTGCGTGGGCGTGAGCGCGCATTGCAAGCTTTCAGTGGCGGAATTCAGCAATGCGACTGCGCTGTGAAAGGTCACCGCCTTGCCGCTGGCAAACCGCAACTGCGCTACCGCGGCACTGTGTCGCATCGGTTTGTCCAGGCGTTGGCCTTCGCAAACTGCTACTTGATCCGACCCGATGATAAGAGCATCCGGGAACCTGGGCGCAATCGAGCGGGCTTTCGCTTCCGCCAGTCGCAACGCGGTTGCGATGGGTGTTTCAGCCGGAAGCGGCGCCTCGTCCACGTCGGGGTTGGCGCATTCGAACAAAATCGTGAGACGGCTGAGCAGCTCTTTTCGGTAACGTGAGGTGGAGGCGAGTACGAGGCGAGATGGTTTCATTTTTCTTTGACAAAGACATGTGAAAACAATACTATGCCGCCCCTATGTTGGAGCGGGTCGTCATCGATTCTTTGTGGTTTGCGCAAGCGCGCGAAAGCCTTGGTCTCGAGGTTTCTCTTGCCGAGCTTCCCAGGGTCAGCACGATGCTGCGAAGGACGGATGGTGCGGTGGAAATTTCTCTTCGCGGCATCATGGTTGCGCGAGGTCAGTTAGGACTCGAATTGGAATTAGCCGCAAGCTTACCCATGGCTTGCCAGCGTTGCCTCGGTGAGATTCTATTTCCGCTGCGGCACCAACGTCGATTTTGCCTCGCGGACAATGTTCCCGACAACGTTGCCGACGAGGATGCGGAAGTGGATTGCATCTCGGCCAGTCGGGAGTTGGACGTGCTGCATCTGGTTGAAGAAGAAATTTTGCTGTGTCTTCCATTGGCACCAACGCATGAAGACAAGGATTGCGCAGCGGCAGTCGACTCACTCCGAACGCGGCAGGAGCTATCGCCGTTCGCAGGCCTAAATCGGCGACATCAGTAGGCAGTTTAAACTTTTCCAAGGAGTGTTTTGATATGGCTGTTCAGCAAAATAAGAAATCACCTTCCAAGCGCGGGATGCATCGTTCGCATGATTTTTTGACCAATCCGCCATTGGCGGTTGAGCCAACAACCGGTGAGGTGCACTTGCGCCACCACATCAGCCCAAACGGATTTTATCGCGGCAAAGAAGTGGTCAAAGCGAAGAGCGAGTAGTTTTTCGCTCAAACTATCACCGCTCGCGGCGGGCGGTGGATTCAAAGTTCCCCGGCATGGCCGTGGCGGGGAACTCCTTCAGTTACGGTTGCCGACAGTTGCGTCTGTGCGTTCGGCCACTTTCCCATCGCGTTGGTCATGGAAACTACAGTAGCGCTTGATTGTATGGGTGGCGATCACGGTGTACACGTGACGGTTCCGGCTGCGCTGAGATTTCTGGCCGAGAACCGAGACGTCGATGTGATTTTGGTAGGGCTGCGAGACGCTATCGAAGCCGAACTCAAAGCGCATCGAGCCACCACCGGTCCGCACTTGCGTGTTCACCACGCGAGCCAAGTCGTCGCGATGGACGAGCCGCCGGCGGCAGCACTGCGAGGCAAACGCAATTCGTCGATGCGCGTCGCCATCGATTTGGTGCGTTCAGGCGAAGCAGATGCCTGCGTCAGCGCTGGAAATACTGGGGCGTTGATGGCGATGTCTCGATTTGTGCTAAAAATGCTACCCGGCGTCGAGCGCCCCGCCATCGCATCCGTGCTGCCCACCACGACCGGACACACTTTAATGCTCGACCTCGGCGCAAACGTGGACTGCACGCCGGAAAATCTGCTGCAGTTTGGCGTGATGGGCGCGGCCCTGGTGAGCGCAGTCGATCACATCGAGCGGCCTTCGATTGGATTGCTGAATATCGGGCAAGAAGAAATCAAGGGTAACGAGGTAGCCAAGCGGGCGAGCGAGCTTTTGAAGTCGAGCGGACTGAACTTCTTCGGGAATGTTGAAGGGGATGACATTTACAAGGGCACGACCGACGTGGTGGTGTGCGACGGATTCGTAGGCAATGTCGCGCTGAAAACGTCCGAGGGTCTGGCGCGCATGCTGCGTGGCTATTTGCGCAGCGAATTCGAGCGCAATTTCCTCACCAAGCTGTCAGCCTTGTTTGCGTTGCCGGCAATCAAGGCGTTCCAGCGTCGCGTCGATCCGCGACGCTATAACGGTGCGACGCTGATTGGTCTAAAAGGAATAGTCGTCAAGAGCCATGGCTCGGCTGATCAAATGGCGTTTCGATTTGCAGTCGAGCGCGCCTATCAAGAAGCACGCAACGGAGTGCTGCGGCAGATCGAGGAACGGATGGCAACGCTACCGGTAGGAGGCGTTTGATGTTCGCGCGGGTCATTGGTTCAGGGAGCTACCTGCCGAGCAACATCGTCCGCAACGTCGATCTGGAGAAGACGGTCGAGACTTCGGACGAATGGATCTTTACCCGAACCGGAATTCGCCAACGGCACATCGCGGCGGACCATCAAACTGCGAGCGACTTGGCTCTGGAAGCTTCCCGTGAGGCTCTCGCACACGCCGGTATCAGCGCAGAACAACTCGACCTTATCGTGGTGGCGACCACCACCCCTGACATGGTTTTCCCGAGCACCGCGTGCATTTTGCAGTCGAAGCTCGGTGTCTCCGGTTGCGCCGCGTTCGACGTGCAAGCCGTGTGCAGCGGCTTCGTCTATGCCTTGTCAACCGCGGAATTGTATGTTCGCGCCAGTCGTGCCAAATATGCTTTGGTAGTCGGCGCCGAAATCTATTCGCGAATCCTCGACTGGGCGGACCGTTCAACCTGCGTCCTGTTCGGCGACGGTGCCGCGGCAGTGGTGCTGGCGCAAAGCACGGAGCCCGGCATCATCGCGTCCAAGTTGCACGCGGACGGGCGATTCAAAGATACGCTGTCGGTTCCCGGCACGGTTCGCGGTGGAGGAATAGACGGGCGGCCGTTGTTGCAAATGGATGGCAATACGGTGTTCAAATTTGCGGTAAAAGTTCTGGAAGAAGTCGGTAACGAAGTGTTGGCGGACGCGCAGATGGACGCGTCACAGGTAGATTGGTTTATTCCTCATCAGGCCAACGTGCGCATCATCCAGGCATCGGCAAAGAAACTCGGAATCCCGATGGAAAAGGTGATCGTGACGGTAGGCCAGCACGGGAATACTTCGGCGGCGTCGATTCCGCTCGCGCTGGACCAAGCGATCAAGGATGGACGGATTCAAAGCGGCCATCATTTGTTGCTTGAGGGCGTAGGTGGTGGATTTACCTGGGGCGCAATTCTGATGAGGTGGTAATCGAGTGAGCAAATTTGCGTTTACGTTTCCAGGGCAGGGTTCCCAATCGGTAGGAATGATGCGAGCCTACGCCGGGCTGCCGGAAATTGAATCGACCTTCCGGCTCGCCTCGCAGGTCTTGGGCGAGGACTTGTGGGAGTTGGTGGAACAAGGGCCGGCCGACGTCCTCAGCGACACCACGCGCACGCAGCCATTGATGTTGACGGCGGGAATCGCCGTGTATCGCGCGTGGATAGCGCGCGGTGGGCCAGCGCCGGTGTTGGTCGCCGGCCACAGCCTGGGCGAGTACAGCGCACTGGTTGCGGCTGGCGCGCTGGATTTCGCCGAAGCGGTCGAGTTGGTACGCTTCCGCGCGCAGTGCATGCAAGCCGCCGTGCCGCCAGGCACCGGCGCGATTGCCGCGATTCTCGGTCTCCGTGACGAGGTAGTTCGTGCGCTGTGCGCAGAGTCGAGCACCGCGGACGAGGTGGTAGAGGCGGCAAACTACAATTCCCCCGCGCAAGTGGTGGTTGCCGGAAACCGGGGCGCGGTCGAGCGCGCGATGGCTCTTGCGAAGACTCGAGGCGCCAAGCGCGCGGTGTTGTTACCGATGAGTGTGCCATCTCATTGCAGCTTGATGCGCGACGCGGGAGTGCAGTTACGCGAACGGCTTACTCAAACCAAACTACGCATGCCATCGATCCCGCTTCTGCACAACGCGGACGTCAAGGTCGCGGAAAACATAGGCGTCCTGAAAGACGCGCTGGAGCGGCAATTGTCCGCGCCGGTACGCTGGGTGGAGACGGTAAGGCGAATGGTCGATCAAGGCGTGACCGTGACTATTGAATGCGGTCCAGGCAAAGTGCTGCAAGGTTTGAATAAACGCATCGCCGGTGACGTCACGCATCTTTCCTTGAGCGATGGGGCGGCGTTCGAAGCCGCGCTCGAGCAGATCCGGCAAGGTGCGCATGCATGAACGAAAAGCGAGTGGCTTTGATCACCGGAGCGAGCCGCGGCATCGGCAAGGCAATCGCGTTGTCGCTAGCCGAACACGTGGTGATAGGGACGGCCACCAGCCAGGCCGGGGCGGATGATATCTCCGCGTACTTGCGGCAAGGCGGAGTAAGTGGCGCGGGCATGGTGCTCGACGTGAATCAAACAACTTCGATTGCCGCGGTGATTTCGGCAATTGAGAGTCAGTTTGGCGCGATTGCCGTGTTGGTCAACAACGCGGGGGTCACGCGAGACAATTTGGTGCTGCGCATGAAGGAAGAAGAATGGGACAGCATTCTTGAAACCGACTTAAAATCGGTGTTCCGGCTGAGCAAGCAAGTGTTGCGTGGAATGATGAAACTTCGATTCGGACGTATCGTGAATGTAACTTCGGTCGTTGGATTTATCGGTAATGCCGGACAAGCAAATTATGCATCCGCCAAGGCAGGCATTGTCGGTTTCAGCAAATCGTTGGCGCGAGAAGTCGCGTCACGCAACATCACGGTGAACTGCGTCGCGCCGGGATTCATTGATACCGACATGACGCGTACTTTGGTGGCCGCGCAGCGCGACGCGTTGCTTTCGCTGGTGCCGCTCGGTCGCCTGGGTGCGCCAGAGGAGATTGCAGCGGCGGTACGCTTTCTGATATCGGACGGCGCTGCGTATATCACAGGTAGCACGCTGCATGTGAACGGCGGCATGCTAATGGATTGAAGTTGTGGGCCCGCCAATTTGATAGAATTCGGCCGCCGCTGCATTTGAGGCTGGTAATCTCGCCACGCCGAATGAGCGACGTAGACCAAGATGCACGCTAGGGAAGGGGAACCTGATGGAATCCGTAGAACAACGCGTTAAGAAGATCGTTGCCGAACAACTGGGCGTCAACGAGGCTGATGTAAAAATTGAGTCAACCTTTGTGGACGATCTGGGTGCCGATTCGCTTGACACCGTCGAATTGGTCATGGCACTGGAGGAAGAATTCGAGTGCGAGATTCCCGATGAAGAAGCAGAAAAAATAACCTCTGTGCAGCAGGCCGTGGACTATATCAAGGCGCATCTCGGATAAATCAGGTCCGGTCTGGAGTCGCGTTGCAAAAACGCCGAGTTGTCGTTACCGGCTTGGGCATCGTTTGTCCGGTTGGTAATAGCGTAAATGAAGCATGGTCACGCTTGATCGCCGGTGAATCCGGTATCGCTCTCATCACCCGCTTTGACGCATCTCTGTTTCCGTCAAGAATTGCAGGTGAAGTCAAAAATTTCAATATTGATCAAGTGCTGCCGCCCAAGGATGCGCGGCGCATGGATCGATTTATTCATTTCGGCCTGGCCGCTGGGATCGAGGCGCTAAAAGATTCCGGACTCAAGGTGACGCCGGAGAACGCTGAGCGAATCGGTACCTTTATCGGGTCGGGAATCGGCGGGCTGCCACTGATTGAGGATACCCACCAGATCTACAGCGACGGCGGGCCGAGAAAAATTTCTCCGTTCTTTATTCCCGGTTCAATCATCAACATGGTGGCCGGCAATTTGTCGATCATGTTTGGCCTCAAAGGACCAAGCCTGGCAATGGTAACGGCATGCACTACGGCGACACATTGCATTGGTGATGCCGCGCGCTTGATCGAATATGGCGACGCCGATGTCATGGTCGCGGGCGGAACCGAGGCGGCCATATCTCCGCTCGGATTGGGTGGCTTCTGCGCGGCGCGCGCGCTGAGCACGCGCAACGACGATCCCGCAAGCGCTAGCCGCCCGTGGGACAAGGACCGCGATGGATTCGTGTTGGGAGAGGGGGCCGGCGTCATCGTGGTCGAGGAAATGGAGCACGCGAAAGCGCGCGGGGCGAATATTTACTGCGAAATTTCCGGCTACGGTATGAGCGCGGACGCACATCACATTACCGCCCCGTGCGAAGACGGCGAAGGCGCGGCGCGCTGCATGTTGAACGCGCTCAAGAATGCGCGAGTGAACAAGGATGAAGTAGATTACATAAACGCGCACGGGACCTCGACTCCGCTAGGCGATCTGGCGGAGACGGTCGCGTTGAAACGATGCTTGGGTGACCACGCCAGAAGAATTGCGGTGAGTTCCACCAAATCGAGCGTGGGTCATCTTCTCGGCGCGGCGGGCGGGGTCGAGGCGGTGTTCTCGGCGCTGGCGATCAAGCACGGCATTGCGCCACCGACGATTAATCTGATCAATGCGGATCCGCAGTGCGATCTTGACTACGTTCCCAATACCGCGCGCGACATGAAAATTCGCGTTGCGATATCCAACTCTTTTGGCTTTGGGGGAACCAATGGATCCCTCGTGTTCCGCGCGGTCTGAGACCCCTACCCGTTGCCGGTGAGTTCGCCGATCGACCGTAAGCATGGCTCAAGGCAATCGCGCGCGAAGTCGCGTGGTCTGTCGTTCAGACTGAAATCGGTATGGTGGCTAGCGGTCGCGGTGGGCCTGATGGGTGCAAGTATCCTGAGCTACCTGTGCTTCGTTCCGATTGATATTCCCGGCGAGGCTCGAACTTTCACCATACGGCAGGGCAGTTCACTACACGAGGTCGCGCGGCAGTTGTCGGCGCGGGGAATCATCCACGACCCGTGGTCGTTCCTGATCCTCGCGCGTATCCGCACCGACGCTGGCAATATCAAGGCTGGCGCCTATTCAGTCGAGAGCCGGTCGACCAGCGCGGCGATTCTCACCAAGATCACTCGTGGCGATTTCTCGCGCACTGAAATTCGCGTCACCGAAGGCTGGACATTCCGACAGATGCGACACGAGCTGGATCAGAATCCGTCTCTGCGACATGACACGCTGGGAATTTCGGACAGGGAGCTCATGGCGCAAATCGACCCCGCAGTAACGCACCCGGAAGGGATGTTCTTCCCCGCAACGTATTTTTTTGCCGCGGGGACCAGTGACCTCACGATTCTCAGGCAAGCGTACCAGGCGATGCAAAGCCGACTAAACACCCTGTGGCGGAAGAGGCGGCCGGGCTTGCCGTTGGCGTCGCCGTATGAGGCGCTGATCTTGGCCTCGATCGTGGAAAAAGAGACCGGCCGCGAGTCCGATCGTGCAATGATTGCATCAGTTTTGGTGAACCGCCTGAAACGCGGCATGCGGCTGCAATCGGACCCCACCGTCATTTACGGCATGGGGTTGGCTTTTGACGGAAATTTACGCAAGCAGGACTTGCTCGCCGACCAGAAGTACAACTCGTATACCCGTGCAGGACTGCCACCTACTCCAATTGCGTTGCCGGGAGAGGCGGCGCTTGCCGCGGCAATGAATCCGGAGTTGAGCAAGGCGTTGTACTTTGTCGCACGCGGCGACGGGAGTTCGGTTTTTTCACAGACCCTTGATGAGCATAACCACGCGGTCAACAAGTATCAGAAATAGTGCGCGATGCCCGGAAAATTCATCACTTTTGAAGGAATCGACGGCGCAGGCAAGAGCACCCATCTTGCCACGGCGGCCGACGTTCTGCGCGAGCGCGCCATTCCATGCCGGTTGACCCGTGAACCGGGCGGCACGCCGTGTGGAGAGAAGATTCGTCAGTTGCTGCTCGACCCGCATTCACAATTGCATCCGGACACCGAGACCTTGTTGATGTTCGCGGCTCGTCAACAGCACTTTGCGGAGGTTGTTATGCCGTCGTTGCAAGCAGGGACTTGGGTGATCTGTGATCGTTTTACCGATGCGACTTATGCTTATCAGGGCGCGGGCAAAGGCGTCGCGATGGGCAAAATCGCGGCCCTTGAAAATTGGGTGCACCCAGGGTTCTCCCCCGACCTTACCTTGTGTTTTGATTTGCCCGCAGCCGCCGCAGCATCTCGAATTGATACAACCAGGGTGCGCGATCGGTTCGAACTGGAGACCGCGGGCTTTCATGAGCGCGTGCGCACGGAATATTTGCGACGAGCGGCCGAATTTCCTGATCGCTTCCGCGTCATTGATGCCGGCATGTCTCTGGTACAAGTCACCCAAGTCGTTCGTGACTTGATCGCACGCCTGTGACGGAAGTTCGCTTATTTCCTTGGCTGGAAAAGCAATGGCTAGCCTTGCTCGTCATGCGGGACAGGCTTCCGCAAGCACTGCTGTTTCATGGTGCTCAGGGGCTTGGAAAGCTCGCATTCGCCCAACACTTCGCGCAAGCGATGTTGTGTGAAGCGCCTTCGCTCAACGCCGACTCAGCTTGTGGTCGCTGTGGCGCCTGCGCGTTGTTTAAGGCCGGCACCCACCCAGACTATCTGTTGGTGCAACCCCAGGATGAAAGTCAGGAGGAGGGCGAGTCCGCATCTGCACAAGTGAAGGCGTCAGCACTGATCTCGGTCGCTGCGATTCGGGCGCTGACGGATTTTAATCAGATCAGTTCCAGCCGCGGTCGCAGCAAAATTGTGGTGCTTCACCCGGCAGAAGCGATGAACCGCAACGCAGCGAATGCGCTGCTAAAAACTCTGGAAGAGCCGATGTCCGGATTGAGGATCGTCCTGGTCAGCCATTTGCCAGGGAGGCTTCCCGCAACCATACGCAGCCGATGCAGCGCTGTCGCGTTTGCTCAGCCCGATCGTGATCTCGCAATACAATGGCTGGAGGGGCAGCGGATTTCCGACGCTGCCGCGGCGCTAGATCACGCGGCCGGGGCGCCATTGCTTGCGCGCGATCAGCAGGCAGATCCGCGACACGCCAGTGCTCGGCAAGCGGCGGTCAAGGCGTTAGTGGGCAATGGCGATCCCGCCTTAATAGTCGATGAGATGATGGGCTGCGAGCCAGACTTGATGGTGACGCTGTTGCAGAAATACGCATTGGATCAACTGGCACTGAAGCTCGCCGGCCGCGCAATATATCAATCCGCGTTGTCGCCTTCATCGAACGTGGCTCAGGTCGAGTTGGACGCGCCCTTTTGGGTGCGATGGTACCAAGCGCTCGTATCAGAGGCACGTTGCGTGCATCACCCGCTCAATCCGCGCTTGCGATGCGAGA
Organism: Betaproteobacteria bacterium; assembly: GCA_043751985.1. Lineage (GTDB taxonomy): Bacteria > Pseudomonadota > Gammaproteobacteria > Burkholderiales > JAYUZG01 > JAYUZG01. The sequence continues at coordinate 38,918 of JAYUZG010000010.1, forward strand.
GAATTCTCAACTCTGTCCCCCGAGCGGCCGACAACTAGACTATGGCAGAGCAAGATCGAAATCCGGCGGGCGCAGCAGCAAGACCAGGCGCCCTGTCGCTGAGCATCAAAGAGAAAGCCATCCTGTTGGCGGCCTACATGCCATTCCTGAAAGGTGGCGGTCTGTTTATCCCGACCACCAAAACCTACAAGCTCGGCGATGAAATCTTCATGCTGATCAGTTTAATGGCGGAACCGACCAAGCACCCGGTCGCCGGCAAAGTAGTGTGGATCACTCCGGCAGGGGCGCAAGGAAGCCGCGCTCAGGGTGTTGGAGTACAGTTTTCGGGAGACGACGCGGGCACCGCTGTTCGCAACAGTATCGAGGCCCTTGTTGCCGGGCAGGTCAAATCCGCCAGACCCACGCATACGATGTAGTATTTACATGCAATATATAAGTTAATATATTGATATGTATGTAGATTCTCACTGTCACATTAACTTCCCGGCGCTCCTTCCCGAACTCGATAACGTGCTGGCTCTTATGCGCACGAATCAGGTGACGGCGGCACTGTGCGTAAGCGTCGATATGGAGTCCTTTGACGCGGTGAACTCGATCGCGACACAGCATGCGCATATTTTTGCCAGCGTCGGCGTGCACCCGAATCATCACGAGGGTGCTGAGCCAGATGAGCTAGAACTGGTTCGCCTGGCGTCACTCCCGAAGGTAGTGGCGATCGGTGAAACCGGACTCGATTATTTTCGCCAAGCAGGAGACGCCTGGCCGCAGCAGCAGCGATTCCGAACCCATATTCGCGCGGCAGTAAAAGCCGGGAAGCCACTCATAGTCCACACGCGGCAAGCCGCGGCCGACACGCTCCGGATCATGAAGGAGGAAAACGCGCGCGACGTCGGCGGCGTCATGCATTGCTTTACCGAAGACTGGGACACCGCACAAAAAGCGATGGATCAGGGTTTTTTCATCTCTTTGTCTGGAATAGTTTCGTTTAAGAATGCCGTGGAAGTTCGCGTTGTAGCACAGAAAATTCCCTTGAGTAGACTTCTGATCGAGACCGACTCACCGTACCTGGCGCCGGTTCCTTTTCGTGGCAAAACCAATCAGCCTGGGTATGTCAAATATGTTGCCGAGGCAATCGCCGAGCTTCGTGGCGTATCGCCGGAAGAGATTGGCCAAGCGACTACAGAGAATTTTCGGTCATTGTTCAAGGTTCACGCTTCACGTTAGCCGAGCTTACTAAGCGCATAATGTATATTATGTTAAATTAAAGTTGCGCTGCACGGCCCCAATCTGCCCCCCTCTCTTACACAATCCGCGTACGCCCCAGACGCAATGCCGATTTCTTCAAGCGCGCAGTCAGCATAGCGCAAACAAATTTTGCTCCGAGGTAATAGCAGCAAAATCACGTAGACTCGCGGCGCCGCTGCTTGAGCGCAAATTGAATCCGGGGAGCGTAATGCGAATTCGCGAGTTGAGTAAGTTGTGGTCTCTGATCTGCGGTTTTGCCGCGATGTTGTTGATCGTCAATGAGGCGCAAGCAGATTCAAACGTAAAAATCGGCTGGCTCACCTCTCTTACCGGCGCGCTTTCCTCCGCTGCGATCGCGGAGAACCAGGGCGTTCAGTTGGCAGTCGAGGAAATCAACGTGAGCGGCGGCATCCTGGGCCGCAAGATCGAACTGGTCACACGCGACACCGCAGGCGATCCAACCAAAGCCGTCAACTTCGCGCAACAGGTGATTTTCAGCGAGAAGGTCGATGCGATCATCGGTCCGGTTAATTCCGGCGAAGGTCTGGCGGCCATTCCGATGATTGCACGCAGCGGCATCTTGAATATCGTAATCGGGGCGCTGGACGATCTGGTCAGCCCGGAGAAATTCCCGCGCGCGTTTCGCGTAATCAATACCAATACACAGTGGATCAACACCGCCAATAACTACGCAGTGAAGACGCTGAAAAAAACCAAAATTGCCTTGATCGGGGACACTACCGGTTACGGAACCGCCAGCGCAAAGTCCGCTACGGAGATGCTGGAAAAGCTCGGCGTGAAACCGGTGTACAGCGTTCTGCTCGACCCAAACAAGATCGATCTTGCGGATGAAATAGCCAAGGCAAAAGCGGCAGGCGCCGACGTTCTCATGCCATGGTCTGCGGCTACGGGTTTGTTAGGTCGCCTGCTCAACGCGCGTGGCGACATGGGTTGGAAGGTGACGGTGGTCGGCCATCCCGCTCTGATGGCACCGCAAATACGCAAGCTGCTGAATAAACCCGAGTACTGGAATGACACCTTTGCGGCCGGCTATTCAAGTACCACCTTCAATGCGGATGGCAAACTGCCACCGAGGACTCAAGCCTTGCTCGACAAGATCCGCCCGAAGCTCGGTGGCGGCGAAGTCGATGTCATGTTCTGGTGGGTGGCACTTGGCTACGACACAGTGAAGATTATTGAGCACGCGGCCAAGACGGCCGGTTCGTTTGACCAGGCGGCGATGCAAACAGCGCTCGAAAATACGCGCGAGTACCCAGGCGTCTATGGCACCTACTCCTGGTCCGCCCAACAACGCAATGGCTTTCCCGACATCGGCATGACAATGAACGTGGCCAATACCTTCAAGGTCGGCGCGTTCAAAATCGCTCCGCGTTAACCGGCCGGCGGTCGACGTGCTCACAGTCCTTATTTCCGGCCTGGCCGTGGGCGCCCTATTCGCATCGACTGCCCTCGTCTACAACGTCATGTACTCGACGTCTAAGGTGTTGTCGGTCACCACCGGACATATCGCCATGCTGGGTGGAATCACCGGGGCATGGGCCATCGCCGGCTTGCAAGTTCCCGTCTGGATAGGTCTCGCCTCAGCGATTGCCATAGGTGGCTTGTTCGGTTACCTGACTGACGTCATCGCGATACGGCGAGTGGTGACGCGAAGCGATGAGCACCTGTGGTTGTTGAGTACGCTCGCGCTGGCAACCATTGTGCAGCAAGCCGTAGGTTTGTGGTGGGGAACCGAACCCAAACCTTTTCCGAGACTTTTCGCGCAAGATTTTTCCAGCGGAATTGCCGACCAGAAATTCTGGTTGCCGATGCTGGTGGCCGCGCTGATGGCTACGGGTTTGGAATTGTTCTATCGCAGAACAATGTTTGGCAAACTGTTTGTCGCTCTCTCGGAAGACGCGTTCGCTGCCCGCGCACGCGGCGTGCACACCGATTGTATCCGCGCGGCGTCCTACGCGTTGGCGGGCGCGCTGGGCGGACTCGCGGGCTTTGCCGCCGGTCAGCTTACCTTTGCGTATTTCGCGCTCGGACTTACCTTGACATTGAACGGCTTCATCGCGCTCGCGGTCGGAGGACTCGGCAGCAATCTTGGCGCGTTGATCGGCGGCGTTGCGCTGGGGCTGCTTAATTCCCTGTCCAGCTACTTCTTTGGCGGTGAGTATCAGCAGACTATTGCGGTAGGCCTGCTGATCCTTGTGTTGCTGTTGCGGCCCGAAGGCTTGTTCGGGTCGAGCAAAGTGCGGCCGGTATAAACGTGACGGTAACCAAGCAAACGCTGGGCGCCCTCGCCTGCCTGATGGCATTCGCTGCGCTGCCGATGTGGGCAAGCGACCAATACATGCTGCATCTCGGCACTTTGATTTGCGCTTACTGGATACTCATCGCCGGGCTCAATCTGGTGGTGGGATTCGGCGGGCAATTATCCATTGGTCATGTTGGACTGCTCGCAATCGGCGCATACGGGTTCGCTATCGTCGCAGGAAAATTTGGTGTTCATCCGTTTGCCGCGCTGCTTTTCTCCGGCGCGCTCGGCGCAGCGTGCGGCTTGCTTCTCGGGCTACCATCGCTACGCCTCCCCAGATTTTATTTCGCCATGGCCACCCTCGCGTTCTCGCTCATTGTCGGCGAGTTGATCCTTGCACAGGGCAGTCTCACCGGCGGTGGCGTAGGGTTGCCGGTGCCGGCCTTCCCCGCGCCGTTCGATTCACCGCGCGGGTTTTATTGGCTGGTGCTGGTCATCGCGGCCGTGTGCACCTGGATGTTACGAAACATTGCGCACCGCATGTGGGGGCGCGCGTTGATCTCGATTCGCGACAACCCGGTTGCAGCCGCCGCGGCCGGCGTGCCGGTGTTTCGCGCCAAACTGATCGCCTTTATTTTCAGTGGATTCACAGCGGGAATTGCCGGTGCCTTGTTTGGCTCGTTGCAAAGCTATATCACGCCCGATACGTTTCAGTTTGAATTGGGATTGTTTTTTTTCGTGTGCATCATCATCGGCGGACGCGGCAGCGTGTTCGGACCTCTCGCCGGGACCATCGTGCTCACGGCCTTGCCGGAACTTGCTTCCCCACTCGCCCGGCTCGGAACATTTTTCTATGGGCTGATGCTGTTGTTCGTCGTGCTGGTGGTGCCCGAGGGGATCGGCCGCGTGTTCGAAATTATGGTTGCACGCTGGCGGCCGCAAAAACGCGCCAGCACGCTGATCAATCCGGATCTACCCAGCCTGACCCGCGCCATTGAGGCGAACGGCCGCCGATGAGTAGACTCGCGCCTGCCGTCGCTGTTGATTACGAGCTAACCGCAGTCGCGGTCAGCAAATCGTTTGACGGAATCCAGGCGTTAACTGATGTTTCCTTGAGTCTGCGTCCTGGCGAAGTGCACGGTCTTATCGGGCCAAACGGCAGTGGCAAGACCACGCTGTTAAATTTGCTGTCGGGTTATTACCGCCCAAGCGGCGGCGCGATTCTCTATCGCAATGAGAGTCTGGAGACTGCCACGGTTCAGCGCCGCGCCGACATCGGCATCGCGCGTACCTTCCAGAAGCCACGTTTGCTCGGCTCGTTGTCGGTCCTCGACAACGCCATGCTCGGCGCATGGGGCGACACAGAATCGGGCTTTCTCGCTACGGCCCTGGCACTGCCTTCGGCGCGTCGCGAGGAGCACAAGATGCGCGAGCGCGCCAGTGAATTGCTGCACGCAATCGGGTTGGGGCGGGTGATTGATCATCAAGCCAAGCTGCTCGAACACGCGGAGAAACGCTTTCTTGAAATCGCACGCGGCCTCGCCGCGCGACCGACTTTCATGCTGCTGGACGAACCTGCCGGCGGTCTGACCGAAAACGAGATTGAGTTGCTCGGCAAAGTTATTACCACGCTAAAGAATTCCGGCATCGGCGTCTTACTGGTCGAGCATCACACCGATTTCGTGTTTCGCATCAGTGACCGAGTGACTACACTGGATCTTGGCAAGATGATCAAGTACGGCACGCCGGAGGAAGTTCGGCGCGATGCGGAAGTGATTCGCGTGTATCTCGGCGCATGACCACGGAATCGGCAGAAAGCATCGTGGCGACGCGTCCTGACACGACTCTGCTCGCTGTGCGCGGATTAAACGTTGCCTACGGTACCGCGGCGGTGGTGCATGATGTTTCATTCGACGTACGGGCAGGAGAGTTTGTGGTGCTGCTCGGCCGCAATGGCGCGGGCAAGAGCAGCATCCTGCACGCGCTGTCCGGGTTGATCCCTAAGGTTTCCGGTGAAGTCTTTTTCGACGGCGTCGATTTCACGCACGCGAGCGCGCGCGCGATCGTGCGCGCCGGCGTGGTGCAAGTCCTCGAAGGGCATCGGGTGTTCGGCGCGCTCACGGTAGAAGACAACTTATTGATCGGGACCTATGCGCGCCATCCGCGCGGAGACCGTTCAGCATTGGTGCGCATATACGATTTCTTTCCCGAGTTGGCCGGGCGCCGAAATGAAATGGCGTCACGTCTGTCCGGCGGCCAGCAGCAGATTCTCGCCGTGGCGCAAGGCGTGATCGCGAGACCACGATTGCTGATTCTGGACGAACCCTCCGGCGGCCTCGCCCCATTAGTGATCGACCGCATTCTCGCGGTCGCGACGGATCTGTGTCGCTCCGGCCTGGCGATTTTGCTGGTCGAGCAACTGGTCGAGAAAGCGCTGCGCTGCGCGCACTGGTGCTATCTGATTGAAACCGGCCGTGTGGTGGCGTCCGCGTCGTCGGCCGACATCCGCCATTCCGAGTTGCTGCATCGCGCGTATTTGGGCGGCGGCGTCCACGAACCATCTTCGAGAACCATGGCATGAATGAAAAATTGCGCGACGGCCTGCGTGCGGCTCTCTATCCTCGCTCGATTGCTTTGATCGGCGCCTCCGACAATCCGAACAAAATCGGCGGCCGCCCGCTCGCATTCTTGTCACGCTTTGGCTTTCGCGGATCGGTGTATCCGATCAATCCGACGCGTAACGAAGTGCAAGGTATGAAGACTTATTCCGGGCTGAGCGCGCTGCCCGAAGTTCCGGACATGGCAATCGTCGCGGTGGCCGGCGACATGGCCATGACCGCAGTTGAAGCGTGCGCTGTTGCGGGTGTAAAGGTCGCGCTCGTCATGGCGTCCGGCTTCGGCGAAACCGACGCAGCCGGTAAAGCCAAAGAGCAGCGCATGAAAGCTGTTGCCGCTGAGCACGGCATGCGCATCGTCGGTCCGAATTCACAAGGTCTGGCGAACTTTGGCAATGGCGCTGTCGCGAGCTTCTCGACCATGTTTGTCGAAACTCCGCCTGCGGTCGGTCCGGTTGGAATCGTCAGCCAGAGCGGCGGCATGAGCGTCGTGCCGTATCACCTGCTGCGCGCGCGTGGCATCGGCGTGCGCCATGTTCACGCGACCGGCAATGATGCAGACATTACCGTTTGCGAATTGGCGACACTGGTGGCGGAAGACCCTGAAGTACGCTTGCTCCTTCTATATCTCGAAGGCATTCCCGATCCGTGGAATTTGGCCGAAGTCGCACGCATCGCGCGCGAACGCAAGGTGCCGGTCATCGTGCTGAAGTCAGGCCGCACGGCGGCCGGCCGGGAGGCGGCACGGTCGCACACCGGCGCGCTCGCGAGCGAAGATCGCGTGGTTGACGCGTTTCTGGAACAACATGGAATCTGGCGCGCACAAACGGTCAACGAATTGGTCGATGCCGCTGATCTGTATTTGAAAGGATGGAAACCACAAGGCCGCAATCTCGTCGCGGTAAGCAATTCCGGCGCAGTGTGTGTATTGAGCGCGGATGCCGCGACCGCCGCGGGCCTGCCCATGGCAAAGCTGAGCGATACCACGCGCGCGGAGCTCACGCGCATCCTGCCTGGATTCGCCACCACGACCAATCCAATTGATATCACCGCCGCGCTGCTCAGCAACAGCGGGCTGTTCAGCGAGATTCTGCCGGTGCTCGCGAAGGACTCCTCGGCCGATGCGTTTCTGATCGGCATTCCGGTTGCGGGCGCTGGCTATGACGTCGAGCGTTTCGCCGTTGACTCAGCCGCGTTTGCCAAACAAACCGGCAAGCCGATCGTCGTCTCCGCGCCGCAACCCGTGGTGGCAGATCGTTTTCGCGCGCAGGGCCTGACCGTTTTTGCGACTGAGAGCGATGCGCTGCGCGCGCTGGCGCAATATCTTGGACACATGGAATTGATGGATCGTGTCGTCAAGCATCCACCGTCCGCGATTGATCGCGCGGCGGCGAGCGGCGAGTCGACCATGCTCAACGAAAGCGAAAGCCTGAAGCTGCTCGCACAGACCGGCGTGCCGGTCGTCGCACATCAACTATGTCATACGGCAGCGGAGGCGCTCACGGCATTCGAAGCGCTGGGAAGTTCGGTGGCGATGAAAGGCTGCACCGCCGAAGTCGCGCACAAAACCGAGTTAGGTCTGGTCAAGCTCGGTATTCGCGATCGTGCATCGGCCCAGAAAGCGTATGACCAAGTTCTTCTCGCCGCGCAAGCGGCTGCAATCAAACTTGACGGAGTGATCGTCGCCGCAATGGAAGAGGGTCAGCGTGAGCTGATGATCGGCGCACGCCGTGATGCCTTGTTTGGACCGGTCATCCTGGTCGGCGACGGAGGCAAATACGTCGAGGCCATGCCCGACGCGCAAGTATTACTTGCGCCGTTTCACGCCGGCGACGTGATGCGCGCGCTGTCACGCTTACGCATCGCGCCCCTGCTCGCCGGCGTGCGCGGCGAGCCGCCGCTCGATATGGAAGCATTTTGTGACTGCGTGGCCGCGGTGGGACGACTGATGCTGGACGCAAACTGCAGCGTCAGCAATTTGGATTTGAATCCGGTGATGCTGAGGTCGCGCGGTCAGGGCTGCACTGCCGTGGACGCGGTTATTTTCCAACATGCGGCGATTGCCGTAGTTGAGTGAGGCTGTTACTCCTCACGCCGAAAGCGGATCAAATTCTTGTTTCCCAGTCTGAATACTTCGCTGTTTACGCGCTCGCCGATCTTCGCATCAATCGGACCGTGGCCCATCAATCGGCCGCCTTCCTCCAGATCGACCAGCACGATTCCATACGGCGTCAGCGCTTTGAACTCGTCAGACGGCGCGCGCGTGACCACGGTGGCGGCGAACACCGTGCCGCGCCCGCTCGATGTTTGCCAATCGAGCTGCGAGCTGCCACAGTGGGTGCAGGCATAACGCGCGAGCCGCTGTGCGCGGCCGCATTCACGGCAGCGTTGAAAGCGCAATTCGGATTGCTCCAATCCGCGCGTGAACTCTGACATCGAGGTCGCTGCCATCCTTACTCCCTCGCTCTTTGTAGAATCAGGCTCACGTGTGCCGATAGCACGCCGCCGTCGGCGTGGATGAACGCGCAATGTCTGGGGGCGATCTGCCGCTCACCTGCTTGCCCCGTCATTTGGCGCCAGGCTTCGGCGATATGACTCATCCCGCCTGCCACACCCGAGTGGCCGAATGAGAGCAGTCCGCCGTGGGTATTGAGAGCTAATTTTCCGTCGCGCGCAAACACACCTTGGCGCAATCGCTCGGCCGAGCCGCCGTAGGGCGCGAAACCGGTTTCTTCTAGCAAAATCGCCAAAGTGATGGTGAACGAATCGTAAATGCCCAAGTAGTCGATCGCCGAACGTTCGATACCCGCATCGGCGAAGGCGCGTGCAGCCGCGTCGCGTGCTCCGAAGTTACGTGTATCCGAAACCGCCGACAAGTGCTGGTGCCGGTGCGCCTGACCGGCTCCCGCGACGCGTATCCCAGGGCTGGTGGTTGATGGCTCAGCCGACACCATCATCGCCACGGCACCATCGGACATCGGGCAGCAATCGAGTAGCTTCAACGGCGCCGCGATTGGCTTGGACTGCATCACTTCGTCGATGCTGACCGGCGTCTTGAAATGCGCGTCCGGATGACGCGATGCGTTGTCGTGCATCAGCACCGCGAATTCCGCCAGGTCTCGCTCGGTGAGCCCACTCTCATGCATGTAGCGCGAGGCGAGCAAGGCGTAGTACGTAGGCACCATTACGCCATTAGGGATTTCGTACTCGGCATCTCCCACCTGGGCTAGGGTTTGAATCGCGTTGTCTCGCTGCTGTCCGCTGAGGCGATTTTCTCCCGCGACTACCAAAACATGCTTGCAACGTCCGCTCTTGATCAGCTCGGCGGCGAGCATGACCATACCGGCGCCGGTCGCGCCGCCCATCTGCACGCCGTGTGCATAACTCGGTTCGAGTGCGAAACGCTCGCAAAACAAAGTCGCCAGCATGAGATGCGGCATGGTCGTCGCATAGCCGCACAACACACCATCGACGTCACGGCGTTGGATTCCTGCGCTCTCAATCGCGCGGTGCGCGGCGGCAGCCATCAGATCGAGCGCGCTCTGCCCTTCAAGGCGCCCGAACGGAGTAGAGCCGACTCCACTGATCCAAGCGGATTTCATTTGTTCAGACGGTTCCAACCGGCGTTGCCGGCGAACCCACCGCGCCCGGCAAACGCAGCGGCGGCGCAGTCAATAGAAAACGATAACGAGCATGCGCGCGCAGCCAATTGGCGAGCGGCGTCAGATGCCAGATCTCACCCAGGTTGACGCCGATCTTGAACAAACAATGTTCATGTAGCGGCAGCAACGCGCAACGCCCATGTCCCTCGCGCGCGGGATACGCTTCCACCGCGTAGTTATCCGCGATCAGTGACACCAGCTTGCTGTCGGTGACCCATTGCAACAATTTGTCATCACGGCCGTCCAACCCGGTACAGGAATTTTCCAGCGCATGCGCGTCCGGCTGCTTGTTCATTTCCAAAATCATTTCGGCGAAACCGGTATGCAAACACACCATGTCGCCGGCCTCGATTTCTACTTTGTCCTTTTCCAGGACGCGCATCAGATCGTCGTAACCAATCGCCTTGGGTTCGCGTCCGAAGTGGGCGTGCAGATCGATCATGGCCGCCCTGCCCTGCATGCATTTTTCCGCCATGTTCTCGATGCCGAGCCGCTGCGCATCGGAAGTCGAACGCGGCTCGATCGGGCCGCTCGCACCTGCGTTTCCCGCTTCACTCGGTCCGTGAATATGCACCCCGGCGCGGAAGCCGTTGTAGAACACCGCTTCGGCCACGCCATCGCCATCCGCGTCAAACATCTGCCCGACATGCGCGAGGCTGTCCCACTGTGTCGAATACTGAAGGTGAATCAACGCAAGGTCGTCATTCATCACGTCGGTCTTGTCCGGAAGGTCTTGCTCCACGCGGTAATTGAAATTCGGTTTCCCCGCACGCAGCGTCGGTCGCAGCACCGGCGGAAAGCGTCGCGGATTGAGCACATTGCCGCCGGGATAGTCGAGCGGAAGACTGAGACAGAAGGTCAGCCCTTCTCGCACTTCCGCCACGCCCTGACGCACTTTCTCCGGTGTCAGCAAATTGACACGGCCCAATTCGTCATCAGGTCCATAGTCGCCCCAAGTCGATCCTTTGGGTCGGTGTTTCCAACGTGACGAAGATGACATGATTTTCTCCTCTCTCTAATCTTAGTCTGTCAAAGTGCTAACGAATGAAATCCAGCACGCGTTGCGATTCTGTTGCCAGTAACTCGGCGCCAATTCTATGGTTCCAGTACGCCTCCGAACCCGCGCACAATCGCCACTCGTGCAAGCGCCGCGTGAATAACTGCAAGTCGAACTCCTCAGTCACTCCGATCGCGCCGTGAACTGCGTGCCCCATCGCGCAGATAGAAGCGGCCACCTCGCTGGTCACCGCTTTTGCGATCGACGCTTTGCGCGTGTCCGGCAGAAAACCATTCGCATCACTACCGATGCGCGCCGCGCTGTGCGCGAGTGCGGTCTGCTCCGCCATCACCGCAATCTGATGTTGAATCGCCTGAAACTTTCCGATGGCGCGGCCAAACTGAGAGCGTTCATTGGCGTAAGTCAAGGTCATGCGCAACACGCTGGCCATAGCGCCGGACATTTGCGCGGCGAGCAGACAGGCTTGCACGACGCGCAACTCGCTCAGGCACGCAATAGTCTCTTGCTTCGCCGATCCAAGAGACCAAGTCAATAACGCACTCGACGCAAAGGATGCAACGGGATCGCGACGTGCCTCTGCCAACGGAAGCAAGATGGCTTTATTTCTCACACCCACCAACGCCCAGTGCGCGGTCATCGCTTGCGCAGTCTGTCCGCAACGAATGGATCCGTCCGAAGGATCAATCTTGCCGTGCGCCAAAACTATCGCTTCATGCGGAATGCTTTCACCCGCGGCGTGCAAGATCGCCCTCGCGAGCATCGTTTGCGCGAACGGCAGCGGCAACGCGTATATGCCGCTGAGTTCAATGAGCGGAAACACGTCGCGCAACGCCAACCCTGCCCCGCCGGCATGTACCGGTAACAGCGCGTCGAGAAAACCCGATTCCTCCAGTTGGCGCCACACAACATTGGTCGCGCCGCCCTGATCGATGGTGCGCACTTGGGCCGGTGCGCTGCACGCGCGCAATAAGCGCTCGAAAGGATCGACCAGAGAATTCTCCACGCTCATCAGCGCAACCCCAAGCCACGCGCGATCATCCCGCGCAAAATTTCGCGTGTTCCGCCACGCAACGAAAATGTCGGTGCGATCTGCGACACATAGGACAGCGCGCGCGACAACTCCGCGCTCGTGTCGCCATCGGGATCGGCGCCGAGCGAGCCGGCGATCATCACCGGGATCGCTTGTTCCAGTTCGGTACCGAGTTCCTTCACCAGCGCGGCTTCGACCACCGGACTTTCACCGCACGCAATTCTTGCGGTGAGAGAAATCGACATTTCGCGTAACACGGCGAGGCGCGACACGATCTTTCCGGCCAACTCCTGCGCGCGCGGCTGGGCGGCCGGTCGTCGACGCAGCAGTTCGATCCACTCGTCGAGCAACACGGCGTCCGAGTACAGTCGTTCCGGCCCGCTGCGCTCATACGCGAGTTCCGTGGTGACTTGGCTCCAGCCATCGCCTTCCTTGCCGATCAGTGGGTCGGAAGTAAGTTGCACGTCCTGGAAAAAAACTTCATTGAAGTGACGATCACCGGTAAGGTCTTGAATCGGCCGCACGGTTACGCCAGGGAGCGAGAGATCGACGATGAACTGAGACAAGCCCGCATGTCGATCCTCACTTGTGCCGGACGTGCGAACCAAAGCAATCATGTAGTGTGAGCACTGTGCATTGGTGGTCCAGATTTTCTGTCCGTTCAGCCGCCATCCATCCGTAGTCTTCTCCGCTCGCGTGCGGACGCTGGCGAGATCGGAACCGGAATTGGGTTCGCTCATGCCGATGCAAAAGAAAGCCTCGGCCCGGCAGATCAAAGGCAAGTAAAACTGCCGCTGTCGCTCCGTGCCGTATTTCAGAATCAGCGGCGCGCTCTGACGATCGGCGATCCAGTGCGCACCGACCGGCGCGCCCGCGTTGAGAAACTCTTCGACCATCACAAAGCGGGCGAACGCGCTGCGGCCGGCGCCGCCATACTGCTGCGGCAGCGTCAGACCGATCCAGCCGTTCTTTGCGAGTGCCCGGCTAAACTCCGGGTCGGAGCGCGACCACGAGCGCGCAAGTTGATCCACCGCAACGCCGCGCAGTGCGTCCGCGAGAAACGTACGCACCGCTTGGCGCAACGCTTCGTCTTCGGGCGGGATGATTGCGGCTTCAAATGAATCGAGAATCATTGGTCGTGAACGGCTGGTGTGGAATTCGGAGCGTACCAGAGCGGAGGCCACGCGACGCACAAAAACTCATCTAAGATCGCTGTGTCGTCGCCAACAATTTTTAGAAAAAATCAAGGAGTCCATTTTGTTTGCTCCACCCCAAGTTATCGAAACTCGTGTGTTTGCTCGACTGCCGGAAGAACTTAAGCTAAAGACGGAGACCAACGAATGGGCCGATGGCCAGCCGATCGGCATTCCCGGACGCTCGCTGATCGAAGGCCCGTCATTTGATCGCGAAGGCAATCTCTACTGCGTGGACATTCCCGCCGGGCGAATATTCAAAGTCACGCGCAACGGCGTGTTCCATTTGCTGGTGGAATACGACGGCTGGCCCAACGGCCTGAAAATACATCGTGACGGGCGCATTTTTATCGCCGACTACAAGAACGGCATCATGTTATTCGACCCAGACACACGCAGCGTCAAGCCCTACCTGGTGCGCGCCAATCTGGAGCGATTCAAGGCGGTGAACGATTTGTTCTTCGCCGCGAACGGCGATCTGTATTTCACTGATCAAGGGCTCACTGGATTGCACGATCCGACCGGGCGCGTGTTTCGTGTGCGTCCGAACGGCCAGGTAAGTTGTCTGCTGGATAACGTGCCCAGCCCCAACGGCCTGGTGATGAACCGGGACGAGTCCATGCTGTATGTCGCGGTCACGCGCGGCAACTGCATCTGGCGCGTCCCGTTTACGCGCAGCGGAGAAGCCGTAAAAGTCGGCCTCTACCTTCAGCTATCGGGCGGCGGAGGGCCGGATGGTCTCGCGCTGGACGATGCGGGCAGGCTCGCCGTCGCGCACGTCGCGATGGGTTCGGTGTGGATCTTCGACGCGACTGGACAGCCGGTGTATCGCATCCAGTCGTGCATGGGCACGCACACGACCAATGTTGCTTTCGGCTGGCCCGATCGAAATCAGCTCTACATTACCGAGTCGGAGAGCGCCACCATTCTCGTCGCCGACCTCGATGTGCCGGGGAAGCTCATGTATTCCCACGCATGACAATAAGCGCAGTGACCATCGATTATTGGCAGTCGATCACCGGTGATTGCGCCCGAATTCAAGCGATCAAACGCTTGACTACCTTGGTTATGCCGAAATGAACGTTTGTCTGTCTGAGGCAACATGCTATTTCGGCACGGGAATCTGATTCACACTGAATGACAGGCATCTTCTTTGCGATTACCTGCTCGAACGGATGGTGTCGTACCGCCGGACCCCGAGCAGAGTCAAAGGAGCATGAACATGAATCAGCCAAGCGCAAATCTCGCCTTACAAGAAGCGGCAACTGCCGTTGACAGAAATTCGCCCGGTCATCGCGCGGAAAAGATCATCGGCATGCTGCGCAACGACGGAAATAGTGAACGCGCGCAGCATGAGCTGAAGCACGATCCCGTCTTGCTGTATCAGTTCATGACCTACTTGCGTTCCGTTGGAGTGGGTTATCAACACGACGCGGGGCCGTGGCATCCGCCGGTGTTACGTGGGCAGCCAGAACAATTCAAGAATTGGGTCAGCCAGTTCGCTGACAGCGGGTGCCAAGAGGTCAGCCGCTCCATTGGCAAAAACGCGGTGGTGCGTGGCCGTTTCCTGGAATTGATCGGGAAGACGATGTTTGGCGATAAAGCCGCCGACGAATTATTCATCGTCGGGATTTTCTCGGTTCTCGATATTTTGCTCGCCCAGCCAATGCGAAAATTACTCGATGGCCTGACCATCAGCGAAGAGATGCACCAGGCCTTGCTCTATCGCAAAGGCGCCTATGCGCCGTTACTCTTCCTAGCAAAAGCCATTGAGGACGCCAACGAACAACGCATCGATCAATTACAGGCGACGCTGCAAATCCCGATCGAAGTGATGTATGAGACCTATAACGCCGCGCTGGAATGGGCGGAGCAACGCTAAGAATTTCGGGTTGAGTTTTTCACTGCCGGTTTCTGGCGGGTTCAATCACCTTCATAGAGCCAAAGCCCTGGCGCGCTGTTTTTTCCGACACGCGATCAAGTTCACCCACCGGCGCGTGTGGTCTAGTGCGAATTGCCACCAAGCTCTGCTCGCGTAATTAAGCTGCTAACCCGGCGAACCCGTTGCGCAGGTCGCGCGATTGGTCCCCGGCAATAACATCCGGCGGCCTTCGCCGCTTGGAGCGGCCGCAACCATGCCGGTCTCTGTTGCTTGTGCCAGCGCAACCGCCCATCGCACGGCTGCGATCCCGATTGGCAAAGTTTTGTTCCGGCCATCGCCTATACTTCCGCCCTGCGTACCTACAGTTCAAATTCTCGAAGAGGAAATCAAATGGATCGAGCGGACCATTCGACGGCGCGGCAGACCAAGCGCCGCAGACTGCTGCAAGGGGGCCTTGTCACTGCGCTGACTTCAGTATCCGCGCTGTCGAGTGCCGAAAAACTCGTCGTGCCACCGTGGGTGACCTCGCAGGGTAAGCCAATCGTTGACGGCTCATATGGCAACCCTGCACCGCAAGAAATATTGGGGCGCACACGCTTTGCGGGCAGCCTGACCGACACGGCCGCCGCCAGCCTCACGCCATTGCATAAGCTGCACGGCATCATCACGCCGAGCGGCTTGGTGTTCGAACGGCATCACGCCGGAGTACCGCAGATTTCTCCCGACGTCCATCGCCTGGTGATTCACGGACGCGTCAAACGGCCACTGTCTTTCAGCATGGAAGACTTGATGCGTTTCCCGTCGGTGTCACGCATCCATTTTCTCGAGTGCTCGGGGAATACCTTGCAGGAGTGGAAGGGAACGCCGGGTAAGACGGCACAAGAGACGCATGGCCTCTTGTCTTGCTGTGAGTGGACCGGCGTGCCTCTCAATATTCTGTTGGAAGAGGCGGGCGTCGATCCGGACGCCGACTGGCTGCTCGCCGAAGGTGCCGACGCCGCCGCCATGACGCGCAGCGTGCCGGTGGAAAAGGCGATGGACGACGCGTTGGTGGTGTACGCGCAAAACGGCGAGGCCTTGCGTCCCGAGCAAGGCTACCCAGTGCGTTTATTCCTGCCCGGTTACGAAGGCAATATGAGCGTGAAGTGGTTGCGCCGGATCAAAGTCGGCCTGCGCCCCTTCATGACGCGCGAGGAGACGTCCAAATACACCGACTTGATGCCGAACGGAAAGTCACGCATGTTCAGTTTTTTGATGGAAGCCAAGTCGGTGATCTTGTCACCATCGGGCGGCCAGCATCTCAAAGCAAAAGGCCCACAAGCCATCAACGGCATCGCGTGGAGCGGGCGCGGCAAGATTCGCAAAGTCGAAGTGTCAACCGATGCAGGCAAGACCTGGCACGACGCGAAACTGGAAACACCGGTGATGAATCGCTGCCTCACCCGATTTCATTACACCTGGAATTGGGACGGCTCTCCTGCCGTCGTGCAGAGCCGCGCGACCGACGAGTCAGGTTACGTGCAGCCGACGCGCGACGAATTGGTCGCGGTGCGCGGAGTCCATTCCCACTACCACTTCAATGGTATTCAAGGCTGGAAAATATCCGAGAGCGGCGAGGTGATCAATGCGCACGCATAAAGTATTCGCAGTCCTGGCGCTACTTGCCCTGCCACTGACGTTGGAGGCGGCTCGTTTCGGCCTCGGGACACCGGTCACCGACGCAGACATTGAGGCGTGGGATATCGACGTCGGCGTGAACGGTTATGGACTTCCTTCTGGAAAAGGCACAGTCGCGGAAGGCAAGAAAATTTATGACGCACGCTGCGCCGTCTGCCATGGCGCCAATGGCGATGAAGGTCCGATGGACAAGCTCACCGGCGGCGTGACTTCAATCGGTGGCTCGAATCCGCTCAAGACGGTGGGCAGTTTCTGGCCTTACGCATCGACCTTGTTCGATTATGTGCGGCGCGCCATGCCGTTCGACAAACCGCAATCGTTGAGCGACGCCGAAGTTTATTCGGTGACGGCCTATGTGTTATTCCTGAACGGCATCATCAACGAACGCGCGGTCATGGATCGCTATTCGTTGTGGCGGGTCAACATGCCAAACGCGTATGGGTTTGTGCCCGATCCGCGACCCGACGTCGGAACCCAGAAATAGAAAATCATCAACGCAAAAGAAAACAGCTCATTGCCGGGTGGCGATGAGCTGTTTGTCCGTAGCCAGCGCTTTAAGCTTTGCCGGCAGCGGCAACCGCGCCCGACTTGATCTGGGTTCTTGGCAACGCAAGGATGATGACCGCGCCAAGCAGCGCAATCGCCGCCAGCGTATAGAACGCCGCCTCGGTCGCGCCACCGCTCGCAGTGCGGATGCGCCCAATTAAGTCCGGACCAAAGTGCCCGCCGAGATTACCGACGGAGTTGATCCAGGCGATGCCGGCCGCGGCCGCAGTGCCAGACAAGAAAGCGGTCGGCAACGACCAGAAGGT
>JAYUZG010000011.1:0-11093 GCA_043751985.1 Betaproteobacteria bacterium
CGCTATCGAGCGTTCCATGGCAACGCTGTCAACCAGCGGTAGATAAGACGACAGCACCATCAGCCCGGCAAGCCGCTGCGCTTGCCGTAGCCCGGTTTGCAAGGTGATGGCGCCGCCTTGGGAAAATCCTGCCAGCACGATGTGCTCGTGCGCGACACCGCGCTGGGTTTCGCGCTCGATCAAGGCCTCGATTTCGCCCTGCGACGCGCGAATCCCGGTGTCGTCTTCGCGTCTGCCGATATGGGTACCCAGGATGTCATACCAGGCGCGCATCACCATGCCGCCATTGAGGGTGACCGGACGCATCGGCGCGTGAGGAAAAATGAAGCGTATCGCCAACTGCGGCAACTCGAGCTGGTTCACGATCGGCACGAAATCATTGCCGTCGGCGCCCAGGCCGTGCAGCCAAATCACGCTGTGCGTCGGATGGTCTCGGGTCTCTATTTCGATGGCGGGCAACATGGATGCACTTGGTTGAGCAATTGGGAGTAGTCAAGAAAGATTGAGAGCTGCGTGGACGCAAGCGTCTTTACTTGCTTTGGCGCAGAGCGGACTTGGGGCGGAAGGCTTTCACCACGATGTCGTCGGTCTCCAGGTAAGGCCCGCCGATGAGGTCGATGCAATACGGGACGGCGGCAAAAATTCCGTGGACAACATGTTTCCCTTCGGCATTTTTTAGTCCCTCCAAAGTTTCGCGAATCGACTTGGGCTGGCCGGGCAGGTTGATGATTAAACATCCGCCGCGAATCACCGCAACCTGACGCGACAGTATCGCGGTAGGCACGAATTGCAAGCTGATTTGGCGCATTTGCTCGCCGAAGCCAGGCATCACCTTGGTGGCCACCGCGAGCGTCGCCTCGGGCGTGACATCGCGCAACGCGGGCCCAGTACCGCCGGTGGTCAAGACCAAGTGGCAGCCCGCGTTGTCCACCAGATCCTTCAACGTGGCTTCGATGATCGGTTGCTCGTCGGGGATCAATCGCGTCAGCGTTTTCCAAGGTGAAGTCAGTGCTCGGCTGAAAAACTCTTCCAGCGCGGGAATACCTTCGTCTCGATACACGCCGGCCGACGCGCGATCGCTGATCGAGGCCAAACCGATCAGAACTTCGTTTTTCTCGTGCATCGTTTCGTCATCACGGTGGAAATGAATACTGGCGGAAATGAATACTCTTTCGACCGAATGCTTACGCGACGTGGCTTGTCGCGGGTGGCGGCGCCATCTCGCGCAACGCCTGGAACAAGGCGCGATAGGCGCGCGGCGGCCGCTCTTGCGATTTTTCCAGATGCGCATTACGAATGAGCGTACGCAAGCGCTGCGTGTCGGCGCCAGGGCAGGTGGCAACGAATTCGCCGAGCGCGGCGGCGTCGTCCAGCAGACGATCGCGCCAGTTCTCCAGGCGATGCAACCACGCGGTGTGCTCGGCCGACGTGCCATTCCATGCGTCGAGTTGCGCGCGGATCGTATCGACTTCCACCGTGCGCATCAAGCGGCCAATGTACTGAAACTGACGGCGCAGCGCGCCAAATTTGGAAATGCTCTTGGCCATCAACACGGCATCGAGCAAGGGTTCTGGCAACTGCAGACTGCGCACGCGTTCATTCGAGAGCGCGACCAATTGTTCGCCAATGTCTTGTAGGTCGTGCGACTCACGTTTGCGCTGGGATTTGCTGACCGGTGACTCAGCTTGCGATTCCTGATTCATGCCACATCATATTCCGAGGGTAAGTTGGTATCATAAGCGAACTCATCACACATAGTCCGGCGTTGGGTCGCTCCCGCGCCGTTTTCATTTCCATGCAAGTGTCAAGTTATTCGTCCAGCGACGGTTTTTCCAACTCACGCGAACGATTGCAGGAGATGGCGCAAGCCGCGCTCGGCTACGCGGCGCAACGCGGTGCCAGCGCGTGCGAGTCCGAGGTGAGCGAGGGATTTGGCCAGAGCGTGAGCGTGCGCAAGAGCGCAGTCGAGACGATCGAGTATCACCGCGACAAGGATTTGAGTGTCACCGTGTACCTTGGGCAGAGCCGTGGCCATGCAAGCACGTCCGATCTGTCGACCAAGGCGATTCAGGATACGGTCGACGCGGCGCTGGCGATCGCGCGCCATACGGCGGCGGATGCGTTCGCCGGCCTGCCCGACGCAGAGTTGCTGGCGCGAACCATTCCCGAGCTCGATCTGTTCCACCCGTGGGCGCTTGCGGTTGAGGAGGCCATCGAACTGGCGCGCGACTGCGAGCAGCACGGTCTGGACGCGGATGCGAATATCAGCAACACCGAAGGTGCCAGCGTGTCCACGCATCATTCGCAGTTTGTGCTGGCGAATTCGCTTGGTTTCATGGGCGGATTTCCGGCGTCGCGGCACGGCGTATCGTGTTCCATGATCGCCGGTAAGGGCGACGGCATGCAGCGCGACGATTGGTACAGCACCGCGCGCGCGGCGGCGGATCTGCAGGCGGTGGCTGAAGTCGGCCGCAAAGCGGGGCAGCGCGCGGCGCAGCGGCTGCATTCGCGCAAGATCGCCACGGCGCAGGTGCCGGTGTTGTTTGAAGCACCGGTTGCCGCCAGCCTGCTCGGACACTTTGTTGGGGCGGTGAGCGGCGGCAGCTTGTATCGCAAGGCGTCGTTCTTACTCGACAGTCTGGGGAAGCAGATTTTTCCGGCGTCGATAAACATCAGCGATCTGCCGCACCTTCCGCGCGGCCTGGCGAGCGGGCCATTCGACGACGAAGGCGTGGCAACGCAAGCGCGGCACATCGTCCAGGACGGCGTGTTGCAGGGCTATTTTCTGGGGAGCTATTCGGCGCGCAAGTTGTCGATGCGATCGACCGGCAACGCGGGCGGTAATCACAATTTGATCATGCAAAGCACCGGCGAGGACTTCGCCGCGCTCTTGAAAAAAATGCACACCGGTCTGTTGGTAACCGAGCTGCTCGGACAAGGTGTCAACAGCGTGACCGGCGACTATTCGCGCGGAGCGGCGGGATTTTGGGTCGAGCGCGGCGAAATTGCCTATCCGGTGAACGAGATCACCATCGCCGGTAATCTCAAAGAAATGTTTCGCTCCATCGTGGCAGTAGGTAGCGACTGTTTGGTGCGCAGCTCGCGTCAGTGCGGATCGGTGCTGATTGAACGCATGACCATCGCCGGAGACTGAGCGTGACGAACGCAACCCGGCGCGCGCTGGACCTGGCCGCGTTGCTCCTGTTGCTGGCGGCCTGCGGGACGAAAGCGCCCGTGCTGCCTGCGCTCGCCGCCGGAGACGTGGTGCTGGCATTCGGTGACAGCTTGACCTTTGGCACCGGTGCCAACGAGAGCGAGAGTTATCCGGCGATTCTGGCGTCGTTGATCGGCCGCAGTGTGATCCGCGAGGGCGTGCCGGGCGAGACCACCGAGCAGGGCCTGGAACGCTTGCCGCAAGCGCTGGAAATGCATCATCCGCGATTGGTTTTGCTGTGCCTGGGCGGCAACGATATGTTGCGCAAGGTCGACGAGGCCACGACCGAAGCGAATCTGCGCCAGATGGTGCAAACAGTGCGTGCATCGGGCGCGGCCCTGGTGTTGATCGGCGTGCCGCGGCCCGCGTTGTTCGCCGGCACCGCGCCGCTTTACCTGAATATCGCCAAAGATCTGCAGGTTCCGCTGGAGCGCACGATACTGGCCGACGTACTGCATGACAATGCGCTGAAGTCCGATGCTATTCATCCGAATGCCGCGGGTTATCGCAAGGTCGCCGAGGCGATCGCCGCGTTGCTGCGCGCGGCCGGCGCGGTGTAGGCGCAAAATGATAAAGGGCGAAGGGGAAAAAAGTGATTCGATGTCTAACTGTTGTGCTGGCGCTTGCCATCGCAGTTTCCGGCAGCGCGTGGGCGGCACCCGAGAAAACCAAGGTCGCGCTGGCGGTAGGCGGAAAGAGCGCGCTGTTTTATTTGCCGCTCACTTTGGCCGAGCGTCTGGGTTACTTTCGCGACGAAGGTCTCGAGGTAGAGATCAGCGACTTTGCCGGGGGATCGAAATCCTTGCAGGCGCTGATGGGGGGCAGCGCGGATGTCGTGTCCGGCGGCATCGACCACGCCATCATCATGCAAGCGAAAGGGCAGCGCATCACGGCCTTCGTGCTGCAGCTTGTGACGCCGGGAATCTCGCTCGTGCTACGCAAGGACCGCCTGGCCATGTACAAAGGCTTGGCCAGTCTCAAGGGCATGACTATCGGAGTGACCGCTCCGGGATCGAGCACGCATATCTTCCTCAACCATCTGCTCGGTATGGGCCAACTCGGAGTGGACGACGTGGCGGTGGTCGGAGTGGGCACCGGGCCCGCTGCCGCCGCGTCGCTGCGCAACGGTCAAAT
The DNA here is from genome assembly GCA_043751985.1 of Betaproteobacteria bacterium. Classification (GTDB taxonomy): domain Bacteria; phylum Pseudomonadota; class Gammaproteobacteria; order Burkholderiales; family JAYUZG01; genus JAYUZG01. Next base: position 4,349 of record JAYUZG010000011.1, read on the forward strand.
CGATGGTCTGGTGAACATCGAGCCTGCGGTGTCGCTGGTGGAGCGCATGGGCGTGGCCGAGTCCGTGGTCGAGTCCACCACCATGAAAGGCACGACCGCGGTTTTTGGCGGACCTCTGCCGGCGGGATGTCTTTATACGCGGCCCGAGTTCATCCGGCAGAATCCGCAAACTGTCCAAGCATTGACTAACGCGATGGTGCGAGCGCTGCGCTGGTTGAGCAAAGCCACACCGGAGGACGTTGCCAAAGCCGTGCCCGAAGAATATTTGCTGGGCGATCGTGCACTGTACTTGGCGGCGTTGCAGAAATCGCGTGAAAGCTACTCGCGCGACGGCTTGATTCCGGCAGCGGGCGTCGAAAGCCTGTACCGAGTGCTGAAGGTGCATGATGCGGCAGTGAAGGCGGCGGCGATGCCCAACCTGGCCGATATCTACGACAACAAGTTTGTTCAGAAAGCCCTGCAGTCGATCAAGTGAACTGTGCCAATGAATCGACCTTTGCGCACGCTCGTCTTCACTCTGTTTTTGGCGCTGATCAGCAATGCCGCGACGGCGGCGGATAAACTTGAGAAAACCAAATTGGTACTCGCGGTCGGGGGCAAAAACGCGCTTTATTATTTGCCGCTGACGATTGCCGAGCAGCTCGGCTATTTCCGCGACGAAGGACTCGAAGTCGAGATCAATGACTTTCCCGGCGGGGCCAAGGCGCTGCAATCGCTGGTGGGCGGCAGCGCCGATGTGGTGTCCGGCGCGTTCGAGCACACCATTACCATGCAGACGCTGGCGCAGAAAATTCAGGCTTTCGTTCTGCAGGGAATCAATCCGGGGCTGGAGCTGGGCATCGCCAAACATCGCCTGGCCGACTATTCCTGGCCCAAGGATTTGAAAGGCTGGACGGTGGGCGTGTCGGCGCCCGGATCCAGTACGCAGATGTTGCTCAATCATTTGCTCGCCTCGGTTGGCTTGAAGCCGGACGACGTCACGGTCATCGGCGTGGGTACCGGCGCCACCGCGGTGGCGGCGGTGCGCAGCGGACAACTGGATGCCATATCCAATGTCGAGCCGGTGATGTCCCTGCTCGAACGCTCGGGCGATATCAAGATCGTGGTGGAAACGATCACCGACAAAGGCGTGCGAAGTGTCTTTGGCGGCGTGATGCCGGCCGCGACGCTGTACGCCAAGCTCGCGTTCATCGAAACGAATCCGCATACCGTGCAGGCGCTGGCCAATGCCATGGTGCGCGCGCTGAAGTGGCTGACCACCGCCACCGAGCAAGACGTTGCGCGCACCGTGCCGGAAGAATATCTGCTGGGTGATCGCGACTTGTACATCGCGGCGTTTCATCGCTTGCGTTCAAGTTATTCGCCGGACGGTTTGATTTCGGAAAAAATGGTGGACAACGCCTATAAGGTTTTGCAGGCTCACAACGCGGCCGTGCGCCGCGCGCCGGTGCTGCATTTGAAACAGACCTACACCAACAAATTTGCCGAAGCGGCGGGAAAGCTCGGCGGCTTACCAGCGAGCGCGCCTCGGTGACGCTGAAGTTCGAGAGTGTTGCCTGCGTGTTTCCGCCGCGGCGCGCTGGAGGGAGTGGATTTGTCGCGGTGGATCAAGTGAGCCTGAGCGTGGGCGAAGGAGAGTTTGTGTCTCTGGTCGGACCCACCGGTTGCGGTAAATCCACCTTGCTGAATATTGCGGCGGGTCTGACCCGCGCGAGCAGCGGCCAAGTGCAGGTGCTGGGCGCGTGTTTGGAGGGTCTCAACACCCACGCCGGATATCTGTTTCAGTCCGATGCTTTGATGCCGTGGCGCTCGGCGCTGGAGAACGTCACGGCCGGCTTGGAGTTTCGCGGCGGGCAGCGTGACGAGATACGCGCGCGCGCGCGGCATTGGCTCGCGCGCGTCGGCCTCACAGGCCACGAGCACAAATATCCGCACGAGCTCTCAGGCGGAATGCGCAAGCGCGTGGCGCTGGCGCAGACGCTGATCCTCGATCCGAAAATTCTGTTGATGGACGAACCGTTCTCTGCGCTGGATGTGCAGACGCGGCATCTGATGGAAAACGAGTTATTGGCCTTGTGGGCGCAAGACCGCAAGACGGTGTTGTTCGTGACGCACGATCTGGAAGAAGCGATCGCATTGTCCGATCGAGTGGTGGTGCTGTCCGCGGGCCCCGCGTGCAAACCGGTGGCGGAGTTTGTGATCGACCTGCCGCGCCCGCGCGATGTGGGCGAAGTGGCATTGAGTCCGCGCTTCGTGGAGTTGCACCGTGAAGTGTGGCGCTCGCTCAAACAACAAGTGCTGGCCGCGTACTCACGCCAGACCGCCGAGGACGCGTGATGCGATACGCTGCGTGGCAGACTCTCATTGCACTCACTCTGCTCGTGTCGTGGTGGCTGTTGACTCGCTATGAGGTACTGGCGCCGTTTTTTTTCGGCGAGCCGCTGGTGGTGGCGCAGCGCATTCTGGCGTGGTTCAGCTCCGGAAAGATTTATCCTCACCTTGGCGTGACGCTGGTCGAGACGTTGCTATCGTTCGTGATCGGCGCTGCGCTTGGCCTTGGCATGGGTCTGTGGCTGGGCTTGTCGCACGGCGCCGCGCGGTTGCTCGATCCCTACATCAAGGCGGTCAACGCCATGCCGCGCGTAATTCTCGCGCCGATCTTCGCGGTGTGGTTCGGACTCGGCATTTGGTCGAAGGTGATGCTGGGCGTGACTTTGGTATTTTTCATCGTGTTTTTCAGCGTCTATCACGGCGTGCGGGAAGTCAGCCGCGTGGTGCTGGACAACGCGCGCATGTTGGGCGCGAGCCGGCGGCAGTTGCTGCGGCATGTGTATCTTCCCAGCGCCACTGCTTGGGTGTTTGCCAGCCTGCACACCTCGGTAGGCATGGCGTTCGTCGGTGCGGTAGTCGGCGAGTATCTCGGTTCGGCGCGCGGCGTCGGTTACCTCATCATGCAGGCGGAAGGTGTCTTCGACGTGAACACGGTCATCGCCGGCGTGTTGGTGTTGACCTTGTGCGCGCTGGTGCTCGACAAATCGGTGTCGCTGGCGGAGACCCGGCTGCTGAAGTGGCGGCCCAACGCACACCCGGGAGCAGGCTCATGAACGACAAAATCAATTGGTATTTCGATTTCATTTCGCCGTATGCTTATCTTCAATTCGTGCAATACCCGGAGCTGTTTCAGCGCCCGGACGTTGCGCTGAAGCCGGCTCTATTCGCCGGCTTGCTCAATCACTGGGAGCACAAAGGACCGGCGGAGATCTCGGAGAAGCGGCGCTTCACCTACCGATACGTGGTGTGGGACGCGGCGCGCAAAGGTATTGTCTTGAAGCTGCCGCCGGCGCATCCGTTTAATCCTTTGCCCGTGTTGCGGCTGGCGATTGCGCTGCAGTGCGAGTACGACGCGGTGCGTATCATTTTCGACTTCATCTGGCGCGCCGGGCGCTCGCACGAGCAGGAATGGCGCGAGCTGTGTGATTACTTGGGCGTGCTGGACGGCGATGTGCGGGTGGCGGCACCCAAAGTGAAGGAAGCGCTAAGTGCCAATACCGAGGAGGCGATCCGCAAAGGGGTATTTGGTGTGCCGACTTTTGTGGTGGGCAAAGAATTGTTCTGGGGCGTGGACGCTACCCCGATGCTGCTCGACTACCTCAAGAATCCGGCGCTATTCGAGACCGATGAAATGCGGCGCGTCGCCGACATGCCGGCGAGCGCACGGCGATCGTAGCGCCGGCTTTTTTGCCTTGGGCCTCATCTATTAGCGCTTCTAGCACGTATCTGCGCTAGGGATCGACGGTGAGTCAATCACCGTAGCCCGGCACGTCGATGAACTAACCCACGAGAGGATCAGATATGAAGCAAAGCAAATTGGTATCTCTGAAAACGATTTCCGGAGCAGCGCTGGCGTTTGCGGCAGCGGGTATGTTCTTGGGTGGCATGAGCGCGGCGGCCAACGCAGCGGAAGAAGGAAAAGTACACTGCGTCGGGGTCAACGGTTGCAAGGGCAAGAGCGAATGCGCGACCGCGAAAAGCTCCTGCAAAGGCCAAAACGACTGCAAGGGCCATGGCTTTCTGAGCATGACCGAAAAAGAGTGCAAGGAGAAAAAGGGCACGGTCGAAATGGACAAGATGGACAAGAAATCGTAGTCGTTCGAGCATCAAGATGACGAGCAGGGCGGCACGCCTTGCCCGTCATCGCGAGCAGATCGCGGTCGGGCCGGCGCAGCGTAGCCCGACGCCTGTGATGCGTATATCGTCGGGTTACGCTCAAAGAGCTAACTCGATGCGCCTACAAATCAAATGTCCCCGCCAATAACTCATATGAGTGCAGCCGGCTCGCGTAGTCGCCAGTAATCGTGATGATCATCAACTCGTCGGCCTCGTAGGCATCGACGATTGAGAGCAATTTTTCTTTCACCAACTCCGGCGTGCCGATGACTGCGCGCGCGCGGTCGCGTTCGATGATGAGCCGGTCGCGATCGGAGTAAGGAAAGGCATGTGCTTCGTCGACAGTTGCAATCGGGCCTTCGCGGCCCAAGGCCATCAACAGGCGGCGATGATCGATGCTGCTGGCCAGCCGCTCGGCTTCTTCGGTGGTTTCCGCGCATAAGGCAAAGGTGCACACCATCGAGACCGGATGCGCGTCGCGCGCGGAAGCGCGATATTCATGGCGGTAGCCGCGCGTCACCGCGTCACCGCCGTGCGCGTTGATGAAATGCGCGAAGGCGAAGCGCAGGCCCAAATAGGCTGCGAGGCGCGCGCTGTAATCGGACGAGCCAAGCAGCCATACTTCCGGCGAGGTTGCGCCCGACGGCATGGCACGGATGTCGGCGAACGGGTGTTGCTCGGGAAGCGCCTCGTCGAGCCAGCCCACCAGCTCTTGTACTTGGACGGGAAATTGGTCGATGGCAGAGAAGGCCTGCGGATTAATGGCCTGCGCGGTGCGCCCGTCGCCACCGGGGGCGCGGCCGATACCGAGATCGATGCGCCCCGGATGCAGCGCTTCGTGCATCCGAAAAATTTCCGCCACTTTGAGCGCGCTGTAATACGGCAGCAGCACGCCGCCGGTGCCGACGCGAATAGTCGAGGTAGCGGCCGCGACTTGCCCTACAAGAATCTCGGGGCAGGGATCGGCGAGGCCTCGCATGTTGTGATGCTCGGCCAGCCAATAACGATGAAAGCCGAGTTTCTCGGCGGCCTGTGCGAGTTCAATCGTCGCGCGCAAGGCTTGCGCAGGCGTGTGCCCGCTGATGATGGGCGATTGATCCAGAACTGAGAGGCGAAGTTTGCGTGACATGGTTGAAGAGAGACGACGCTGCGCATCGCCGTTATTTCACGCAGACATCGACTCCGTAGACTTATGTCGCTGCGTAAATCAAGGCTTGTCGTAGTACTCGTAAGAATTCTTCGGAACCTTGGACGCCTCGTCGGTCGCCTGTTGCTCAAGGCTTTGCGGTCGGTCCCACCAGGTGGCGCGGTGTTTTTTCTGTTTCTCGACGACTTGCGGATTCTTGTCGAGAAACTCGCGCATGAACTGGGTGATTTCGGACTCGTAAATGGCCATGGTAGTCAGAGCACCTAATTAAGAGATCAACAAATTCATTATCGACACACGGTTGGTTTGCTTGACGCCCACCTACTGCACCGCCAATGCTTCGAATTCCTTGCGGTTCTTGCAGAATTTCGGAATCTTCTTCTCCATCTGCCGTTTGTTGTCGGTGAATACTTCGGTGTAGGCCATGGTCGGCTGCCCGGCGGTGACGTTGTCGATCTTGCGCGTTCCGAAAGTTGTGAAGTCGCCTTCGAACACGCTGCCTACGACCGGGTCGGGCCCGCCGAGAAATTCGAACAAGGCAAATCCGCTGGGCGCTTTCAGAACGAAGAAAAAGCAAGTCGGGTCGCGCCAAATCAGTTCCCCGCGATCCGCGTGCGCCGAGACGCTTGCAATCAGCAGTGACACAGCAGCTACGGACAGCAGAAACTGACGAAACATAAAAATCCTTTTTGAGGGAATGCGCGAAGGGAGGCGAATGCAGGCGGCGATTATAGCGTGGGTGACGGTACGACCTGCTGGTGTACCATGCTCGCTTCTTCGTTCGACCTTTTTTCTGGAAGCGCCATGAAGGAAATTGATCTCAGAAGCGACACGGCGACTCGTCCGAGCAGTGCGATGCGCACGGCGATGGCCGCGGCTGAGGTGGGCGACGATGTTTACGGCGAAGATCCCACGGTCAACAAGCTGGAAGCGCTGTCCGCGAACATGCTCGGCAAAGAGGCCGCGCTGTTCGTGGTCAGCGGCACGCAGAGCAATCTGCTGGCGTTGCTGTGCCATTGCGAGCGTGGCGATGAATATATCGTCGGCCAACAGGGCCACACCTACAAGTACGAAGGCGGAGGCGCGGCCGTACTGGGCAGCATTCAACCACAGCCGCTCGATTACGAGGCAGACGGCTCACTTGACCTGGCCAAAGTTGAGAGCGCGATCAAACCGGATGACCCGCATTTCGCCAAGACTCGCTTGCTGAGTCTGGAAAATACACAGGCCGGCAAAGTTCTCTTGTTGGAATATTTGCGGCAGGCCGCGGCGTTCGCGCGTGAGCGCGGTCTGGCGCTGCATCTCGATGGCGCGCGGATCTTCAACGCAGCGATTCAACTTGCGATTCCCCGCGGCTTGCCGCGGGGACACTGCGGTGGGGGCTAATAGAATGGCTGGATGAAAGAAGAAGTTGTTCACAAGGCGAGTCAT
>JAYUZG010000012.1:0-12278 GCA_043751985.1 Betaproteobacteria bacterium
GTGACACGGCGGCTGCGGCGAGAACAGATGCTCGCGTACTTTGGCAAACTCGAGCCCTGTCTGATTGGCATGGAAGCGTGTGGGAGCGCGCATTATTGGGCGCGCGAGCTCTCGAAGCTGGGGCACACGGTGAAGCTGATGGCGCCCCAGCACGTGAAGGCTTACGTCAAGGGCAATAAGAACGACGCCAACGATGCCGAGGCAATCTGCGAAGCGGTGGGGCGGCCGAACATGGGGTTTGTCGCGATCAAGACGGTCGAGCAACAAGACCTGCAAGCCACGCATCGGGTGCGCAGCCTCCTGGTGCGCCAACGCACCGCCAAGGCGAACGAAATCCGCGGCCTGCTGAGCGAATACGGGGTGGTGATCTCAAAACGTATCGACATTCTGCGGCGCGCCTTAGCGCCCCTGGTGGAAGAGGGCGAGTACGACTTGAGTGATGCATTCAAGATTCTATTGCGTGGTTTACACGAAGACCTGATACGACTCGATGAGCGCGTGGACGTGCTCGATCGGGCGATTGAGCGTGTTGCCCGAGACCACCCGACGGCCAAGCGACTGCAACAAATTCCGGGCATCGGGCCGGTCACCGCCACTGCGCTGGTGGCGAGCGTAGGCGATGGGAGACAATTCCGGCGCGCCCGCGATATGGCCGCCTGGCTGGGATTGGTGCCGCGACAACACAGCAGTGGGGGTAAAGACCGGCTGCTGGGGATCAGTAAACGCGGCGATGCGTATCTGCGCACGCTGCTCATACACGGGGCAAGATCGGTGGTGCGGGTCGCCGCCAAGCACTCTGATCGCAACCGTGTTTGGGTGGCGCGGATCAGCGAACGGCGCCATCCGAACATTGCGGCGGTGGCGCTGGCGAACAAGAATGCGCGCATTGCCTGGGCGATGATGACGCGGGAGGCGGATTACGTTGCACGCGACTAAAGTTACCCGATCACGATCGACGAAAAAAGTTTAGCAAGTAAGGAGGAATCCAACCACGATTGCGAAGCATTGAACGCTGATGGCAAACAGGTCGAACCGGTGTCTTTGAAACCTTCTACATCCGGTGTGCCTTCGAGCACGATAGCCCGATTAGGACAAAGACGCGCGAACAGCCCATTATGGCCAGGGGAACACTCCCCACTCAACAGGCCGGATATACGTGTGCAGTCGTACCTTTGCTGATTTCGTCACAATGCTTGCAAAACGGGAGGAGTCCATATACGGGTGGAGTGAAACGAAACCCGGGGAGAAAGTGGCGCTTCAAGACCAACGCGAGCGATCGCATATTATCGAGGCGACTGAATTTCTCCCGGATGCCGCTTACGCTGCATCCAGGCTACGAAAATCAAAATCAACGGGGGACTGAACAATGAATGAGAAAACTTCTGGCGCTTCGCGCGTCGATGGCAAGATCGCAATCGTGACCGGCGGCACGCAAGGGCTCGGCGAGGGCATCGCCGAGTTGTTCGCCGAACGCGGGGCCAGGGGCCTGGTGATCTGCGGCCGCAACGCCGACAAGGGCAAAGCGGTGGCGGCGCGCATTAGCGCGCGCGGCTGCAAGACCGAGTTCGTGCCGGCGGATCTGGCCAAGGTCGAAGATTGCCGCAACGTGGTGGCCAAGGCGGACCGCGCGTTCGGTCGCGTTGATGTGCTGGTGAATGTCGCCGGCATGACCGATCGCGGCACCATTTGGGACACCTCGCCGGAGTTGTTCGATCAGATGTTCGCGGTGAACGTGCGCGGGCCGTTTTTCCTGATGCAAGAGTCGCTGAAGATCATGCGGCGCGAGAAAATTCGCGGCAGCGTGGTGAATATTCTCAGCATGTCGGCGCACGGCGGTCAGTCGTTTATCAGCGCGTATTGCGGATCGAAGGGTGCGCTGGCGACACTTACTAAGAACATCGCCTTCAGCGTGATGCGCAACGGCATCCGCGTCAACGGCCTGTGCATCGGCTGGATGGATACGCCGGGCGAAGACCGCATCATGAAACTCTATCACGGCGCGCAAGACGGCTGGCGCGAGGCGGCGGAGAAAAATCTTCCGACCGGACGCATGCTGAAGGTAGATGAAGTGTCGCGCGCCGTCGCTTATCTGGCGTCGGAAGAATCCGGCATGATGACCGGGTCGATCATCGACTTCGATCAGTCGGTGCTCGGCTGCCACGAATCGGCACCGCAGCCTGCGCCGTTAAGCTGACTCCTATTCAACCCTTTTCTTCGCGCCGTCGAAGCCAAGTCGAACCCATCCGTCATGCCCCAAGGCGCGCAGCGTTTCGACATTCCGCTCGGGAATGGAATCGATATCCGGATGCGTATCGACCGCGCGCGAGACGCTGTCTTCGCGTAACAGATGCAGCATCGGATACGGCGAGCGGTTGCTGAAATTCTCGATCGCATCGAGGGCGCAGCCGTCGAACTGAAAGCGCGGATGAAAGCTGGCGATCTGCATCGTGCCGATCAGCTCGATGTCGTCAAGCGCTTGATCGGCCGCATCGAGAAAATCGTTGAAGTCCAGAAAGTCCGCCAGCACCCAGGGATGAATCAGCAACGTCGTGTCGATATGTTCAGGGTGCGCCTGTTCGAGCGCGTGTAACTCGTTGTGCAAATCCGCTAGCAATTGTTGTTCGGTGGTGGCGTGGCTCACCGCGTAGCGAATCAGGTTCTTCTCGTGCACGGCGCCTGCGAACGGGCACAACTGCAGGCCGATGACAACTTTCTCCAACCACTCCCGCGTCTCACTGACAATCTGCTGGTCCTGCTCAGAGCTACTCACCGCGGCGTCTCGCCCAGCACCGTGCAGCGGCGAATGACGCGACGCTGCGTCGCCGGATCGTAATGCGTCGCGCGATGCAGCAGGCAACGGTTATCCCACACGATCAATTGCTGCGGCTGCCAATGATGTTCGTACACCAGGTCCGGGTGAATCAGCAGCGCGTTGAGTTCTTCGATCAGCGCGCGGCCTGTGTCGTAATCCATACCAACGATATATTCGGCGTGATCACCGAGGAACGCGCACTTGCGTCCGCTGTCGGGATGCGTGCGCATGATCGGGTGATCCACCGGCGGCACCGCCTTGCGCTGCGCCTCGGTCATCGGCTGTTCGCCGTGGCGGCGCGTGCGCGAGAAATCCAGGTTGTGCACGGCGCGCAAATTTGCGATGCGCTGTTTCCATTGCGGGCTCAGCTTCTCATAGGCGCCGTACATGTCGCAGAAATGCGTATCGCCGCCGGCGCCTGCCGCGACTTCAGCGTAAATGAGGGTGACCTGCCCGGTGACTTTTTGCCACGAACCATCGGTGTGCCAAACCAGCGTGCCTTTATCCGGATGACGGCCGTTGGGATTGCCCTGCTCGTCGAGATTCGATAACCGATAAAGCTCGGGGTGTGCGTTCGCGTGATACTGGTTCATCACGTGAATCTGCACTTCGCCGAAGTGACGTGCGAATTCGATTTGACACTGTGGCGGGACTTCCTGAGGACCGAAGACCAGCACCTGATATCGGAGCAAGGCTGCGTAAATCGCCTGAAATGTTTCGTCATCGATTGCTTCTCGCAAATCGACATTCAGTAATCGCGCGCCGAGGTGAGGAGTAAGAGGGCGCAGTTGCAACGGTTGCAGCGCGAGCATGGCGGTCAATCTGGCGGAGCGGTAACGAACTTATTCTACTGCGGAAGCGCGCCGCGATGGCAGGTTTCAAATCGCCGCCCTCTAAATCATGTGCTCGCGGGCGGCCGCCATGACGAAGTCAGCTCCGAAACCGGCGCTGTGTTGTTTCTGCGCGGGCCGTCACTGATTCGCGCCCAAGCCTAACGCTGGCGCGGCTGCGCGCTCGCTTGCGACCGCGCGTGAGTGCTCGAACTAAGAGGCACGGCGCTTGCGCAGCAAGTAACCGAAGTCTGCAAATTCGGCCCGTGTCTCTCCCATAGCCCGAAATAATCCGCGACGGATAGCGTTTCCCATTGCAGCTTCACCGTCTCGTCGGGATTGAAAACAGGCGGTTCGCTTGCGCTGGGCGCTGCATTGAGTTGCGCCGCGGTGAGCAGGGGGTGGTGCTCAATGAAGTGCATCACCCAGCCAAGCAAACGCATTTGCTGCGCCGGTTCAATCGCCCATGGCGCAATCAACAAATGCAAGTCCACCAGAAGCGCGGGGTGGAGTTGCCGTTCATCCAGCAGTTGACGCGAGGTTTGCTGGCGCGACGCGGCGTTGACCGCGACTCGATACAGGCTGATGGAAATTCCTTCGGTGATCGGCTCCGCGAAATCGCTGCAATGCAAGAGCCTGAACACCGGACGCCCCACGAATTCATCGCGCGGACACTGCGCTTCCATGAGGCGCAAGAGAGTCGTGCAAACCGATTCGATCGCGTGAAAGTTGGCCATGCTTACCTCATTTCAAGAATCGGTTCTAGACGCCGCATGATGAGCAATCATATCTCATCAACTTTCTGCGCGCGCGCTGCTTTGCGGGGAGACAATGTTCTCCGCCCTTGCTATGACCTCTGTCTCAACGCAACTCGTGCGCGCTCCACAATGCGACGGTGAAGAGCAGCAGGGCACCCGCTTGATGCGCAACGGCGAGACTCAGCGGAACCGCCAGGAGCAAGGTTGAGATACCGAGCGTGACCTGCGCGATCAACACGAACAGTAACAGCGTGCAGGCGGCGCTTGCCCGCGGCCGCAAATCGATGCTGCGCGAGCGCAGCCAAAACAGCGGCACCAGGACAATGAGCGACCAGGCAATCAAGCGATGATCGAATTGCACGGTGGCCATGTTGCTGAACAAGTTGAGGTACCACGGTTCCAATTGCAAGATTTCCGGCGGCACGAATTCGCCGTTCATCAACGGAAAAGTATTGTAGGAAAGCCCGGCGTGAATGCCCGCCATCAATCCACCCGATAGCGCCATCAGGAAAATCAGCGCGCACAGGAATAGCGCGAAGCGCCGCTGCCCGCGCCGCTTGGGATCGGTCGCCGGACGCCAATCGGGCGCGAGCAATTGCAGGGCGGTCCAGAACATGGCGGCATAAATCAGAAACGCCAGACCAAGATGTGCCGTCAGCCGGAACTGCGAAACCTGCGGATAGTCGACCAAACCGCTCTTCACCATGTACCAGCCAAGCGCGCCCTGTAAGCCGCCCAGCGCAAATATGCCGATCAGCCGAGGTGCGATCTGGCGATCTATTTTTCCGCGCCACATAAACACCAGCAATGGGACCAGAAAGACGATGCCGACCACACGGCCGAGCAGCCGATGTCCATATTCCCACCAGAAAATTCCCTTGAATTCATCCAGCGACATCCCGGGGTTCACCTGCCGGTACTGGGGGCTCGCCTGATATTGGGTGAACAAGGTATCCCATTGTGCTGCGTTGAACGGCGGCACGGTGCCGATCAGGGGTTGCCATTCAATGATGGACAGGCCCGAGTGAGTGAGGCGCGTGATGCCACCCACCACCAGCATCAGAAACACCAGAGCACAGCAAATGAATAACCACGCCGCGACCTCTCGGCGTGAGTCGAAATTTCTGGCGGTGTATCGGGAAGGATTGCGAACCTGAGTGAAATGAGCCATCACTCGAATTGTAACGTGCGACGGATGCCTTGATTCGGCTAATCACCGATGCTCAGGTCAATATACGATGCCCAATCGCCCATTGTGACGGCCCATGTACCAGAGCTTGCCGGCGGTATCGACGTTCATCTTGCGGATTCCCACGTTCTTGGACGCTAAGGTCACCACTTGCTGCGCGCCGGTGGAATCGATCCGCACTACAGTATCGGTGCTGATCTCGTTCACCCTGACGGTGCCCGCGCCATCCACGGTAACGGCGTACGGCCCGCCGTTCGCGCCAGCGGGCAACGCCCTATTGGAACCGCCCGCCGGCGCAACTTGGGCGAGCGCGGTCAACACCAGTGCCGCGATTCGAAGCAACGGCACCTGCGCTCGCGCAGCCAAAACTATGTATCTTTCCACACCGGTGCGCGCTTTTGCGCAAACGCGTCGATGCCCTCGCCCACGTCCTCGGCCATCATGTTGCACGCCATAGTTTCTGCCGCGAAGTTATAGGCGGCGCCGATGCCCATCTCGATCTGCCGGTAGAACATGCGCTTGCCGGTGGTGACCGCGACCGCCGACTTGCCGATGATGGCGCTAGCGAGCTTGCGTACCTCTGCATCGAGTTGCGCCGCCGGTGCCACGCGATTGACCAGCCCGCGTGCCTGTGCCGTGCGCGCATCAATAAAATCTCCGGTGAGCAACATCTCCAGCGCCTGCTTGCGCGGCACGTTGCGCACGAGCGGTACCGACGGCGTCGAGCAGAACAATCCAACATTGATTCCAGAAACGGCGAAGCGCGCTTCCTCGGACGCAACCGCCAGATCGCACTGTGCGACCAATTGACAACCGGCCGCAGTGGCGATGCCGTGCACGCGCGCGATCACCGGCTGCGGGAGGCGGGTAAGCGTCAACATCATCTTGCTGCATTGCGCGAACAGCGCGTCGTAGTAGTCCTTGCGCGGATGCGCGCGCATTTGTTTGAGATCGTGACCGGCACAAAACGCGCTGCCGGCGCCGGCAATCACCACCACGCGCACCGCGGCATCGTGTTCGATCGCTTCCAACTCGCTCTGCATCGCGGCGAGCAACTCCTCTGACAGCGCGTTGTACTGCTTGGGCCGGTTCAGAGTCAGCGTAGCGACTGCGCCTTCATCGTGGCGCAACAAGATCGGTTCTGCGACGGCGACGGCGGGTAGGGCGGTCATGGAGAACGACTCCTCGTAAGAAAAATACGCTGTCGAATTATAGTCGCAGCAAGAGTGAATGGCGCGAGACTTTCTCCGGGACGAAATATCTGTTGAAATCGTCGCCAAGCGTTCAATGAGCGCACACCAGTCGAAAATGAATCAACCCTTCACCTGCGGCCATGCCAGCGCGCCATTTTGGCGCGATGCCGCTTCCCAATGCCTGCAGCAAGCCGGGGCGGGACCGGATGGCGCCAATCTGGGTTTCGTGTACGTCACCGATCACCTGGCACGCAACGTCGGAGAGTTGATTGATTTTCTCCGGCGCAAAACCGGCATTGCCCATTGGGTCGGCAGCGTCGGCACCGGCGTGTCGGCGACCGGCGCGGAATACCATCATCGACCGGCGATCTCGATCATGCTGTGCAGTTTTAACGCGGCGCATTTTCGGGTTTTTTCCGGCCTGCGCGCGCCGCCGGACCTGGAGCGTTTGTCGCTGCATTTTGGCGATGCGCCGGCCAATTTTGCGGTGGTGCACGGCGACCCCGGCAATCATGAGCTGCCGCGCCTGGTCAGCGATTTCGCCGATCACATGGAGAGCGGCTTCATCGCCGGCGGCCTCACCAGTTCACGCTTCGAGCGCATGCAGATCGCCGATGGTCCGGTCAAGGGCGGCCTGTCGGGCGTGATGTTCTCCGAGGAGGTGGTCGTTGCCACGCGGCTCACCCAAGGTTGTCTGCCGATCGGTCCGCGCCATGTCATCACCAGTTCACGCCAGAACATTGTGATTGAACTGGATGGTCGCGCGGCGCTGGATGTGCTGCGCGCGGACGTGGGCGAGACGACTTGGGATAACTTGCAAACCATGGGTGGAACGCTATTCGCCGGTCTGCCGATCAAAGGCGGCTGCGGCGATGATTACCTGGTCCGCAATCTGGTCGGCGTGGATCCGGTGAACAAAGTCCTGGCGATCAGCGATGTCGCGGAACAAGGCGGCCGGTTGATGTTCTGCCGGCGCGACGCGGATGCGGCGCGCCAGGATATGGCGCGCATGCTCGACTCGATCAAGAGCGGTTTGTATCGGCGTCCGCGCGGCGCAGTCTATTATTCCTGCGTGGGGCGCGGCAAGAATCTGTTCGATCTTCCCTCGGAAGAACTTAAAATGGTGAGCCAGTCGCTAGGAGAAATCCCGTTGGTAGGATTTTTTTGCAGCGGAGAGATCTCCCACAATCGCCTGTATGGTTACACTGGTGTTCTGACCTTGTTCCTGTGAGCTCGCGTGAAACTGCCGATTTCCATTTTTGATTTGGCCGCGCTGGTCTGGTTTTTCGCTCTATGGGCCGGCTATGTGAAGTTTGCCGCTTGGCAAGGCACACGCGTGCCGAGCCTGGTGAGCGTGATGGCGTCGTATCGTCGCGACTGGTGGGCGCGTGCGCTGGAGCGCGATCAGCGCATCGTCGATTCATCGATCATCGCCAATCTTTCCAACAGCGCCACTTTTTTTGCATCGACCACTCTGTTTATCCTGGGCGGCTTGCTGGCGCTGCTGGGCACATCCGCGCCGGTGGCCGAGTTGGTGATGGAGTTGCCGTTCGCCTCGAAAGGCACGGCACTTTATCTCGACGTAAAAATATTGCTGTTGATCGCCATCTTCGTGTTCGCGTTTTTTAAGTTTACCTGGTCGCTGCGGCAGCACAATTTTTGTTCGGTGCTGGTGGGCGCCGCGCCGCGTCACGATGACGATCCGCAAAAGCTGCACGACTTCGTCGACCGTTCGGGACAGATCGCGAGTTTCGCCGCCGATCACTTCAATAACGGCCTGCGTGCGTATTACTTCGGTCTTGCCGCGCTCACCTGGTTTCTCAACGCCTGGTTATTCATTGGTGCCACCGCCTGGGTGGTGTGGGTGTTGTACTACCGAGAATTTCATTCTGAAGCGTTGCAAGTGCTGCGCAAGGACAAGCCATGAATCCACGCAATTACCGCGACTTGATGCGCGTCGTCGCGCAATTTCGCCGCTATCCCTTCATGCAGCGCGCCGAACTATGGGAGGCGCGGCTGGCGTTCAACGCGCCGGACATGGAGAGCGTGTTCGAAGCGTCGATTGCCGGCGATCCCTTGTTACTGCCGCCGCGCGCGGTGCCGCTTCCCTCCGCGCCTGCGGTCCCGCTGCAAACCGTGCTGGCGCAGACCGAACTCGCGCAAGCGAGCGCCGCGCAGATCGCGGCGCGGGTGCGCCGCCGCGGAGTCTCGGTGGCGGAGGTCGCGCGCGATTTTCTGCGGCGAATCGAAGCCGCGAAATCGCTCAACGCGTTTATCACACTCGACCCGGCGCGGGTCATGGCGCAAGCCGAGCAACTCGATGCGCGCATTGCCCGCGGCGAAGATATCGGCCCGCTCGCCGGCGTGCCGCTCGCGATCAAGGATCTGCTAGCGGTGCAAGGCTATCCGCTCACCGGCGGTACGCGCGCGCTCGATGCGGGCGTGCAGACCACGGACGCAGCAGTGGTCGCGCAGTTACGTGCAGCGGGCGCCTTGATCGTCGGCACCACCAATTTGCACGAGCTTGCATTCGGTGTGACCAGCGCCAATCCGCACTTCGGCCATGTGCAGAACCCGCGCTTTGCCGGGCGAATTCCGGGTGGCTCAAGTGGCGGTTCGGCGGCGGCGGTCGCTGCCGGCTTGGCCAGTATTGCGGTGGGCACCGACACCGGTGGCTCGATACGTCAGCCGGCCTGCTGCTGCGCCATCGTTGGATTCAAACCGAGTTACGACGCGGTGTCGCGCGAGGGCGTGCTGCCGCTGGCGTGGACGCTCGACCACATCGGCCCGCTCACGCGTAACGTGGAAGACGCGGCGCTGTCATTCGAGGTGATGGCCGGGCGGCCGCACGGCAGCATGCTGGCGGACGAAGCGCGTGCGCCGCGCTTCGCCAGGCCGCGCCAGTTTTTCTTCGACGCGCTGGAAGACGGCGTGGCGGAACGCGTCGAGTCGGCGTTGGCCTCTATCTCCGCAGCCGGCGCGCAGCTTGTGCCGGTTGACATTAAAGACATCGAACTCGCACCGGGAATCCAGTTCATCACACTGGCGAGCGAGGCGACCCGTGCGAATTGGGAGCTACTCTTGCAGCACGGCGATCGCATGGGAGAAGACGTGCGCGTCCGCCTGGAGCTCGGTCAATTTATTCTCGCCATGGATTACCTCAAAGCACAGCAGTTGCGCCGCCATGTGCGCGATGCGGTGATTGCGTCAATGAACGGCTGCGATGTTCTGGTCACGCCGACGATGCCGGCGGCGCCGCCGTTGGCCGGTGCGATGAGTGTAAATCTCGGCGGCAAGGCAATGCACGTCGCGCCCGCCATGACGCGCTTTACCGGGCCGATCAATTTTTGCGGATTACCGGCGTTGTCGCTTCCCTGCGGCCTGACTCGCGAGGGACTGCCGGTGTCGCTGCAAATCGTCGGTCGCCCTGGTGAAGATGCGCGCGTGTTGTCGGTCGGACGCTATTGCGAGCGCATTTTGCATGGCTGAGCAAACGGCGGCATTCGACCTCGCATTGCGCTTCGACGCAGCAGAAGCGCGCAAGGTCGAGCGACTTTATCTCACGCCGGATGTGATCGAGCAGCGCGCGCGTGTACTCGCTTTGCTGCAATTGCGTCCCGGTGAGCGCGTCGCAGATTTGGGCTGCGGGCCGGGTCTGCTGGCGCAATCGATGGCGCAGGCAGTCGGACCACGAGGTGTGGTCCAGTGCATCGACAATTCAGAGCCGATGGTCTCTCTCGCGCAACGTCGTTGCGCTGGTTTTCCCTTCGTCCACATCGAACCGGGTGACGTGACCAAGCTGAAATTTCCCGATGCGTCGCTGGATGCCGCGGTGTGTATGCAGGTCTATGAGTACGTCGCTAATCTCGAACAGGCGCTGAAAGAGATGCACCGAGTGCTGGAGCCGGGCGCACGCGCGCTGATCGTCGACACCGACTGGGAGTCCGCGGTGTGGGCAAACAGCGACCGCGAGCGTATGCGCAAGGTCATGGATGCGTGGGATCTGCATTGCGCGCATCCACAACTGCCGCGTAGTCTGGCGGAGCAATTGCGGCGCGCCGGCCTGGAGGTCGAACGCATCGAAGTGGTCAGCATCGTCAACGCGCAACTGGATGCGAATACCTATAGTCACGGCATGATCGGCACCATCGCCAAATATGCGAGCACACGCGGCGGGATCGACCGCGACGTGGCCAGCGCGTGGGCGGACGATTTGCGCGTACGAACCGCACCGGGAGAATATTTTTTCAGTCTCAACCGCTATGTGTTTCTGGCGCGACGGCTGCGCTGAAGAGCAAAGTTTCAAGTCAGACAAATTTAAGAGGAGAAGAGCTATGCAGCCATTCAAGTTTTCAGTCAGCCATGCGGCGGACAGTGCGTTTGAGAGCGGGCTGCGCTCTTTCTTTGACTATCGCGATCTCGGCGTTCACGACGCGACGGGTGGCCTGGTCGGCGCGCATGTTATCCGCGCGACACGCGGCAAGCAGGCGCAGCCGCAGCGGCACCACCATGAACTGCATTTTCAAATGGTGTACGTGCTCAAAGGTTGGATTAAATTTCACTACGAAGGCGTCGGCGAAGTGACGCTTCGCGCGGGCTCTTGTGTGCACCAGCCACCGGGCATTCGCCACACCGAATTGGGACATTCGGACGACGTCGAGATGATCGAAATCATCATGCCGGCCGATTTCAAGACGGTAGACGATTGATGTCGATACGACGCGCGCGCGTCTGGTTGATGTTGTTGAGCGTCGCCTTGGCTGCGACTGCGGTCGTGAGTTATGAATTCCGCCGTGCAGGCAAGATCACCGTTTCCGTTTCGCCGCTGCAACCGGTCTACACCGTGGGCCGAGTGGGTGACGCGAAAAAAATTGCGAGTGGCGAGCAGGTGATTCGCTACGGCCCGATGTTCTGGGGTCTCTACCCTGGCGTGCCTGCGTTTCGCACCCCCGGCACTGCGCTGAAATTCCTCGAAGACGGCATGATGGATCGTGCAGCGTGGCAGGTGTATCTGCTTTCCGGCGAATACGATTTGGACGTCGATGAGAGTCAATCCCCCAATCGCGTCAACAAATCGCTCGCGGTCGTCGAGACAGTAAGACTGGGAAGCTGACCGGCGTATCGCTGGTCAAAATTCAACCGTCGCCGACATGTGGAACTATTTGGATCGAGAAAGCCCTTGAGCCTTTGCGGAAATGCTACCGGGTCACCATAATAGGCGAGAGGTACGTGAAGGTTGAAGTGGTGAACTTTGAAAACCAATGCCGTCGGCCGGTCATAGAACAGCCGTCACGATGAGGAGTGTGCTGGCTTTGATTTTTAACATATTAATCTCTTCGAGTCCAATTCTCCGCCCCTTGGGGCGTTGGCTGGCGAAGCCAGCGGTTTGAGGTGCGAAGTTACTCAGCAGTCGCCAATTAAGACGACACATTCCAAGTTTCGGCGCTCTATGATGGAGACGGCAGTGTGTCGCACAAGTTACCGACTTCTGAGTAA
>JAYUZG010000013.1:0-8841 GCA_043751985.1 Betaproteobacteria bacterium
ACTTCGAGCTTTCTCATCACAGATCCTCTCGTCGTGTATTGAGATCCTCTCAGTGTAATCCATTTATACGTCATTATTTATGACGCTATGTATAGTTCACATGTTCATACCGTTTGACTTCGTTAGGGGAAGGGACGTGTCGTGATAAGCGGCTGCTGGTAGATACGGCCCGTCATTTCAGGTCGATGTCCCAATTTCTTCGGGTATGAGCGGTGAACCGGTCATCAGCAAGCGTTACGGCGATCAGGTTGTGGCCTGCGGAATAAACATGAGTGATTTTTCGCTGGAGGAGAAGTCGCACAGAACGGGCTCCGGGCGTCGTGCGCTCGCCCAGATGCTGTGGCCTTGCATGGCTATCACTGTTCGGCACGCCGAAGTCGATGGCAAAGCCCGCCCGGTGCGGCTGCTAGAACTAGCCCGACGTGGCCTGCTCGTGATCTCGGCAACTCTATCGTGCACGTCGTTGGAATACCAGATCCCAATGTGGAGCAGTTCCGTATTGGATAGCGGTAATTTAGAGGTGACGCTTTATGTAGCTGCAGGCGATGCTCAACCCTTCCGTCGAGCGGACCGCTTCACAGCGGGCCTTCGCCCGCTGTTGCGCTGCCAACAATCGGAAGCTTTGAGCGCGTGCATTTGCGTTTCTCTAGGCTCTTGCGCGGAGATCCGCCTTGGGTCAATTGTCGCCAGTCAATTATCAGAAATTCGACGAACCAGGCGAACTGCGGCCATCCGTATTCTGCGTTGTCAAGTATTGACCCCGGCCTTGGCGAATTTCTCCGCGCGACTTTCCAGCGAGAATCCACACTTCACCAAACTTGTGCAACACAAAGTTTCACGATAGTCGCGCAATATGCGAATGTTATACTCGCGTCAAAATCCTTCCTCAGAAATTATCGATGCCCATCGTCCGTCACCAGCGAAAAATTCTCTTGTTTGTCCTGGTGGCTTTTGCTGTCGTCTGGTTCGGTAATCTCGACTATCGCAAGTTAGTGCATCCGGACGAAGGCCGTTACGCGGAGATTCCGCGTGAGATGCTGGTGAGCGGAAACTGGCTGACGCCGCGGCTGAACGGCATCAAGTATTTCGAAAAACCGCCTCTTCAGTACTGGGCAACCGCAGCCACTTTTGCTCTGTTCGGCGAGCACGACTGGACGGCTCGCTTGTGGAGCGCGCTCACCGGTTTCGCGAGCGTGTTGCTGGTGTGGTACACCGGACGCCGATTGTTTGGTGACGCGGCCGGGAACTATGCGGCAGTCGTACTAGCGAGTAGTGCGCTGTTTGTTGGCATCGGGCATTTCAATTCGCTGGATATGGGAGTCACGCTGTTCTTGGGCGCCGCGCTGTGCGGATTTTTGATCGCGCAGCGCGAAGACTCCACGCGCGATGAAGAGCGGCGCTGGATGCTGTTCGCCTGGGGCGCGATGGCCCTCGCGACCTTGAGCAAAGGATTGATCGGCGCGGTGTTGCCGTTGCTTACGCTGATCGTCTATTGCATTTTTCAACGCGACTTCAGCATCTGGAAACGGCTGCATCTGCAAGCTGGTTTGCTGCTTTACTTCGCCATCGCGGCACCATGGTTTATCGCGGTGTCGATGGTCAATCCGGAATTTGCCGGTTTCTTTTTCATTCAGGAACACTTCGCGCGCTTCGCTACTACGGTGCATCAACGCAGCGGGCCGATCTGGTACTTTGTGCCGGTGCTGCTCATCGGCTTGATGCCGTGGATTGTGGTCTTCCTTGCGAGCATGCGGCGCGGCTGGCCCCGGGGTCCGCTACCGGTGAGTTTCAGTCCGCGCCGCTTTATCATCGTTTATGTTTGCGTCGTATTCGTGTTCTTCAGCGTGTCCGGATCGAAACTGATTTCGTACGTCCTGCCACTGTTCCCCGGCGCCGCCCTGCTCGGTGGCTGGTATCTCGCGCAAGTTCGTGCGCGTATCTTGGCGTGGCAGTTGCTACCGGGCGTCGTCGTCGCGCTTGCGTTGTTTGTTTACGTGACGACGGGCGCGGAGCATTTTCGCGGAGAACATACCCAGGCTGCGATGCATCAGGCGTACGCGATCTGGTTATTGATCGCGATGGCGATCCTTGCATTCGGGCTATCCTATGCCGCAGTGTGTGCCTGGCACGACCGAAAATCACGCGCAGTGCTGGTCTCCGGTTTCACCGGTCTGCTCTGTGTGCAGGTAATCGTGAGCGGCTACGAAACGCAGTCACCCGTCGCGTCTGCGCATTCGCTGGCGATTGCGGCGGCACCTTATCTCAAAGCAGGCGTTCCTATCTATAGCGTACAAAATTATGACCAGACGCTGCCTTTTTATTTGAAACACACCATGGTGCTGGTTGAGTTTCAAGACGAGATGGATTTTGGATTGAAGCAGGAACCGCAGCTTGCGATCAGCAATCTGACGGAATTCGAAGCGCGCTGGCGTCGCAATCCGGATGCGCTGGCGATGATGCATGAAGATACCTTTCAGTTGCTGGCCGCGCGCCACTTTCCAATGCGAGTCATCGCGCGCGATCCGCGGCGGATCATGGTGACGAAACCATGAGTGCGCTGAGTTTCGCGCTGGTCATGCTGGGCGTACTTCTCAACGCCGTCGCGCAATTGCTGCTTAAGGCCGGCACCAAAGCAATCGGCGCGTTCGAGTTCAGCGCGCAGAATATTGTTCCGGTTGGCCTGCGTCTCGCGTTCGAGCCGCACATCATGGGTGGGCTCGCGTGTTACGTGATCAGCGTGGTGGTGTGGATCATGGCGCTGTCGCGCGTCGAAGTGTCGATCGCTTACCCGATGCTGTCATTCGGCTACGTGCTGAACGCGCTGGCCGCGTGGTACTTGTTTGGCGAAGCGGTGAGCGCGATGCGCTTGCTTGGCATCGGCGTCATCATCGTCGGTGTTTTTATCGTGGCGCGCAGTTGATGGAATATTTGCCTTTCACTCGTCCGTCCATCGACGAGGCCACTATTCAGAGCGTGGTAGACGTGCTCCGCTCGGGTTGGCTGGCGAGCGGCCCCAAGGTCAAGCAGTTTGAACAAGAGTTGTCGGTCTACCTCGGTGGGCGTGAAGTACGCAGCTTTACGTCCGCCACCGGCGCACTCGAAGTCGCCCTGCAAGTCTGCGGAATCGGTGCGGGCGATGAAGTCATCGTTCCGGCGACGACCTTCGCCGCCAGCGCGAACGTGGTGGTTCGGCTAGGCGCAAAGCCGGTGTTTGTCGACGTCGATCTGGATTCGCGCAACATTGACCTGCGCGCGGCCGAGCGCGCAATCACGCCACGCACGCGAGCCATCGTGCCGGTGCATTTTGCCGGATTGCCGGTGGACCTGGACGCGCTGTACTCTCTCGCGGCCAGACACAACTTGCGTGTGATCGAGGATGCCGCGCACGCGATCGGTTCGTGCGCCAATGGAAAGCCCGTCGGCAGCAGCGGCGATCTGGTGGTGTTCAGTTTTCATCCCAATAAGAATATGACGACCACCGAAGGTGGTGCCATCTCGGTTGCCAATCAAGACCTGGTCAAGGCAATCGAGCTGCACCGCTTTCACGGTTTGACCCGCGACGGTTACGGCAATATGGATGTGACGGTCGCCGGCGGCAAATACAATCTCACCGATGTGGCGGCCGCGGTGGGCATCGGACAACTCAGGCAGCTCGATGCGTTCAACCGGAAACGCCGCAGCCTTGCCGATGCGTATCGTGAGCGACTCAGCGAGAAGGAATGGCTACGCTTGCCCCAACACGGTGACCAAGGACACAGTTGGCACATGTTCGCACCGCTGATCGACTTTGAGCGCGCGCGCCTGACCCGGCCAGAATTCATCCGCGCCATGCACGAGCTCGGCATCGGCATCGGCGTGCACTACCCGGCTCTGCATTTGTTCAGTCTGTATCGGAGCATGGGCCATCACGCGGGTGAATTCCCCAACGCCGAGCGAATCGGCAGCCAGATCGTGACACTCCCATTGTTTCCGGCCATGCACCTGGAAGATGTCGATCGCGTTTGCAAGTCCATAGGTGCAGTGCTGCATCGCCTTGCGTGACGGAAAAAGCAAAACATGACACTGCCGAATCTCTCAGTCGTCGTTCCGGTGTACAACGAAGAGCAAGGCCTGCCAGCTCTTTTCGCGCGGCTGTACTCCGCGCTGGATCGACTCAACATCCACTACGAAGTTGTTTTCGTGAACGACGGATCGAGTGACCGCTCGGCCGCCTTGTTGCGCGAGCAGTTCGAGCGGCGCCCGGCGGAAACTCGCGTAATTCTGTTCAACGGAAACTTCGGCCAGCACATGGCGATCATGGCGGGCTTTGCCAAGGTGCGTGGCAGTCGCGTCGTCACGCTGGATGCAGACCTGCAGAATCCGCCCGAAGAAATCGCTAATCTACTGGCGCAGATGGAGCGTGGCCACGATTACGTCGGCACCATCCGGAAGATGCGTCAGGACTCCGCCTTCCGCCGTTGGGCGTCGCGTGCCATGAATCTGTTGCGCGAACGCATTACGCGTATCCGCATGACCGATCAAGGCTGCATGCTGCGCGCCTACAGCCGGTCGATTGTCGATGCCATTACGCAATGCAACGAGGTGAACACGTATATCCCCGCGCTCGCGTATACCTTTGCCAGCAACCCCGTGGAAATCGAGGTCGCGCACGAAGAGCGCGCCGCGGGCGAATCCAAATACTCGCTGTACAAATTGATCCGCCTTAACTTCGATCTGGTTACCGGCTTCTCGCTGGTGCCGTTGCAGATGTTCTCGCTGGTCGGAATGCTGTTGTCGATCGGCGCGGCCGCTTTCGTTGCGCTGCTGCTCGGACGACGCCTGCTCTACGGCTCTGAAGCGGAAGGTGTGTTTACTTTGTTCGCCATCAATTTTTTGTTTGTCGGATTGGCTTTGTTCGGGATCGGCTTGCTGGGCGAGTACATCGGCCGCATCTATCAGCAGGTGCGGTCGCGGCCGCGTTACGTCATTCGAGCCATTCTCGAACGCGGCTCAGACTCGGATTCAAGCTAACCAATGGGCGAGATCGCAGTCGTTTTCGCCTACCACAACGTAGGCGTGCGCTGCCTGTCTGTCCTGCTTGAGCAAGGCGTCGCTGTTCCTCTGGTCATCACGCATCGGGACAATCCGCAAGAGCGGATCTGGTTCGACAGCGTCGCGGCATTGGCGGCGCGGCACGATATCCCGGTGCTCACTCCCGATGATCCTGCGGAAATCGAAACGATTGTCGCTCGCCTCGCGCCGGATTTCTTGTTTTCCTTCTACTACCGTCACATGTTGAAACCTTCGCTGCTCGCGCTGGCGAATCGTGGCGCGCTGAACATGCACGGCTCGCTGCTGCCGAAATATCGCGGACGGGTGCCGGTGAACTGGGCCGTCATTCGAGGCGAGAGCGAGACCGGCGCGTCGCTTCACTATATGGCCGCAAAGCCGGACGCGGGCGATCTGGTGGATCAGCAAGCCGTACCGATCCTTCCCGACGACACGGCCGCCGAGGTCTTCGGCAAGGTATGCGGCGCGGCGGAGACGGTGCTGCGGCGCTCTCTGCCGGCCTTGATCGCGGGCACTGCTCGGCGTCGCCCCTTGGATTTATCCGCCGGCAGCTATTTTGGCGGGCGCAAGCCGGAAGATGGCCGCATCCATTGGGCTGACAGCGCGCGCGCGGTGCATAACCTGGTGCGCGGCGTGGCGCCACCGTATCCCGGCGCGTTTTGTGAGTTGCGTGGCCTGCGGTTGAAGATATTACGTACCGTAGTCGAGCCGGCATTTGAAAAACGCTTTGCGTCGCCCACGCTGTTCGCGGAAAATACGCGCAGCTACGTGCAGTGCGGCGATGGCCACGTGTTGCGCCTGGAAGATATAGAGATCGACGGCCGCAAAGTCACTCCCGCAGAATTGCCCCGCTTGCTCGCACCGATTCCAATGCTTCTAATCTGAATCTATAGACCCAACGTGAAAAAAATTCTTATCCTCGGCGTAAACGGTTTCATCGGTCATCATCTGTCCCGCCGCATCATCGACACCACCGACTGGGAGGTGTTCGGCATGGACATGTTCACTGACCGGGTCAGCGAATTACTCGACCACAAGCGCTTTCACTTCTTTGAAGGCGACATCACCATCAACAAAGAATGGATCGAATACCACATTCGTAAATGTGACGTGGTGCTGCCTTTGGTCGCGATCGCGACGCCGGCGACCTATGTCAAGCAACCGCTGAAAGTGTTCGAACTCGACTTCGAAGCCAATCTGCCGATCGTCCGCTCTTGCGTCAAGCACAAGAAACACATCGTGTTCCCGTCTACCTCGGAGGTGTATGGCATGTGCGGCGATGCGGAGTTCGACCCGGAGAATTCCGATCTTGTAATGGGGCCGATCAATAAGAGCCGCTGGATCTATGCGTGCAGCAAGCAGTTGCTCGACCGTGTGATCTGGTCTTATGGTTTCGAGCAGGGACTGGATTTCACTCTGTTCCGGCCGTTCAATTGGATCGGTGCCGGCCTCGATAATCTGCATGCACCGAAGGAAGGCAGCTCACGCGTGATCACGCAATTCTTTGGCCACATCGTGCGCGGCGAGGATATCAAGCTGGTCGATGGGGGCACGCAGCGCCGCACCTTCACCTATGTCGATGACGGCATCGCCGCACTGATGCGCATCATCGACAACCCGAACAAAATCGCCTCGGGGAAAATTTATAACGTCGGCAATCCCGCCAACAATTATTCGGTGCGCCAACTGGCCACTATGATGCTGAAATTGGCGCTGAAATATCCCGAGTACCAGGCCGCCGCGCGCAAAGTAAAAATGATCGACACCACGTCAGGCGAATACTACGGCGCGGGTTATCAGGACGTTCAAAATCGCGTGCCCAAGATCGACAACACCCAACTCGAACTCAGCTGGGCGCCGCACGTCAACATGGAGCAGGCGCTGATCAATATCTTCGATGCGTATCGCACGCATGTGTCCGAAGCGCGACAACTCAACGATTGATGGCCTACCCCAGTATCGCGCTCAAGATAGACGTTGACACCTATCGCGGCACTCGCGACGGCGTGCCGCGCTTGGTGGACGCGTTGCAGCGGCACAACGCGGACGCGACTTTCCTGTTCAGCGTCGGCCCGGATCACACCGGCCGCGCGATCAAACGTGTTTTCCGGCGCGGCTTTCTGTCGAAGGTGCGGCGCACTTCGGTTGTCTCGCATTACGGCCTGCCTACTCTGCTCTATGGGACGATTTGGCCCGGCCCCGACATCGGCAGACAAGCAGCCGGAGTGATGCGAGTGGCGCTGACGGCGGGTTACGAAGTTGGCGTGCACAGCTTTGATCACGTCGCTTGGCAGGACGGCGTCGCCACCGCCGATATGCAATGGACACAAGCACAGATGCAATCGGCGATCGATCGCTTCACCGAGATATTTGGCGAGGCTCCGCGCGTGCACGGCGCGGCCGGATGGCAGATGAATCGAAACGCGTACCGGCTGACTCAGCGCTTGGGCTTCGACTATTGCTCAGACACACGCGGCACGCATCCTTTCGTTCCGGTCTACCAGGCTGAAATCATCGCCTGTCCGCAATTGCCCACCACGCTTCCGACCTTGGATGAGATTATCGGGCGCGATGGCATTGACATCGACAACGTGGCGGAACACCTGCTGGCGCTCACCCGCGAGCCACCCGCCGCGGGCCACGTATTTACGCTCCACGCGGAACTGGAGGGCATGCGGTTGATGCCGGTGTTCGAGCGGCTACTGAGCGGCTGGAAATCGCAAGGCTACGCGCTGACTTCCCTGAGAAAATATTTCGAGTTCCTGCCGATGCGAGATCTTCCCCGCCATGAGGTTATCGTGGGCGAGGTGGCTGGCCGCAGCGGCGCTCTCGCCATGCAGGGAAAAGAATTTCTTGTGTGAGGATCCAATGGTTAGGGAAACGCTGAATAAGTTCGAGTTCTAAGCAAGACGAGGCGCCGACAAAAAATTTTGACGCAGCATACGCGTGATATGTAAGGAGAAATTTTTTCGAGCAACGATGTATTGCGACGAAATCGGGCTTATTCACTGTTTCCTTAGGTAAATGGATTCAATATCGGCACGCCGGTCGGACCGAAATGTGCTGTATTGCGAGTAACGACCGTGAGCTCGTTTATCAGCGCAGTCGCCGCGATTTGCTTATCTAATGGATTTTCAGGATGTGGTACTCGCAGGCGACCCCACACTTGCGCAGTCTCGTTGTCGAACGCCAGAATCGCATCCGCGAATTCATGCGTGACGCGATCCAGCCAGCGCTCTAAGCGTTTAGCCTGCGCAGCCTCGCCACGATGGCGGATAGACTCTACGCCCTGCCGCAGTTCCCCAATCGTTACGGCCGATAAATAAAGTGGGCTGTTTTGGTTGGCGGCGTCAAGAAAAAAATTTCGAACGCCCGCGTTCGCCTGACTACCTTTGCGTGCTTCGCTAATAACATCCGTATCGATCAAGTACAAGCTTAACCTCGACGATCGGCTTGCTTGCGAGCAAAATCCGCGTCCTCACCTACGTTTGGCATTGAGGTTAACACCTCGGCTAGAGAACGCCGACGCGGGCCGCGAAGTGCTGCATGCAATATTTCGCGATGCTCCTGTTCAGCACTTCGGTTGTGCCTCGCGGCACGTCGCTTTAGCGCCTTAACCAAGTCTTCGGTCAAATTGCGCACCATAAGTTGGGCCATAATAATCCTTAAGCATTTCCGAGCGGCTAGACAATGCTAGTGTAGTGTTGCATTCTTGATAGAACTTACATGAATCTCGCTGGTCATATGCTCGACTACCGAAGCAGAGCGGAGGATGGGAGTGAGAGTTGCCTG
>JAYUZG010000014.1:0-40917 GCA_043751985.1 Betaproteobacteria bacterium
CAAGTACGTCGATTGCCATGGCCGCCCCACGTTCGTGCAGATGCTCAACATACTACCGGTAGTGGGTGGGTGTGACAACCGGATAAGCACGGAATCAACCATATACCATTTCCCGACTCAGACGACACGGCACTGTATCTTGCGCGGTTTAGATTTCTTGATTTTATTGACCGAACTGTCGACAAATGCATACTCTAGCGCCCTGCTTGTCTTTACGCGCAATATAGTCGTTATAGACAATGACTTCCGCGCGGATGAAGTCATGTTCGAACTTGGTTACATTCCACCGGACACCTGCCGCGCGTCGCGCACCGTACCAACGCCGCTGCAGCGTCTACGCGCGCAACAACCCTGCCTGGACCAATCTACGGATCAGCGCGCCGCGCTTGGCGTGACGCGCGAGGAAATGGCGCAACGTATGGTCGAAAGCCGCTCGGCTGGATGTGAGAATGTAGGCATCAGCGAGATCGACAATGGCTCGCAGTGATTCGTCGTAGGCAGTCGCGGTGCCGCGTTCCGCCTTTTTATCGATTGCGTTCCAGCAGTTCTCGAAATCGGACGCCAGCCGTTTGAGGTAAGTTGTACGCTGCTTGCGCTGCGCGGCTTCTTGCTGTGCTTGCTCTTTCGCTTCACGCTCCACGCGCACGGCGCTTGCCGCCTCGGCCAGCTTGCGCAACTCGGCTACGCTGCGTCGTGGGTGCGCCGATGATGCGTTGCTACGCGGCTGTTGCTTTTGCCAGGCAAGAAAATGTGACTTGAGTTGACGCTCCGCTTGATGCGGCTGGCCTTGCAACATCTTCTGCAGGATCGCTCGCATTTCGACCGGCGACATCTCATCGAGCAAGGTGTCACTGCCCTGATCGTTGGCCGCGGCAAGCGGCGCGCAACCGGACGCCGCCGCAGTCAGCATGTCGGAATCGATTTCGAGAAACTCTACAAGAGCCAGTTGCGCGCCAGACAATTGATCGAGCCCGGGCGGCACTTCTGGTTCCGGCGCTGTTGCCGGCACTTCATCATGTGCCGCGCCGGCTAACCAACCGAGATAAAGCGGCCGCATATCGCCGCGCAGTAACTCGTCGCGCAACGGCAGCAGACGTCCCATCCAACCGCTGCCGTCGTCCAGTCCGAAGCGCTCGTAGTCTTCACTCTCATCGAGCGACCAGTCGATGATCCAGTGATCGGAAGAGCTGCCGATGGTCAAAGCGTACTGGGTGGCGAACTGTTTCAGCACCGGTTTTTCGAAGGCATTTCGCGGCACACGCAACGCCAACCGGCAACTGCACCAGTTAGCGCTATAGACGAAGGCATCGAAATAGCGCCGCATCCACTTGGCAGGGTCGGCTTTCAAGTCGCCCCATTCGTAGTGGTTGACGAATCCCGAAGCGGTGATGAGCGCTCGGGTCGAAACGGCACGCAACTCCGCCATTTCGACGGAGGAGAGTGGCCGATCGATCGCAGCGAACTCGTAGTACTGATACTCGCTCACGATGGCTTGCGTTTGGCTTTTTTGGTAAGAGCCTCTTGCCGACCCGCGCGAAACTCGGAGTCGTCACCGAAGTGAATGTAGAGGTGGCCGTGTAACTCTCCCTCCACGATCTGCGCATGGCCGCGGCCGCTCATGTCGTCTCCTTCACACTAACCGATCCGGGTGAACTCGATGCACTCACCCTTGGTGCGGCAATCAATCTGACCCTGCACCAGGCCAAACTGAAAGTTTCCAAGGTCGTCGCGCTCAAAAGTGAAATGACCCGGCACGTCCATATCTACATAGTCCATTTCCCATCTGCCCATTCAGATAATGCGCCAGAAACCGAGTAACGATGCCCTTAAAAGGTCGAGCGATTTAGCGAGAACCTGTCTGGAGAACCAAATCGCGCAGTCCATCTCGGAACTTGCGGAAGCTAGGCGAAGCATTCTGGTCCAAATTCATCCGCGGTCCAATCTTCCCGGCCCACTCATGTTTGACCTGCCCAGGCAACGGCCATCCCGCAGTCTTAATTGCGGCATATCCGCCGGGGTGCAACGCATCGGCAAGCAGCTCCCAGGTACCGCAGACGCTGTCCTGCTTGTAGCCGTCGACCACGTCTCTATTGGCACGTGGATAAGCTGCGAGTAACGCTTTTCGATCACCCAAATACCAGGCCTCCATCTCTTCGATCGCCAATCGGAATAGCGTGGTCGGCGCAGGAATGCAGGATTTCTTGAGTGCTTTGAGCTCTTTCAAGAAGGCCTTGCAGTCACGGTTGTCTACATCGAGCACGACGACAACCACGTCCATCCCAGGCGTCTTTCCATAGCCTCGCAGCAATTTCGGCAACTGATTTAACAGAATACGTTTGGCTGGGTCAGCTTTAGGTGTCAGACCCTTTGGGACGCGTCCGATGCCCTTATACGAATGTAAACGCCACGTGTGCGGATCACCTTGGGAGCCGAGCAGTTGCGGCAGCAGGCACTGCAATAACTTTTCTCCTGAGCTATCCTCGACCAGTACCTCAATGTGCACAATCACCTCGCATCAAGGTAGTCGCTGTACCAGAGACCGCCCAGCGGTAGACCTTCGTCCACCAGGTTCCGGACGATAACTAAATCAGACACGCGACGCACGGCCGAGTAGCCATCCGTTCCCTTCTCGAGGATCCAAACTTCAGCCGCAGACAGGGCATCGACAAAATAGGGTTGATGCGTAGTTACAAAAATCTGGGGCGCATTCTTCTTGCCGGTAGCATGCGCCCTGAATTCCTGCGCCAAGGTTTCTAAAAGCTTGTGATACAGGCCGTTCTCTGGCTCTTCAATACAGATGAACGGCGGTGGGTCCGGGTCTTCCATCAATAGTAGATACGCAAAAACTTTCAGAGTGCCATCGGACATCTGCTGCGCGTAGAACGGGTCGTCGAACGCACTATCATTGAAGCGCAACACGACGCGTTTATCGACCGTCACCTCTGTATCAATGCTCTTGACGCCGGGAATTTTGCTCGCGATCCGCTCAAGAATCAGCTTGAAGCGATCCTTGTTCTCACGCTGTTCCATGAACTGAACGACGTTACCGATGTTGTCCCCGTGGCTATTGAGGTGCTTCTGCGGACCGGCGGACGGCAAACTGCGTGCTGCATCAGGATAGAAGTAAGACAGATACCAGCCTTTCAGAAAGTCCCTAAACTGCTTAATCCGCGGATGCTCCTTAAGAGTACCCAGTGTCGCAATGCCTAATTGGCGCAAGTCGGTCAATTCGACAGATTCTTGGGTTCGGTCCTCGCCCCCACCCTCGGTTTCGACAGCTTCTTCACCCGCCCAGACCATGCCTTTGCCATGTTGAAGGCGAAGAAATGGAAATGGGCGGCCATGCTTCTGCCCTTTTCGTCGCTGCTTCAGCACTTCCGATTCAACAAACGGTCGCTTGGATTCGTCCAGTGCAAGAGCAAGCTCGTAAGTCATCGGGCGTTCGCCCTTACCTTCGCGATAATAGATTTCAAAGCGAATAGGCTCCGTGGTGCCTGATGAGCGTAAGCGTTCGAATCCACCGCGCTGCTTCATGTCGCAGGCTGTTTCGACATCATGCGACAAACAATCTGCGACAAAGCCGAAAGCATCGAATAGGGTACTCTTGCCAACTCCGTTCTTGCCAATCACCACGGTGAACGGCGTCAGTGGTTCGCCCTCCTGTTGATGTGAGAGCTTGCCTAATGTGACGTCCCTGAGTGCGCGATAGTTTTGAACGCGAAAACCTTCGATCACAGCCATTGTGTGTCCTTTACGTGTGGGCGCCCAGAATTAATCGTCCGTTTCATCGCGACTTCGGAGCAAGTCTCTTACTTAAAATTGATCTCTTGGAATCTCGCAATGTTCAGTAAAAAATAATGTTTTTAACAGACGACCGATAAGCAGACTGATAGAGATTATTTGGAGAACCTTACAATGCTGATTGCAATGCGTCCAGTGCGTAATTGTTAGGTAATAATTCTCTCATGTCGCTGCCACTTTCTGCTTGCTAATATCCGCTCGTAACGACAATTGCCTTGTCCGTTTTGCTGAATTGAAACTGCGCGGTATGCACATACCTTGTAGGTGCCATGCTCACACGTTGAATCTGAAATGCATCACATCCCCATCCTGCACCACGTAGTCCTTGCCTTCCAGGCGCATCTTGCCGGCCTCGCGTGCGCCGTGTTCGCCTTTGTTGGTAATGTAGTCGTTGTAGGCAATGACTTCGGCGCGAATAAAGCCGTGTTCGAAATCAGTGTGGATCACGCCGGCGGCCTGCGGCGCGGTGTTGCCGCGATGGATGGTCCAGGCGCGCACTTCTTTTTCACCGGCGGTGAAATAGGTCTGCAGGCCGAGTAAGGAGTAAGCAGCTCTTATTACTCGATTGAGACCTGGCTCTTCGAGGCCCATGTCGGCGAGGAACAATTGCTTGTCCTCATCTGAGAAGTCGGCCATTTGCGCTTCGAGCGCCGCGCAGATCGCAACCACGGGTGATTTTTCGCGCGCGGCAAATTGTTCGACCTGGGCGAGCAGCGGATTGTCCTTGAAGCCCTTGTCGTTGACGTTGGCCACATACATGGTCGGCTTCATGGTGAGCAGAAACATCGGCCGCAGCACGTCGAGTTCTTCCGGGTAGAGTTGCACGCTGCGCGCGGGCAGCGCTTGATCGAGCGCGACGCGCACTTTTTCCAGGACCGACACCAGTCGCTGTGCTTCCTTGTCACCCCCGGTGCGTGCGGCCTTTGTATATTTTGCGAGTTGTTTTTCGACCGTAGCCAAGTCTGCCAGTGCGAGCTCCGTATTGATGATTTCGATGTCATCGACCGGATTGACTCTGCCGTTCACATGCACGACGTTGTCGTCTTCGAAGCAGCGCACCACGTGGGCGATCGCATCGGTCTCGCGAATGTTGGCGAGAAACTGATTGCCGAGGCCTTCGCCCTTCGACGCTCCGGCGACTAAGCCCGCGATGTCCACGAACTCCACGATGGCGGGAATGGTTTTCTGCGGCTTGGCGATGGCGACCAACTCTGCCAGTCGAGGATCGGGAACTTCAACGATACCGACGTTCGGCTCGATGGTGCAGAACGGATAATTCTCCGCCGCGATGCCCGCTTTGGTCAGCGCGTTAAACAGGGTGGACTTGCCGACATTGGGCAAACCGACGATTCCGCATTTGAGACTCATAATTTGTACGCGTCGAAAAAGTTAACTTTCATGTGCGCAAATTAAGTCTTGCGCGCTTGCGTCTTCACGCTTTGGTGTGAAGCGCATGCATCGCGCGCTCCATGTCGCCCGCCGCAATGTGCGGCCACACACCGAGACTCCGTTCTAACGCTTCGTCAATCAGCTTGCGCTCTTCGCCGCGCGGCGCATTCAACACAAAGCCGATCACGCGATCACGATCACCCGGATGACCGATGCCGATGCGCAGCCGCCAGAAGTCCGGGCGCATGCGAGCGCTGATGTCTTTGAGGCCGTTGTGACCTGCCACGCCACCGCCTTTTTTTAGTTTGGCTTCACCCGGTGGAAGATCGAGTTCATCGTGCACCACCAGAATTTCAGAGATGTCTATTTTGTAAAACTGTGCGAGAGCTTGCACCGCGCGTCCACTCTCATTCATGAAGGTTGACGGCTTCAGCAACCAGCACTCGCCGCCGGTCAACGTCACGCGTGCGACTTGTCCGTGAAACCGCGACTCGCTGCGCAACGAGGCGCTGAGCTGCCGCGCCAAGCGCTCGATGAACCAGAAGCCCGCGTTGTGGCGCGTGGCTTCGTATTCTTGCCCGGGATTGCCGAGTCCTGCTATCAGCCTCATGCTTCGCTACGCCTCTTGAAAACAAAAAGGCCCGCCGGAGTGGGCGCCGGTCGGGCCTGTGACTGCACGCGGCAAGAATTACTTCTTGTCGCCTTCCTTTTCTTTCTTCTCCGGCTCTTTCTTGTCTTTGTCGCCAGCCGCCGGTGCGGCAGCGCCTTCTTCTGGCGTGGCCGCAGCCGCAGCGGTAACTTCTTCAACAATCGCTCGCGGCACTTGCACCGTTGCGACTACCGCATTGTCACCGCGCACGCGTTGCACCGAATCGACGCCTTTCGGCATCTGCATATCGTTCAAGTGAATCGAGTGGCCCAACTGCAATTGCGACAGATCAACCTCGATGAACTCTGGCAGATCGTCCGGCAGGCAAGAAATGTCCAATTCGGTAAGCACGTGATTGATGATGCCGCCACCCTTCACGCCGGGCGCCACTTCGGCGTTGACGAAATGCAGCGGCACTTTCATGTGAATCTTGCGATTAGCAGACACGCGCTGAAAGTCGAGATGCAGAATCTCGTTTTTCCACGGATGCATTTGCACGTCGCGCAACAGCACCCGCTCTTTTTTGCCTTCCAGTGTCATGGTCAGAATCGACGCATGAAACGCTTCAGCTTTAAGTTGGTGAAACAGCGCGTTGTGTTCAAACTCGACCACTTGCGCTGGCTGATCGCCACCGTAAATGATGCCGGGTACTCTGCCGGTCCTGCGCAGGCGGCGGCTCGCACCCGTTCCCTGCGTCGCACGTGATAGTGCGCAGACTTCGATTGTTGCCATGCTCGTTCTCCTACAGGTTGATGCCGCGACCGCGACCAGCCGCGACGGTTAAAAAAACTGAAAAACTATTACTCCATAAACAGCGAACTCACGCTGTCTTCATTGCTAATGCGCAACATGGTTTCCGCGAGCAGCGCCGCTACGGATAATTGACGAATGCGCTTGCACGCGCGTGCATCGTCGCGCAAGGGAATGGTGTCGGTGACCACCACCGTGTCGAGCGCTGAGCTCTCAATACGCTCGATCGCCGTGCCGGACAACACCGGGTGCGTGCAATAAGCCAGCACGCGCTCGGCGCCTTTTTCCTTCAACGCCAACGCGGCTTCGCACAGTGTATTCGCCGTATCCACCATGTCGTCCATGATGATGCAGGTGCGGCCTGCCACATCGCCGATGATGTTCATCACCGTTGCGACGTTTGGCCGCGGCCGCCGTTTGTCGATGATCGCGAGATCCGCTTCCAGTCTCTTCGCCAGCGCGCGCGCACGTACCACGCCGCCAACGTCGGGCGACACCACCACCAAATCCTGGTAGCCATGTTTCCAGATATCGCCGAGCAGAATCGGCGCCGCGTAAATATTGTCTACCGGCATGTCGAAGAAACCCTGGATCTGATCCGAGTGCAGGTCCATGGTGAGCAGACGATTCACCCCGACAGCCGCCAGCATGTCCGCGACGACTTTTGCGCTGATCGCCACGCGCGCCGAGCGTGGACGCCGATCCTGCCGTGCATAACCGAAGTAGGGCACCGCCGCGGTGATGCGTCCGGCCGAAGAGCGCTTCAGCGCGTCGGCCATCAGCACCACTTCCATCAAGTTATCGTTGGTCGGCATGCAGGTGGACTGCAAGATAAACACGTCCTTGCCTCGCACGTTCTCCAGCAACTCGACCATCACTTCGCCGTCGCTGAAGCGGGAAACCGTCGCGCGGCCCAAGGGCAGATTGAGATGACGCACTACCTCTTCCGCCAGTCGTGGACTGGCGTTGCCGGTGAACACCATGAGGTTGTCGTAGGCCATGTTTGCGAGATTATGGGGACTAGGGGGCTGGGGGCTGGGGGCTGGGAGATATTTTCGATTGTTTCGTTCCCGAGCCACTAGCCCCCAGCCTCTACATTAAATGGCTGGGGAGGAAGGATTCGAACCTTCGCATGTCGGAATCAAAATCCGATGCCTTAACCAACTTGGCGACTCCCCAAATTCTCTATGTGCTGCTATTGCGTTTCATTCTCTCAGCGGATGACGATCGACTCCGCGTGCCACCCAACCGCGCCACTCGGATGGCACACTTGCGTGCGCGGCCCGCGCATCGACTTCAGAATCAAACGCACAAAATACGCTGGCGCCCGAACCACTCATCGCCGCTCGCCCGAACGCGCTCAGCCATTCCAATTGCCGCGCCACTTGGGGATAACGATCACACACTACCGTTTGCAAGTCGTTGCGCCCATGACCCGCAAAAAAGGCCGCCATTGTGATGGGATTCGTATCTCGTGTCAATTCACCACTGGAGAAGATTTCCGCAGTGGAAACCGACACTTGAGGTGTCAACACCAGGTACCAGGCGGCGGGCAGTCGCACTGCGCAGAGAACCTCGCCAATACCCGTGGCGAGCGCGCTTTCACCGAATACGAACAGCGGCACGTCGGCCCCCAATTGCAGCGCCAATTGTTGCAATCGTGCGCGCGGCCAGGCGAGGCCCCACAGTCGATTGAGCGCAAGCAACACCGTCGCCGCGTCGGAGCTGCCCCCTCCCAATCCGCCGCCGAGTGGAATGCGCTTGGTGACGGCGATGTCCGCGCCGAGCCGGCATCCACTCTCTCGTTGCAAGAGCTGCGCCGCGCGCACGCTCAAGTCCATCTCGGCGGGGACGCCGCGCACATCATTCACCCGCGAGATCACCCTGTCGCCGCGCACGCTGAGCGTGATCTCATCACCGAAGTCGAGAAAACGAAACAGCGTTTGCAGCGTGTGATAGCCATCCGCGCGCCGGCCGGTTACATGCAAAAACAAATTGAGCTTGGCCGGCGCGGGAAACGACAGCGTCGCGTTCACGTAGCGGGAAGCCGCCACTCGTCGATAATCAGGCGGATGCGCAACGTGCGGTATTGCAGATTCATGTTGGCGGGGAGCGTCGCGTGCTCGCGATACTCGTTGTAGCGAACCTCCCAGTCATTCTGCATCAGCGTGGTCAAGCGCAGGTCTTGATCGCGTTCCTCGCGCTGCACGCCGGAAGAGGGTGCCGGCCGCGCCAATACCCAATGAGAGAGTCCCGCGAGCGGCAGATCCCAGCCGAGAAATTCACGTGTGAGCGACTGCACATCGGTCGACTCGTGCACGGTGCCGTTGGATTCGGTCAGGCGCGCACCTGCCGCGTCACTGTGCAGAGTCGCCACCACGCTGCCGATCGGCGAGTACAACCACAAATCGTCCAGCGCGTCGCGATGACGCCACTTTACCCCGGCCGTGTAACCACGCGCGTCGACTTTGACCGCGACACGCCCGCTAAGGTCAAAAGCGCTGACGGTACTAACATCGACGGTGGGATGTTTGCCGGTGGTACCACACGCCGCCGCGCAGATCAGCACCCACGCGGCAGCACCAATCCGGCGCAAGCGCAGCGCCAGCATTTCAACGCAGAAACCGTTTGATGATCTTCTGCAGTTCTTCGTTTTCAGGATTGCTCTTGAGGGAATCGCGCCACAGCTTTTCCGCCTCGGTCTTATTGCCGCGCGCCCACATCACTTCGCCCAGGTGCGCCGCGATCTCCGGATCTGGCCGCTGTGCGAACGCGCGCTGCAAGAAGTCTTGTCCCTCCTTGGCGCTGCCTTCTCTGAACAACACCCAGCCCATGCTGTCGAGAATAAACGGATCATCGGGTGAGAGCTGCAGCGCTTTCTCGATGTAATCGCGCGCTTCCTTGAGCCGATCGGTGCGGTCGGCCAGCGTATAACCGAGCGCGTTCCAGGCCTGCGCATGCTCCGGTTTGAGCTTGAGCAGTTTGCGCAAATTGGTTTCCAGCACGTCGATCTTGTCCACTTTTTCTGCGGCCAGCGCAACGTCATACAACAGGTCGGGGTGATCGGGGTCACGATCAAGCGCCGACTTCAGCACGTCGAAGGACTCGTGAAAGGCATGCACTTCGCGCAGCACTTGCGCCTCGGCCTGAACGATTTGCACGCGCTGGGTATCGTTCTGCGCGGAGAGCTGCCGCACATGTTGCCGCGCCTCGGCCACCTTGCCTTGCTTCGCCAGAATGGCGGCATAACGCGTGTGCGCCCCGATGTATTGCTCGCCCTCGCCGACTTCCGCATACCATCTGAGCGCATCGTCCTGGCGCTTCTGGTCCTCGTACAACTGGCCAAGATAAAGCCGCACCTGATCCGGCTCCTTGTAGTTCAGCGCAAGCGCTTGCTTCAGCGCGTGTTCGGCCGCGGGGTAATCGTTCGCCTGCATCGATAGCAGACCGACCGTCACCGCGACATCCGCGTTGCCGGGATTTTCGTCGAGCAGTTTCTGAAACTGCGCGCGCGCTTCGACTAATTTTTTCTCGGCGATCAGCAAGCGGCCATAATTAAGTCGCACTTCCTGCGAACGCGGATGCGCGTCGAGGAAGGACTTAAGATAATCCAGCGCCTTGGTGTTGGACTCGCGCTGCAGAATCTGCGCTTGAAACAGCACCGCGCCGTCCCACTCGGGCTTCAAGCGCAGCGCCTCGCGAACTGCCGCCAGCGCATTGTCGTGCTTGTTGGCATTGAACGCCGCCTGCGCCAAGGCAAACTGCACTTCCGGCGAATCCTTGTACGGACGGGCAAGCTCTTTGACCATTTGATACACCGCCGCCTTGTCACTGGTGCGCGCGAACAGGTTGCCCAGTTGCAGGAAGGCTTGACCGACGTTCTTGCCTTCGCTCTTGAGCAATTCCTCGAGATACGGCTGCGCCTGGACCACGTCGGTCTGGACCAGCATCGCCACCAGATTCTGCTTCGCCTGCGGATTGTCCTTGTCCACCTCCAGCCACAGCCGGGCGCTTTGCAACGCGAGATCGTTCAGATGGCCATACGTGGCAATTTCGGTGGCGCGTTTGGCCAAGCGTGGATCGCGCGTGTTTTTCGCCAGATCCAGGAAGGTCTGCGCGGCAACCGGATAGTTACCGCGTTGCGCCGCCAATTCGGCCAGCAAGAACTTGTACAAGAAATAGGGATCGAGCGGCCGCTTCGGCAGCGCGGCGCTGCTGGCGCCGTCTTTCATGAAAACTTGCGCGGCGCGTTCTTCGAAGGACTCTTCCTGATCCGCCGCCTGTGCCTGCATATCCATCGCGGAACCGGAGGAGGCCACCGTCGTAGCGGCATTGCTGCGCACCGGTGGGTGGGCGCAAGCGGCCACTACGCAGGCGCAAACTATCGTGGTTAGAAATCTGATCATGGGAGAAGTCGTCCCTGGGCAATGAGCGCCGGTCAACAGAAGATGTGATCCGCCGCGCTCTACTATCGGTCGGTCAGTTTATGTATATTTACGCGCCGTCACAAGTGAGCCGTCGCAGCGGCCCTGGTGGTATAAGGTGGCCAGCCCGAATCCGGGTAACGGCAACCCCGCAAAATCCTTGACAATTGATCGATGAATAACTCTGACCTCACTGTTTCAGCGCAGCAACTTACGCGCCACTTCGGCGGACACCGTGCGGTACGCGGCGTGTCTCTCGAACTGCGGCGCGGGGAAGTGCTCGGGCTACTCGGCCCGAACGGCGCCGGCAAAACCACCACCATGCAGATGCTCACCGGCAACCTGGCACCGACTTTCGGTGCCATTTCTATCTGCGGCATCGACTTGCTGGATCAGCCCAAGGCCGCCAAGGCACGCATTGGCTATCTGCCCGAAGTCCCGCCCCTGTACAAGGAGTTCTCGGTGGACGAGTTCCTGGGGTTTGCCGCGCGCCTGCATCGGGTGCAGAAAGCATCGGTTTCGGAAGCGCTGACTCAGGCCAAGCAACGTTGTGGGCTGCACGACACCGGAAAACGTTTGATCGGCTCCTTGTCCAAGGGGTATCAGCAGCGCGTGGGGATCGCGCAGGCGATTATTCATCGCCCGGACGTCGTCATTCTCGACGAACCCACGGTCGGACTCGACCCGAATCAGATTCGCGAAATCAGAGAACTGGTGCGCGAACTCGGGCGCGACCACAGCGTAATTCTCTCCACGCATATCCTGCCGGAAGTAGAAGCTGTGTGCGATCGAGTGCAGATCCTGCACCAAGGCGCGCTGGTGTACTCGGACACGATCGACGGACTGCGACGCTTTCGCGTCGGTCAGAGCTTGCTGCTTGGCTTGCGTCACGCGCCGGCATTGAGCGAGATCGAAGCCATCGCCGGTGTCTCGAAAGCGGAGACCACCGCGGACAATTTGTTGCGCATCACGCCGCGCGAAAACACCGATCCGACCGATGCCCTGGTGTCCGCCAGCGTGACGCATGGCTGGGGCTTGTATCAATTGCAACGCGGTCAGGCCAGCCTGGAGGAAGTCTTCGTGCAGCTCACGCAGCGCGATGCGACCGACGCGCCCGAATCTTTCCCGCAAACCGCAATGGAGTCCGCAGCATGATCGTCGTCATCGCGCGCAAGGAATTGAAATCACTGTTTGCCTCACCGCTCGCCTGGGCCATGCTGGCGTTCCTGCAAGTCATCTTGGCGTGGATTTTCTTTTCGCGCCTGGAAGCCTTCCTACAGTATCAGGGTCAGCTCTCACAAATGCCCAATGCGCCGGGGCTCACGCAAATCGTGGTCTCGCCGATGTTCGGCATCGCCACCATCGTCCTGCTGATGTCGGTGCCGCTGCTCACTATGCGATTGATCGCCGAAGAGCGGCGCAGTCAGACCATAACTTTCCTGATGTCCGCGCCGCTGTCGATGAGCGAGATCGTACTGGGAAAATTTCTCGGCCTGATGCTATTCATGCTGCTCACCTGTGCGCTGATCGGCGTGATGGCGCTGGCTTTGATGTTCGGCGGCAAGCTGGACTTCGGTCTGCTCGGCGCCAATTTGCTGGGGCTGATGCTGCTCAGCGCCAGTTTTGTCGCCGTGGGGCTGTACCTATC
The DNA here is from genome assembly GCA_043751985.1 of Betaproteobacteria bacterium. Taxonomy (GTDB): domain Bacteria; phylum Pseudomonadota; class Gammaproteobacteria; order Burkholderiales; family JAYUZG01; genus JAYUZG01. The sequence continues at coordinate 12,662 of JAYUZG010000014.1, forward strand.
CTGTGTTGCCGCGCAGCCGGTGGTGGCGGCGATTGGCACGTTGGCGGTACTACTAGGCTTGTGGTTGATTAACATCAACGCCACCAACGATCCCGACAATCCGGTCCACCTGTTCTCCTTGCTCAAGCACTACGACAACTTCGGCAAAGGGATCGTCGCGCTGAGCGACTCGATTTTCTTCGTGGTTTTCATTGCCACCTTTTTATTGCTTTCCATCCGCCGGCTTGACGCCGACCGTCTACGCGCATGAACCTGACCAAGAAACTCCGCCTGCAGATGCTGCTGCAGAACAGCGCCTTCGCAATCTTGCTGATGGCGATCGCCGTCCTTATTTTGTTTCTTACGCGTGATCTGAAGCCGCAGTGGGACGCGACACACAACCAACGACACACGCTCGGCGACGCGTCCGCGGGCGTGCTGAAACAATTGCAAGGTCCGGTCACCATTACCGCCTACGCTACCAAGGAAGATCCGGTGATGGGCGACGTACGGCAGCAGATTTCCGAATTTGTCGCGCCGTATCGATTGGCAAAACCTGATCTCGTTCTAAAATTTGTCGATCCACGCGAGCAGCCCAAACAGACCACCGCGGCCGGCATCCGCAGCAATGGCGAAATGCTGGTGGAGTTCGGCGGACGCAGTGAACACTTGAGTCAGGCGTCGGAGCAGGCGCTGACCAATTTGCTGATGCGCTTGTTGCGCGGAAAAGAAAGAACCGTGGCGGTAATGGACGGGCACGGCGAGCGCAAAATCGACGGCAATGCCAATCACGATCTGGGCGAGTTCGGGCGGCAACTCGGCCAGAAAGGATTTCGCACGCAGTCGCTCAGCTTATTGCAAGCGCCAGAAGTGCCGGACAACGTCGCGCTGTTGATCATCGCGAGCCCGCGCGCCGACGTGCTCCCCGGCGAAGTCGGCAAGATCAAGCGTTACTTGGACAAGGGCGGCAACTTACTGTGGTTGATCGATCAAGAGCCGCTGCGCGGCTTGCAGCCGGTCGCGGATCTGCTCGGCCTTACTCTCACCGCGGGCACTGTCATCGACCCGGACGCCGGGCGCCTGCAAGCTCCGGCGACCTTGGCTTTGTCGTCGAACTATGGGCATCACGCCATCACCGATGGCAACACGCTGGCGAGCGTGTTTCCGTTCGCACGCAAGATTGCATTCAGCGAAAGCGCCAAGGACTGGCAGCGCGCAACCTTGGTAGAAGTAGCGCAGAACGGCTGGCTGGAACTGGGCAGCATCGAGGGCAAGGTGCGCTTCGACAAAGATCAAGATGTCAAAGGACCGATCGTGGTGGCCTCCGCGCTGGAGCGCAAGGTCGAGAACAAGCAGCAGCGCGTTGTCGTTGTTGGCAGCGGCCACTTCCTGGCCAACCAATTTGTTACGTTGTTGGGCAATATCGATGTTGGCGTCAACATGGTGAACTGGCTGTCGGGTGACGACAATCTAATCAACGTGCAGCCACGCGCCAATCCCGACAGCAACTATTCAGTTTCGTCTCCTGCAGCCTACTACGCTATGGCGCTGTTTTTCCTTATCGCCCTTCCCCTCACATTTCTCGGTACCGGCGTGGCGATCTGGTGGCGCCGACGCAAGGCGTAAGCATGAAGAACCGGGTGATCCTTAATCTGGCGCTGGTGGTGGTGCTGTGCGTGCTGGCGTGGTTCGCATTCAAGCGCTCCACCGCGCCCAGGCAGGATGACCAATCCATGCTCAAAATTTCCAGCTTGAGCGCGGCGCAAGTCAACCGACTCAGCGTGCTCAAAAGAGGCCGTGCCGAGATACGGCTGGAAAAACAAGGCGAAGGCTGGCGCCTGTTGCAGCCGATCGCGGGACGCGCCGATCGCAACCAAGTCGAGCGCTTGCTCGACGTCGCAGGTGCCACTTCGAAATCAAAAATTGAGAGCGCTGACCTGAAGCAATTCGAGCTGGCGCCACCATTGGCAACGGTAACCTTGAACGACCAGGTGTTCCGCTTTGGCGCGACCAATGGCATCACCTTCGAGCAATACGTGGCGGTCGCGGATGCGATCTTTCTGCTGCCCACGCACTTTGGTGCGTCGTTGCCGGATGACGCGGCACAACTGCTGTCGCGCATGCTGTTGAACGAGGGCGAGACACCGGTCGGCTTCGAATTACCCGGATTGAAACTGGCGCGGGACAAGGACAGCGGCAAGTGGACGGCGAGCGGCAGCAAAGCGCCCAGCACGGAATTGTCGCAGGACGATTTGAATAAGTTCGTCGATGGCTGGCGCTTTGCCAGCGCGCTCTCTGCCGCGCCGAATAAAGCGGGCAAGGAGCAAGCACGCTGGAGCATTGCGCTACACGACGGGCGCACGATTCCGCTCGCGCTCGTTCAAGAGCATCCGGAATTGGTGTTGGCGCGCGTCGATGAGCAGACTGAGTTTCACTTTACCCGCGAAATGCTGCAAAGATTATCCACCCTCGCCGCGAGCGAGAAGACGCCGCTCGGCGTGCCGGCTGACAGCGCAAACAAGAAATAATGCCGGAACTGCCCGAAGTCGAGACCACGCGGCGCGGGCTCGCGCCGAATCTTGTCGGACGGCGCATCGAAGGCGCGGTCATTCGCAATCGGTCTCTGCGTTGGCCGATTCCGCGTGGGTTGTCGCGGACTCTGTACGGGCAGCGAGTCTTGTCGGTCGATCGCCGCGCCAAGTATCTGTTGATCAAGTGTGAGCGTGGCACGCTCATCGTTCATCTGGGAATGTCGGGCAGCCTGCGCGTCGTCGCGAATAACTGTGCGCCACGTGCGCACGACCACTTCGATTTGTTGATCAGCGGCGGAGCAATTATGCGACTCACTGATCCACGGCGTTTTGGCGCAGTGTTGTGGACCACGGGTGACGCGTTGGCGCACACGCTGTTGGCGCAGCTCGGACCGGAGCCATTGTCGGATGCGTTTGACGGCGCCGCCTTGCATGCAGCCACGCGCGGCCGCGGCGCTGCCATCAAGCTCGCCATCATGGACAGTCGGATCGTGGTGGGCGTTGGGAACATTTACGCGAGTGAGGCGCTGTTTCGCGCCGCTATCAATCCAAAAGTCAGCGCCGGAAAGTTGTCACGTGCGCGCTGCGAGCGCTTGGTCAGTGCCATCAAAGAAACCTTGACCGCCGCCATCGATTCCGGCGGCAGCACGCTGCGCGACTTCTTTCATGCCGATGGGAACAGCGGAAAATTTCAGTTGCAAATCTGGGTCTATGGTCGCGCCGGCGAGCTATGCAAAATATGCGGCTCGCGTATCCGCGGAATCCGTCAAGGGCAACGTTCAACTTGCTATTGCCCGAAGTGTCAGCGCTGAACCAAATCGGCGCGATTCATTTTCTCTGAAAAAGACTAAACTTCAGCAAGGTCGCGACGATGGTTGAAGAAGGCGATGGGTGGGCTTTTTTCGTAAGAGCGGCGTCAGGAGAACATACAGATGAAATATCCGGTGATGGTGGTGCTGACGGCGCTTTGCTGCGCGGGCGTCGCGCAAGCGCAGTGGAACGACGATGCCAAGCAGTGTTTTGAAATTAGCGGCAATGCCGATTTGCAGATCAAACACTGCACCAGCGCGATCGCGTCCGGGCAACTGTCTCCGCCGAACACCGCGGTCACTTTGAACAACCGCGCTGCCGCTTGGATGATCAAAGGCGACTTGCCGCATGCGCTGGAAGACTACGACGCGGCAATTAAGTTTGATGCCAAATTGACCAGTGCTTATGTCGGCCGCGGCCAGGTGAATTTTAGTCAGAGCCGTTTCGATCTTGCGGCGACTGACTTCGAACAGGCGCAGGGCCTGGAAGCGGACGCGTACACCACCATTTGGTTATTTTTGGCCCGCGCGCGCAGCGGCAAAGATGGCAGTGCCGAACTCGCGCGGAACGCCAAACTAATCAAAGGTGACAAGTGGCCGTTCCCCCTGCTGAGCCTGTTGTCCGGCAGCGCAAAGCCGGACGCAACGTTGGCGAAAGCGCGCAATGCAAACGCGAACGCCGAGCGCGCGCAACTATGCGAAGCGAACTTTTATATTGGCGAATGGTTCATCCTCAGCAAGAATACAACCGAGGCGAAGAAGAGCCTGAAACAGGCTGCGACTCAGTGTCCGCAGACTTTTGTCGAGTACGTCGCGGCAACGTCCGAACTTAAGCGCTTGAAATAATCAGCCGCCGGCGGGTGCAGCGGCGATCAGCCGCAAGTATTTCGCATGCAATTCATCGTTGGATTCGCGCAGCGCCGGATTGAGCACGATGCAATCCACCGGACACACCTCCACGCACTGCGGTTGCGCGTAGTGCCCGACGCATTCGGTGCAGCGTGAAGCTTCGATCTGGTAAATTTCCGCGCCCATGTATATCGCTTGGTTTGGGCACTCCGGCTCGCACACATCGCAGTTGATGCATTCGTCGGTGATGAGCAGGGCCATGGAATCAGCCGCCGGCGCGAGATTTTAGGCGCGGCAGAATGAGTGGGTTAACGAATAAGGAAACGTCACCGCCCAGCGTCGCGATTTCACGCACCATGGTGGCGGAAATGAACTGATACTGTTCGGCCGGCGTGAGGAATAGCGTTTCCACATCCGGATGCAAATTGCGATTCATTCCGGCCATCTGAAATTCGTATTCGAAATCCGATACCGCGCGCAGTCCGCGCAAAATGACCCGCGACTGATTCTCGCGCACGAAATCCATCAGCAGCCCGCCGAAACCTTTCACTTCTACATTCGGATAAGGCGCGAGAACTTGCTGCGCCATGGCCACTCGATCGGTCAGTGTGAAAAAGGGTTGCTTGCCACGGCTCTCCGCCACCGCCACGATAATGGTATCGAACACCGTCGCGGCACGCCGCACCAAGTCTTCGTGTCCGCGCGTAACCGGATCAAAGGTTCCTGGGTAGATCGCTCGAGTCGGACGGGTGTTCATCGCGTTGATATTGTAGCAGCAGGTAATTGACTCTCCCGGCGCGCGACTCGCGCACGACTCGCCACTTATGCGGGAGCGCAATGCGACCACGATTCTCCGCGTACACCAGCGCGTCGTCATGCAGATGCGGTGGCAGGCGCGGCAGCAATTCCCCGAGCAGATGCGCGCGGTAGGGAGGATCAAGAAACACCACGTTGAATTGCGCGCGTGAACGGTGGAGGAACTGCAGCGCGTCATCGCGCACTATTTCCACGGTGGGAATGGCCAGTTGTTGCGCCATCTCTTGCAGCGACCGCACCACCGCGGTCTCTCGTTCCACCATGACCACGTGACGCGCCCCGCGCGACGCGGCTTCGAAACCCAGCGCGCCGCTACCCGCAAAAAGATCGAGACAGATCATACCAGTCAAGTCTTGTCCCAACCAGTTGAACAGCGTGACACGCACACGGTCCGGCGTAGGCCGCAAATCCGGCAGGTCAGGAAAGTGAATCAGCCGCCGCCGCAAGGTTCCAGCGATCACGCGCACGCTATTGCGGCGCATGGGGTCTTTACAACGCGCCGTCGCCGCCCACCACGATAGTCACCAACTGGTCGAGCTTGATGCGGCGCGCGAAAGCATCGCGTATTTGTGCGACGGTTACCGCTTCGACGCGCTTGGGAAACTGCTCCAGATAATCCAGCGGCAAACGGTAGAAACCAATGGTCGACAGGTATTCGAGAATCTTGGCGTTGCTGTCGATGCGCAGCGCGAAGCCACCGACGATATTCTGTTTGGCTTCGCTCAGTTCTTGTTCCGTGGGGCCCCCCGCGAGAAATTGCGCGAGCGTCTCGCGCACGACTTGCAACGCCTCGGCAGCCTGACTGGATTTGGTTTGCAATCCAATTTGGAACGGCCCCTGCGCCGCCAGCGGATAGAAATAGCTGTACGCGCTGTAAGCAAGACCGCGCTTCTGCCGCACCTCTTCGTTCAAACGTGAGGCGAACCCACCGCCGCCCAGAATGTAGTTGCCCACCCAAAGCGGGAAGTAGTCGGGATCGCTGCGCGCCAAGCCGGGGCCGCCCATCATGATGTGCGCTTGGGTGGAGGGATGCTTGATCGCTTGCAGCGGTGCAGTGGCCAGCGCGCGCACCGTTGGCAGTGTCGCGGCGACCGGACCAACCAAGAGTTCGCCGGTAACTTGTTCCGCCAGGGCTTCTGCCTCGCGACGGGTGACATCGCCAATGATTGCAACGACCGCTTGATTGGCGACATAGTGCTGCGCATAAAATTGCCGCAAGTCCGCGCGCGAAATCTTCTCCACGGTTTCCAACTCCCCGCTGCTGCGCATGGCATACGGATGCGCACCGTACACTTCGCGCCAGAACGCGCGCGCGGCGAGCGAGTCAGGCTTGGTATCCGCCTCTTTCAGCGCGGCAATGGTATGGCTGCGTTCGCGATCCAGCACCGCATCCGGGAAAACCGGATGCTGTAACACGCGCGCCAGAATCGCCAGGGCGTTGTTACGCTCCTGCGCACTGGATAAAGTGCGCAGCCAATACCCGGCGCGATCCGGATCGAAGCGGCCATGCAGCACGGCGCCTACATCGGCAAGCTGGCGCGCGATTTGGTCTTCGCTCAAACCATCCGTGCCGAGTTGCATGAGCTGTTGCGTCAGCGCGGCTACCCCGGATTTCTCGCGCGAATCGCGGCCCGATCCCGCGGGGAATTCCACCGCGACGTCGAGCAGCGGCAGCACGTGAGTCTCGACGAAAAGCACGCGCGCCCCTTTGCTGGTCTGCCACTGAGTGATCGGTAGCGCGGCCGCCGCGAGCAACGGACAGGTCAACAACGCAACTAAAAAACTCTTCAAAAATCTTGCATGGAAGTTCATGGACGACCTTATAGTGAATGCGTCTAGTGGGGGCGACCGCCGGCAGCGGGCCGCGCCGCACGCCCTTCGGCCAATGGCTGCGGATCAAGCACGGCGACGGTGAGGTTGTCATCGTTGAAATATTTCTGCGCCACTTGCCGCACTTGCTCTGCGCTTACGGCGCGAATTTTCTCTACTTCACGCTGCGCGCTGTCATTGGGTAAACCGGTTGACTCGAGCATGCCGATCTGCATGGCTTGATAAAACACGGAATCGCGCTGGTAAACCTGTTGTGCAATCACTTGTGCCTTGACGCGCCGCAGTTCCTCCTCGGTTACACCATCACTGACCACGCGCGCGAGTTCGCGCTTCAAGGCGGCCTCTACGTCGTTTACCGTCTTGCCTTCGGCAGGCACGCCTTCCAGCCAGAATAGCGCGGGCCCGCGATTGATGCCGCTATAGCTGGCGCCCGCCGACAAGGCAAGGCGCTCGACGCGCACCAATTGATTGAGCCGAGCTGCTTCGTTGCCGTCGAGAATTCCCGACAACACTTCGAGTGCGAACGGCTCCCAATCCTGCTCCACGTCACGCAGCGTCGGAACGTGATAGCCCATTAGCAAGTAGGGAAGCTCGGCTGGCGCCTTCACCGTCACACGGCGCAGGCCCAACTGCGTCGGCTCTTGTTGCGGCTTGCGCAACGGCAGTGGTTTCGTCTTGATCGAGCCGAAGTATTTTTCTACTAAGGCGAAAGTCTCCGACGGCTCGACATCGCCGCAGATGACCACCGTGGCATTGTTGGGCGCATACCATTGTTGGTACCAGGCTCTGGCGTCTTCGGCTCGCAGATTTTCGAGATCGTTCATCCAGCCGATGACCGGTGCGCGATACGGGTGCGCGGTGTAGATCGCCGCCATGATCTGCTCCTGTACCAGCGCGTGCGGACTGTCGTCGGTGCGCAGCCGCCGCTCTTCCTGCACCACACGGATCTCCTTGGCAAATTCCTCGTCCGACAGCAGTAGATTCGCCATGCGGTCGGCTTCGAGCTTGATCACCAATTCCAATTTCGACCTGTGTACCTGCTGGTGATACGCGGTGTAGTCACGGCTGGTGAAAGCATTGTCGCGGCCGCCAGCGCGTGCCACCATCTTGGAAAACTCGCCGACCGGCACTTGTTGCGTACCCTTGAACATCATGTGCTCGAGCACATGTGCGACTCCGGTAGTGCCGTTGAATTCATCGATGCTGCCGGCGCGGTACCACACCATATTCACCGCGACCGGCGAACGATGGTCTTCCTTGATCACCACCTTGAGACCGTTGCCAAGCACGCGCGCATGCACGCTACCGTCGGCGGCGTGCGCGATTGGCTGCGACGTGGCACCTGCGATCAACAGAAACGACAAGATAGAAATAAATTGATTCTGGTTCATGGGGTCGGATGAGTTAAACAAAACGAATAGAATTGCGATCCACCAATTACTGCGCCGGCGCGAATCTGTACCGGCACCGATGCGCGCCTATGTTAAGTTCCCGCAAATCCGACAACAAATCGGATGCCCCCAACCACAGTTGGACGGCGCACTTACGCGCCGGTTTGGCGGCGACGCGAGCGCGACTCGGTGACCGCTTGGGCGCCTTGTTTGCCCGAGGCAAGCACATAGACGAGGCGCTGTTTGAGGAACTTGAATCTGCCTTGCTTGCCGCCGACGTGGGCGTCGGCGCCACCAGCACATTACTGGCAGACACTCGCAAAATCGCGCGCTCGGGACAGTTGACCGACGCGGAGCAAGTGCGCGGCGCGTTAAAGCAATCGTTGCTCACTTTGCTTGAACCGATGCAGGCGCAACTGGACTGCGGTCGCGCCGCGCCTTTCGTAATTCTAATGGCCGGAGTCAACGGCGCGGGTAAGACAACCTCGATTGGCAAGCTGGCAAAGCGCCTGCAGCGCGAAGGACGCTCGGTGCTGCTCGCCGCCGGCGACACCTTTCGCGCGGCGGCGCGCGAGCAACTGAAGGTGTGGGGAGAACGCAACAACGTGCCGGTAATTGCGCAGGCGTCGGGCGATATGAGCGCGGTGATCTTCGACGCCATTCAGTCCGCACGCGCCAAACACATCGACGTGGTCATCGCTGACACCGCAGGCCGCCTGCCGACGCAAAAACACCTGATGGAGGAATTGCGCAAGTTGCGACGCGTCATCGGCAAAGTCATCCCCGAGGCGCCGCACGAAGTATTGTTGGTGCTGGATGCGAACACCGGGCAAAACGCTCTCGCGCAGCTACACGCGTTTGATGCAGCGCTCGGAGTAAGCGGCTTGATAATCACCAAACTGGACGGCACTGCCAAGGGCGGCGTGATCGCGGCTATTGCGCGCGGCAAACCGCTGCCGTTGTATTTCATCGGCGTAGGCGAAGCCATCGACGATATGCAAGTTTTCCGCGCGAGCGAATTCGTTGACGCCTTGCTCGACTGAAGCGCGCCCAGCATGAACGGGCAAGCGATGATTGTTGTCAGCCAGGTCTCCAAGCGTTACGCGGGAGGTTACGCGGCGCTGCAAGGAGTCAGCCTCGAAGTGCGTGCCGGCGAGATGGTCTTCATCACCGGCCCTTCCGGCGCCGGCAAGAGTACCTTGCTGAAAATAATCTGTGCGATTGAGCGCGCGAATAGCGGGACGGTATTGGTCAATGGGCAAAACCTGGCGGCGTTAAAGCCCAGCACTGCGCCCATGCTACGTCGCAACTTCGGATTGATCTTCCAAGACCACAAGCTGCTGTTCGACCGCAACGTGCACGACAACGTCGCTTTGCCGCTGCAAATCTGTGGCTTCGAACGACGCGAAGGCGCCAAGCGGGTGCGTGCTGCGCTGGATAAAGTTGGCTTGCTCGATCGTGAGAAGGCGTATCCGATCACCTTGTCGGGCGGCGAGCAACAGCGGCTGTGCATCGCGCGCGCGATTGTTAATCGGCCCGCCATTCTTCTCGCTGACGAACCGACGGGAAATTTGGACGCGGCTTACGCGGAAGAAATTATCGGTATTTTTCGCTCTTTCAATCAGGTCGGTGTGACGCTGATGATCGCCACCCACGACATGGCCTGGTTGGCACGGCTGTCGCCACGCGTGGTGCGCCTTGAGAACGGAAAACTGGTCCAATGAACTGGATCTGGCGGAACCTTTCCGTGCTTGGCGAGGCGTTCCGGCGGCTGGCAGCGCAACCGATGGCGAGTCTGCTCAACGTGACGGTGATTGGCATCGCGCTCGCGCTACCGGTGGGGTTTTATATCATCGTGGACAACCTTGAACGATTTTCTCGGCAAATTTCCGGCGAGCCACAATTGAGCATTTTTCTAACGCTTGACGCGACGGCGACGGATTCCTTCGCGCTCGAACAAAAACTGAAAGTTCACGCAGGGGTGAAGCGATACCAGTTCATCAGCCGTGGCGCGGCGCTGGAGAATTTGAAGCGCGGGCTCGGTGAGGTACTCGACAATTTGCGCGGCAATCCGCTGCCGGATGCCTTCATCGTCATTGCGCAAGACGGCCAACCCGAGGCACTGGACGAGTTGCGTGACACGATGCGCAAGTGGCCGAAGGTGGCGCATGTGCAGGTCGATTCGGAGTGGGCGCGGCGACTGGACTTGGCGCTGAGCCTTGGACGCACCTTGGCACGCTTGTTAACCATCTTGCTGGCAATCGGCCTCGTGGCGATCACCTTCAATACCATCCGCCTGCAGATTTTGACGCGCCATGAAGAAATCGAAGTGTCGCGATTGATTGGCGCGACTGACGCCTATATTCGCCGACCCTTTCTGTATTTCGGCGCGTTGCAAGGCGTATTTGGCGGCCTGGCGGCGTGGGTTATCGTCGCCACCTCCGCCTGGCTGCTGAATCGCGGCCTGGGACAACTCGGACAAGCCTATGGTTCAGAACTGAGGATTGCCTCGCTGTCCGGTTTGGATGCCGTCAGTCTCCTTCTCTTTTCCGGGCTGCTGGGTCTGCTCGGGGCCTGGATGTCGGTAAGTCGCCACTTATGGAGTATTCAGCCCAAGTGAACGAGAGGAGGGCTTACGTTGGTCTTGATTTCAGGGAACTCAAGCCGAAATTAGCACTCGTAAGACTAGAGTGCTAACATACCATTTCAGGAGGTTGAAGAGCTATGTCTACTGCTTTAACGCTTGCGGTCCCCGTTCCTTCAGTCGCAGGAAGTCTCGATAGCTATATCCAGTCAGTCAATCGCTTCCCGATGCTGACGCAGGAGGAAGAGTCGCGGCTTGCGCGCAGCTTGCGCGACGCAAACGACCTGGATTCCGCCCGGCAACTGGTGGTATCGCATCTGCGGCTGGTGGTCGCCATCGCGCGCGGTTACCTCGGCTATGGCTTGCCCCACGCGGACCTCATCCAGGAAGGCAATGTCGGCTTGATGAAAGCGGTGAAACGCTTCGACCCCGAGCGCGGTGTGCGCTTGGTGTCCTTCGCCGTGCATTGGATTCGCGCGGAAATTCACGAATATATTCTGCGCAACTGGCGCATGGTAAAAGTAGCCACCACCAAAGCACAGCGCAAGCTGTTCTTCAATCTGCGCAGCATGAAGCCTGGGTTTGCCACGCTGACCCGTGACGAGGTGAATGCGATGGCGAAGACTCTCAACGTAAAGCCCGCGGACGTGGTGGAAATGGAGACCCGCATGAGCGGGCAGGATGTCGCGCTCGAACCGGCCTCGGATGAAGACGAAGACGCGTTTGCGCCAATTTCCTATCTCGCGGATCCACGGGACGAACCGGGACGCGTGCTGGAACACGAACAAAGTGAACGACAGCGGACACAGGGACTGGCGTTTGCGCTCCAACAACTCGATGGACGTAGCCGTCGAATCATCGAAGCGCGCTGGCTAAGAGAAAATGACGCCGCGACGTTGCACGATCTGGCTGCGGAATTCGGTATCTCGGCCGAGCGCGTTCGTCAGATTGAGGGCCAGGCGATGAAGAAAATAAAGTCGTCAATGCAGCCGGCTTGAGAGATCTTCGGTGTCGCGCTGTTTGCGCGGCCGCATGAATTGATCGCGTCCGCTTAAGCAATCGTTGTTGCGCTCAGCATGAACAGTCGAACGCTGAGCGCTTTGGCCAGCGCTTCACTTCGATTTCAATAAGATCGCCAGGTCGTGCGCAATAGAGTCGGCGTCGGTCCCATACGCCACATACAGACGTAAGCGGCCGCTCGGGTCAAACACGTAGGTGCCGGTTGAATGGTCTACGCTGTATTCACCGGTGGTGCTGCCCGGGCTCTTCTCGAACAAAATGCGGAATTCCTTGGCGGCATGCCGAATGTCTTCGATCGATCCACTCATGCCCAGAAACGAACTGTTGAATGAGGCGACGTAGCGAGACAACACTTCGCGCGTATCTCGCTCCGGGTCCACCGTGATAAACAGAACTTGCACCCGCTTGCCATCTTCGCCTAACGCCTGAACCGCTTTGGCTAACTGGCTCAGCGTGGTGGGGCAGAAATCCGGGCAATGCAGGTAGCCGAAGAAAACCACCACGGCTTTCCCGCGAAAGTCGGCGAGGGTGCGCTCGTTACCATTGTGGTCGGTAAGCTTGAAGTCGCGCGCAAAATCGGCGCCGGTCACATCGGTCGCTTTGAATGCGTCTTGGGGCTTGTCGCACGCGACCATGCCGCAAACAAGAAGCAGAAGAGTGAAGCAGCGGGCGGCCCGCGGCGACTTTGCGTGCGGCATCAGAATCGCCAGTAATGATCGATCAACAGCGCGAGAAAAATCAGTGATAGATACAGAATGGAATAGCGAAATGTGCGGCGCGCGAGATCATCACTGTAGTTGCGCCAGATCGCCAAGCCGTAGGCGAAGAAAACGCCGCCTAGCAGCATGGCGCTGATCAGATATATCCAGCCGCTCATCTTGGTCGCGAACGGCAGTGCCGAAACGGCTAACAAAATGATGGTGTAGAGCAAGACATGCAATCGAGTAAATTTTTCCCCATGCGTGACCGGCAACATGGGCACGCCGGCCTTGGCGTATTCGTTACGTCGATACAGTGCCAGCGCCCAAAAATGCGGCGGCGTCCAAGCGTAAATGATCAGGAACAAGAGCAAGGCGTCGGAAGAAACTTCGCCGGTGACGGCGGCCCATCCTAATACCGGCGGCATGGCGCCTGACGCACCGCCGATCACGATGTTTTGCGGTGTCGCCGGTTTTAGGAAAATGGTGTAAATCACGGCGTAGCCGACAAAGGTGGCCAGCGTCAGCCACATCGTCAGCGGGTTCAGCAGGAAATACATTATCGCCAAACCGATGCCTCCAATGACCAGCGCGAACAGCAAAGTCTCTTGTGACGATAAGCTCCCCATTGGCAAGGGCCGGGCACGCGTGCGCGCCATCACCGCATCGATTTTTTGCTCGACCAAACAGTTGATCGCCGCGGCAGATCCCGCCACCAGCGCAATACCAAGCGTGGCGAACAACAGTGCTTTTAGCGGCACCATTCCGGGCACCGCCAGAAACATACCGATGATCGCGGTGAAAACGATCAGCGACACCACCCGCGGTTTGGTGAGCTGAAAAAAATGGCTCAGTCGCGGTAGCGAATAGCTGGCGATGGTGCTACGCATAAGATCGGACATGGACGGAGTTTATCCTATCGGTTTGTTGAAAAACGAATACGGCTTAGCCGATGCGCGAGATGCGCAACAATCGAGTCAAGTCCTTTACCATCCCCTTTGGTTGCGCGTGGCGTGGGAAGCGCAGGATCAGATTCCCGAGTGGGTCAACGACGTAGATGTGATCGCTGGACGTGCGCGCGGCAGGTAGCTTGGATAACACGTCACTGTCTCCAGCAAAAACCTCCTTGGTACCTTCAAATCGCATCGACAGCGCGCTCGCGTGAGGCACAGCATCGCTGATCAGCCAGACACGTTCTACCCGATCCCGATCTTTGCCTTGGGTCAAGCGCAGTTGGCGCATGTAAGTCAGTTTCTCTTGGCAATATTCATCGCAACTGCCTGTGTCGACCATCAGCAAGATCCATTTTCCCCGAAGATCCGCGAAGCGGAATTCACCGCCGTCGGGCTGGCGCAAGTGCACGTGGTCCAGCATCACCGCGGGAACGATTTCGCCGTAATTGGTGGTCGTCGCCGGACGCATGCCGAGCACGACCCAGTAGCCCGCAAGCACCGGCACCACGCATACAAGCGCCAACAGCAATAAAGTTTTCTTAGCGCTTGCGCCTGACTCGGACATACTGGACTCCATATAAGATCAGCATCGCAACCGCGAGCGCAAACCATTGGAACGCGTAGCCATAGTGGCGCTCAATGCCGAAGTTTGGCGGCGGCCAGTCACGCACCAGGCCATCCGGCGAATCACTCTGCTGCATGACCAGCACGGGCACAGGCGCTATTCCAAATCGCTCGCGATAACGTTGCAGTTTCAGATGTTGCCAAACGATTCCTTCATAGCCGCGCTCCGACAATTCAAATACCTGTCCCTCTAACGCAACGGCGATCCCACTCACGCTCACCGCTTCAGCGGCGGTCTCCACCAGAGGAAGTTTGCCGCGATCCGCGTCCGCGCGCACCCAGCCGCGATTAACCAGTACATGTTGGTCACCGTCGCCGAGGCGAAGCGGCATGATCACGTGATAACCCGCCACGCCACGATAGACGCGGCTATCCAGATACACCACGCGTGAAGGATCGAATTTCCCGCGCATTTGCATTCGACGCAGAATTAATTCTTCGGGCTTGACCGTCTGACCAGACAAGACAAGTGGTGCATCCTGCGCGGCATTTTCGTACTTGCTCTGGAGCTGCTCTTTGTGCGCGGCCCGATGCAACTGCCAGCGGCCGAGCGACGCGGCGGCAACCACTATTGCCAGTGCCGCCATCGTGGGTATCCACCCCAGTATCGGTCGCGGCATCATCGTAAAAGGCGCCTCGGCGAGTGGCGACGTCGCAGCCGATCCGCTACACTCTTTGCACCCCCTATGCGATACATCGTCATCCTGTTCCTTGTCTTCATCTTGGTGAGCCTCGGCTCAGCATTGCGTTTTATGTTGCGCGATAAAGGTCAAGGCACTCGCGTCGCCAAGGCGCTGACTGTACGTGTGGCGTTATCGGTGAGTTTGTTTGTGCTGCTCATGCTGGGTTATTACTTGGGGATAATTCCACGCAGCGGACTGTAGTGCCGCATGGCAGTTCGCCGGCAAACAAAAAAGGCGTCGCACGGATATTCCGCGCGACGCCAGTGTCCCCGATAGGGGCTCCTCCTGCTGTTCTTCTTCTAATCTAAATCGATTGCCTTAGTGGCTCGAGTATGGGCTACAGCCAATACACCAAGATAAACAACAGCAGCCAAACCACGTCAACAAAGTGCCAATACCATGCCACGCCCTCGAAGCCAAAATGATGCTCGGCGGTGAAGTGCCCCTTCATACTACGACCGAGGATGACCATCAGCATGATGGTACCAACAGTCACGTGAAAACCGTGAAACCCGGTGAGCATATAAAAGGTCGCACCGTAGGCGCCGGTCTTCAACGTCAACCCTTCGGCGTAGGCGTGCCCGTATTCGTAAGCCTGCAAACACAGGAACAATATTCCCAATGCCACGGTGGCCATCAACCACTTGACCAATTGGCCGCGATTATTTTTCAGCAAGCCCCAGTGCGCAATAGTCACGGTGACACCCGAGGTAAGGAGGATCAAAGTATTCAGCGCCGGAATGCCCATGGCCTTCATGGGCGAGAATACTTCCGTCAGGCCAGGGCCTTGGCTTGGCCATTCTCCCTTAAATCCCGGCCATAGATAATCCGCCGTTTCGGGCGACGCGAGCCACGATAGCGAGAGCACGCGCATATAAAACAGCGCGCCGAAGAACGCCGCGAAAAACATCACTTCGGAGAAAATAAACCAACTCATGCCCCAGCGAAACGAAGTGTCCACCTGCCGGTTGAACTGACCCCCTTCGCTCTCGCCCGCGACCGTTCCGAACCAACCGAACAGCATGTAGACCAAAATCGCGCCTCCGATGGCGAGCACAAAAGGTCCGATGCCGAGACCATTGAGCCACATGGCCGCGCCGAGCGCCATGCAGAACAGCGCGATGGCGCCGAACATCGGCCAACGCGACGGCTCAGGAATGAAATATTTTTGCGACTGACTGAGCATGCTCACCTCTCCCAAGTTTTCCCAGCTTGAAATACATCGCGTACGCGACTAACTCGTAATAAATCTGACTAACACAATCAACGACAGGACGAAGATCGCCGCGCCGAGAATCCCTGCGACGATCGCCTGCACCGGCGTAATAGAAGCTACGTCACGATCATAGTCTTTAGCGCGGCGGATTCCGAAAAACGACCAGAACACCGCTTTCGCCACTTGCAGCGGCGAGGCACGCTTAGCCACGTCCACCAAATTTTCCTTCACCGCCCGCGCTCATTTCCTTGCCCGCCTTCTACGCGAAAAAACGTGTACGACAATGTCACGGTATTGACGTCGTGTGGCAAACCCGGATCGACCACGAATAGCACCGGCATCTGCCGCACTTCGCCCGGCAAGAATGCCTGGGTTTTGAAGCAAAAACATTCCAGCTTTTTCACGTACTGACCGGCGAGTTGCGGCCCGTAGCTGGCGATCGCTTGCCCCACCATTGCTTCATTTGACTGATTGCGAACTTCATAACTCAACTGCACCAGCTCTCCAGGGTGCACTTTCATGCTGGTCTTCGACGGCTTGAATTGCCATGGCAATCCGTTGCGCAGATTCGCGTCAAACTCCATCGTGACAACACGACTACGATCAACCTGCGAATTCAGCGGGGCGGCATCCGAGCTTTCGATCTGATTGATCCCCGTCACCTCGCACATTTTTTTGTATAACGGCACCATTCCGTAACCAAAGCCAAACATCGCCACTGTTACCACGAGCAGCTTGACCAGGATCAGACGATTCTCGGACAACATTCCAGTTACCAGTGGCGCAACAACACGCCGACAAAAAACACGATTGCAATCACGAGCAAGATCAGCGCGGTCTTCAGCTTCGGATTAAGCATCGCGTTCATCATGCTTGCCGGCTACTTCACCTGTGGCGGGGTCTCAAAACTGTGATATGGCGCAGGTGACGGCAAGGTCCACTCCAGCGTGTCGGCGCCTTCCCATGGTTTGTTGGGCGCCGGCGCGCCTCCTTTAATGCACTTGATGATCGCCCACACGAAAATCAACTGGGACAAGCCAAAACCAAACGCACCGATCGACGCAATCATGTTGAAGTCGGCGAACTGCAAGTTGTAGTCTGGAATCCGCCGCGGCATGCCCGCCAAGCCGAGGAAGTGCATCACAAAGAAGGTGACGTTAAAGAAAATCATCGACAGCCAGAAGTGCCATTTACCGAGCGTTTCGTCGTACATATGCCCGGT
This sequence comes from Betaproteobacteria bacterium, assembly GCA_043751985.1. Lineage (GTDB taxonomy): Bacteria > Pseudomonadota > Gammaproteobacteria > Burkholderiales > JAYUZG01 > JAYUZG01. The sequence continues at coordinate 29,867 of JAYUZG010000014.1, forward strand.
CCACTTGGGCAGCCAAAAATAAGTTCCGCCGAAAATCGCGAACAACGAACCCGCCACCAGAACATAGTGGAAATGCGCAACCACGTAATAGGTGTCCTGCAATTGGATGTCCACTGGCGTGATGGCCAAAATCAAACCGGTGAAACCACCCATGGAAAACACGAAGATGAATCCGACGGCGAACAACATCGGCGTCTCGAAGGTCATCGACCCCTTCCACATGGTCGCCACCCAGTTGAACACCTTTACGCCTGTAGGCACCGCGATCAACATGGTCGCGTACATGAAATACAATTGCGCGACGGTCGGCATGCCGGTGGTGAACATATGGTGCGCCCACACGATGAACGACAGAATCGCGATCGACGACGTGGCGTACACCATCGAGGCGTAACCGAACAACGGCTTGCGTGCGAAGGCTGGGATGATCTGCGACACGATGCCAAACGCCGGCAGAATCATGATGTACACCTCGGGGTGGCCGAAGAACCAGAAGATGTGCTGGAACATCACCGGGTCGCCGCCACCGGCGGCGTTGAAGAAGTGCGTGCCGAAGTGCCGATCGGTCAGCAGCATGGTCACTGCACCCGCCAGCACCGGCATCACCGCGATCAGCAAATAGGCAGTGATCAGCCAAGTCCACACGAACAGCGGCATCTTCATCAGCGTCATACCGGGCGCGCGCATGTTCAAGATCGTGGTCACGATATTGATCGATCCCATGATCGACGATGCACCCATGATATGCAGCGCGAAAATCGCCAAGTCCATTCCCGGTCCCATCTGCGTCGACAGCGGCGCATAAATGGTCCAGCCCGCGGCGGTCGCACCACCGGGCACGAAGAAGGAAATCACCAGCAACATACCGGCCGGCGGCAGCAACCAGAAGCTCCAGTTGTTCATACGCGCAAACGCCATATCCGGCGCGCCGATCATCATCGGAATCTGCCAGTTGGCGAAGCCGACAAAAGCCGGCATGATCGCGCCGAACACCATGATCAGGCCATGCATGGTGGTCAACTGATTAAAAAACTCCGGCCGCCAAAACTGCAGGCCCGGCTGAAATAATTCTGCTCGAATGCCCATGGCCAACAGTCCACCCACGAAGAACATGGTCAGGCTGAAGAACAAATACAGCGTCCCGATGTCCTTGTGGTTGGTGGTGGTAACCCAGCGCATGATGCCGCCGGAATAATGTCCGTGATCGTGTGAGTGGTCGTGACCGTGAACTGCTTCCATTGTGGATCTCCTGACCTGTAGTCCGAGTTCTTAAGCTGAATTGCGCGCGTTACTTGCGAGCCGCTTTCACTTCGGCCGGCTGAATGGCGTCGCCAGTCTTGTTGCCGAAGGAGTTGCGCTCATAAGTGATCACCGCCGCGATGTCCAGATCCGACAGTTGCTTGCCAAAGGGCACCATCATCGGATTCTTCTGGCTGCCGTTCACCACGATATCCAGATGCCCCGCTTTCGGGCCGGTGGCAATTTTGCCGCCGGCGAGGGGCGGGAAGGTGGGCGGCACGCCTTTGCCGTTAGCTTGGTGGCAAGCAAGGCAACTGGTCTGATAAATTTTCTCGCCCTGCGCTTTCAATTCGTCCAGCGTGTACTTCTTATCGTAATCGATCGACGCCGCCGCCGCGCCGCCTTTCTTTTCCTTGGCCCAGGCGAGGTAGTCCGCCTGTTCTTTGGCGATCACCACGATCGGCATGAAGCCGTGATCTTTTCCGCACAACTCGGCACACTGGCCGCGGTAAGTTCCGGCCTTGTCCGCCTTGAACCAGATGTCGCGAATGAAGCCGGGAATGGCGTCCTGCTTCACGCCGAATGCCGGTACCCAGAACGCATGGATCACGTCATTCGCGGTCAACAGCACGCGGACCTTCTTGCCCACCGGCACCACCAGAGGATTATCCACTTCAAGCAGATAGTTCGCGCCTTTGCTTGCCTTGTTATTGATCTGATCCTGCGGCGTCGACATATTCGACCACAGCAACAGGCCGTCGGTCTGACCCGCGAGTTCGCCCTCGCCTTTCAAGTATTCATAGCTCCACTTCCACTGATAGCCGGTGGCTTTGATGGTCAACTCAGGAGCCGATGAATCGCGCATGGCGAGCACCGTCTTGGTCGCGGGCACCGCCATCGCGATGAGAATCACGAAGGGGATCACCGTCCACAGAATCTCGACCGTCGTGCTCTCATGGAAATGCGCGGCGGCGTGGCCAACCGATTTGCGATGCTTGATCACCGCGTAGAACATGGCGCCGAACACAATCACGAAGATCACGACGCAGATCACCAGAATAATGGTATGCAAGTCGTAAATCTGATGCGCCACCACCGACTGCGGTGCCTGCAGATTGAGTTTCATCTCGGCCCAAGCCGCGCCGTTGAGCAAGGTCGCGAGCACAATGCCGCACACCGGTGCTAACCACTTTTTGATCATACAGCCCCCAAGATTGAGTCCTTGTCGTTCAAAACTTCGCCTCCCATCGCGATTCGAGCGACTGCGCATTCGTGGCGCGCCGCATCGCGTACCGCAACTACATACATTGGCATTCGCATCGGCGCCGTTCACCCCGCGCAGGTGAAGTCACCGCACCGAGCGTCGGCCAGTATTCATCCGAACTAGCAGCTTAGGGAAAGATTGCTGGATGACGCGAGAGAATTACCTGGCGCAGCGCTTAACCAACCCGCCACAGTCCGACCCGGTAAGGCCTCCTGCGGTGGCAGCATCGACCCGCCATCCCCGTCATTATTTTTATATAGCACGCGTTCATCGCCCGCGCGCCGAGCCCGCCCCATCGCCAAAAACGCGCGGACTGTAGCATAGGCCCCGCCCATGGCGCAAGCAACGACGAAGCGATGCGCGCACGGCGCAAGCGCAAGAAACCGAGTAATTCATTCGGGTTTGGTTTGCTGCGTTTGCGGCCGATGCAAGCGCACCACCGACTGAGTGCCGGCACCCGCGGCACGCGGCCGCGGCAAGGCTTTCCAAGCGTGTCCATATACCACTTCAACGGTGACCGACAGCTTGCCGTCGGGATTCGGGCGCAGATCCCGCAGCTCGGATGCAAAGCGGCGTCCGCCCAATCCGCGTGGCCGCACCCGCAACGCATTGCCCGCGCCGATTTGTCGCAACTCTTTACGCAGTGCGGGCCAACCGGAGTAGGTCACGCTGAGTTTGTCCATTTCCATCACCGGATCCGCCAGACCCGCGCGCATCAGACCATCGCCGACATCATGCATGTCAGGAAAAGTGTGCACGTGCGCGCCGCCATCGGGCAACTGTCGCAATTCCCGCAGCGTATCCGGACCGCAACTGCTGAACATAAACAGCCCGCCCGGCGTCAACACCCGCGCGCATTCTTGCAGCGCCGCAGGCAAGTCGATCGCCCACGGCAACGTCAGATTGGACCACAGCAAATCAATCGATCCCGTGGCAAACGGTAGCCGATGCATGTCGGCGCATATCATGGAAGTCCGCCGCGCACGCAGCGTGGCCAGCAATGGCGCGTACCAAGGAAGCGCGCGGCGCGTAGCGCACAACATTCCCGGCGAAAGGTCCGCGATCGTCACCGATGCCTTGGGGAAGCGTCGCGTTAGCATGGCAGTATCCCGGTTACCACCACCGCCCAGATCGACGACGCGCAGCGGACCGAGCTTCACCAGTGCTAGCCGTTCGCTCAGCCGCGTGTGCACTTCGTGAGCGATCGCCGCCGCATTGAGGTAGCTTGATGCGGCGCGATCAAAGTTGCGCCGCACTGCTTTGCGATCGAGAAGCACTGACGAGTCCACGTAAAAGCGCACACTATGAATTAACCCGCATCATAGGACATTCGCCCGTGCCTTCCCTGTTCGCGCAGCTCTCAAGCCAGGTTCGCGTGCTGTTGCCGCAGACTTGCTTGTTGTGCGGCGCCTACCACGCGCAAGACGGCTTGTGCCGCGCCTGCCGCGCGGCGCTGCCGGTTTTTCCGGCGCCGCACTGCATCGTGTGTGCGACCCCGCTCGCGACACGCGAGGTATGCGGCGCCTGTCTGCGCCAGCCTCCGGCCTTCGATCGAATCATCGCGGCGTGGCCCTATGTGCGCCCATTGGACCGAATAATTCATGCGCTGAAATACTCCGGTCGCCTGGCTGCGGCACCGGTCTTGGCGCGCGCGCTGGCCGGGGTGATCGAGGGCCGCGACGCGCCGGACTTACTCAGAAGTCGGTAACTTGTGCGACACACTGCCGTCTCCAACATAGAGCGCCGAAGCTTGGAATGTGTCGTCTTAATTGGCGACTGCTGAGTAATTGTGCCGCTCCCGCTGTCGCCCCAGCGATTGGCCGAACGAGGCTTCAATCAGTCACAGGAAATCGCGCGCCTGCTCGCGCACGCGACCTCGACGCAACTCTGCGTTGAAGTGCTCGCGCGCACGCGCCACACGGTCCCGCAGAGCATGTTGCCGTGGAAAGAACGTGCGCGCAACGTGCGCGGGGCGTTTCGCTGCGATACCGACCTATCGGGCAGGTGCATCGCGCTGGTAGACGACGTGCTCACCACCGGTGCAACCCTGAACGAAGCCGCTCGCGTACTCAAGAAAAACGGCGCGCGCGAAGTTATTGGTTGGGTCGCGGCACGCGTGCTGCCGCGATAAGTATTGCCTGTAGGCGGCACGCGTGCTGCCGCGATTGAAAATTGAACACACGCGCTTCAATAATTTTCATTCGCGACGAACTCAGCCCTTATGCGCTTGCAACTCCTTCAATTGGCGCTCGATGAAGAGTTGCAACTCGGGTGACAGCGCGCCGATCGCGCGTGCGCGCGTATACGCGTCGCGCGCCTCCGCGACGCGACCCAATTCGCGCAGTGAGATTCCGCTGCCGGTGAGCCAAGCCGCGCTGCCGGGACTGCTCTTGAGAGCAGTCTGAAAATGCTCCACCGCCTTGTCGTGAATCCCCAAGCGCTGCAACACGGTCGCCATGAAGCCGTGGTAATTCGCGTCCTCCCCCGCAACCGCCGCCACGCCCTGCAGCGTTCGCAGTGCTGCCACGTTGTCACCGCGCTCAACCTGCACGCGCGCCAGCACCATGGCGTAACGCGCGTTCTTCGGATCCAGTTCCAGCGCGCCTGCCAACCAACGCTCGGCCTCGTCATAGCGTTGCAGATCAAGCAGTATTCCGATCAGCGCCTGCCGCGCGCTTGGGTGCGCGGGTAGCACTTTCAGCGCGTCCTCGAAGTGTGTTTGCGCTTCGCTCACGCGCCCGAGCTGCAGCGCGCTCACGCCGTCGCGGAACATCAACTCGGCGCGCGATTCCGCCGGCATTTCACGCATGCGCTTATCCAGCACCGCGTTTGCCGGCGCCGTTGTGATTTCCGGCATCGTCGTGATTTCCGGCGCCGTTGTGATTCCCGGGTTGACCGCAGGCAGGCTGTTCACCGGCGCGGGGTTCGCCGTCGGCGCGTCGGCTGGCGTGGACTCCGCAGATGGCATACGCGGCGCCACGGGCGGAAATCCCTTGGCGGCAGATCGGCTCGCGGGCTTTGGCAACGGACGCGCCAGCGATTTCGCGAGCTCGCTAACCTTGGGCAGGATGCTCGCTTCGGGCAGCGTATCTTGCTTCGCGACAACCGGCGCGGGCGCGCTCAGCGGCGGCGCGACCGATGGCGCCGGCGCGGCGGCGTTTGCCACCGATGCTTGCGGCGGCAGCGCCACTGTCGCTTCCGGTTGCGGTGGCGCGGTGATCGCAACGGGCGTGGCGGCAACCGGAGCAGCGGGTTCCGCATGCACCCGCGGCTTGGCATCCGCCGCCGGTGGCGGCGTGTTCCAACGCAATGCCGCCAACCCCAGCAGCACCATGATCGCGATGCCGAATACCGCGCCCGCGACAACCCACAGATCCAGCCGGCGCCGGCGCCGTCCGACCGTGCGAATATCCAGGGTGAGCGGCTGGCCTTCCGGCCCTTCGGCGCGGCGCTCTTCCAGATCGCGCAGCACTTGATTGATGATGCTCATCGCAGGTTCAGCCACAGCGCCCAAGCCGCGGACCCAATCAATAAGGCGATGAGCAAACCGAGCAGCACGCGACGGCGCCGCGTGGAGGGTGTGTCGTTCGCCGCCAATCGCACCTGGCGCGCATTCACTTGATGCATGCCTTCTCCGAATGCAACCAGCATGGCTTTGTGCGCGACGATATTGATCAGCCGCGGCACGCCGCCGGAAGCCCGGTACAACGCTGCCAATCCGCGCCGCGTGAACAAATCGCCACCGACGTAACCGGCGATGCGCAGCCGATGCATCACGTAGAAGCCGGTCTCCTCGCGTGTCAACGGCGCCAGCCGGTGCTGGAACGTGATGCGTTGTCGCAGTTGGCGCAATTGCTTGGCGTTCAACTTGTCGTCCAATTCGGGCTGTCCGAACAGAACAATCTGCACCAACTTTCTCTTCTCGGTTTCCAGATTGGTGAGCAAGCGCAACGCTTCCAGCGATTCACTCGGCATGGCTTGCGCCTCATCCAGACACAGCACCACGCGCTTACCGGCGCGCGCCAGATCGAGCAGCGCATGATTAAGCGATTTGACGATTTGATGCAGATCGCCGTCACGATCCAACGGCACCGACAATTCATCGGCCACCGCGATGAGAATACTTTTCGGTTCGAGGAAAGGATTGGGAATATACGCATAAGCGTATCCGGCAGCATCCAGACTCGCCAGAAAGCGCCGGCACAACAAGGTTTTTCCGGTGCCCACTTCGCCGGTGATCTTGAGGAAGCCTTCGCCGCTGGCCACCGCGACCAACAGCGTGTTGAGCGCGGCCTGAAACTCACTCGCGGAAAACGCAAAACTGGTGTCGGGGGTCAACCCAAAAGGCAGTTCGCGCAGGCCGAAAAAAGTCCGGTACACAGCGCGCCGCCGCGGACGTCAGCGCGTGAGCGGCGCAGCGGTGCCGCGCTCATCGCTGCGCTCGTACGACTCGATGCGCGCGCGCGCGTTGGACAAGTCCTGCTTCCAGCTCAAATCGGTGGTGATGACCGTGGGCTTGAGCAGAATCACCAACTCGCTCTTGAACGAAGTGCGCGAGGTGTTCTTGAACAAATTACCCACCACCGGCACATCGCCCAGGCCCGGCACCTGCGAGCGATCATCGCCATTGCTCTGCTTCATCAAGCCGCCGATAGCCACGATGTTGCCGTCGCTCACGCGCACGATGGCATCGCTCTCGCTGATGTTGCTTGACGCCAGCGGCAGGCGGAAGCTGCCGGCGGTGCCCAGATCGAGCGTCTTGGTTTTTTCCACCACGGTGCTCACCGACGGATGAATGTGCAAAATGATCTGATTGTTCTCGTCGATCTGCGGCGTCACGTCAAGCGCGATACCGGAAAAGAAAGGCGACACGGTAATGGTCGGCGACTGCGTGGTATTGGTTCCGCTGGTGGTGGTGTTGCTGGTCACGCTGGTGACGAAAAATTCGTCGGTGCCCACTTTCAGCACGGCTTTCTGGTTGTTCAAGGTGGCGATGCGCGGACTGGACAACACCTGTAACGCCCCCTGCGTCTCTAGGAAATTGAACAGCGTAGCGAAGTTGCTGGTCTGGAACGCGAGACCGAATAACGTCCCCGGTGCCGCCGCCGCGGATATTAGATTCCCCGGCGACGCAGGATTGGAGCTCAGCGTCGAACCGGTATTCACCGTGCCATCGGCGTTGCGGCTGGTGGCGGTGATCAGCGTTCCGTCCGGCGACAACGTCGTGCCGGGAGACAACACACCTCCCGCCACGCGCGAATTATTCCCGGTCTTGAACGCGGCCCAATTTACTCCGGTCTGATGCCCATCCGACAGACGCACTTCGATAATTTTTGCTTCCAGCATGACCTGGCGCTCGACCACATTCTGCATGGTTGAGAGAAACGCCTCGACCCCGCGCAATTCCACCGGCATGGCGCGCACCACCACCACCCCCGACTGCGGATTCACCACTACGTTGCGGCCCGCTTCGGCGCCGACGATAGCCTTGAGCGTGGTCACCAGATCCGCCCAGAAATCATTGCTCGAAGTGGTGGTCACGTGACTGGTCTCGCGCGCCGAAGTGTTGCCGCCGGTCGCCGCGGTGTTGGCCGCGGTCGAGGCAGCGCCGGTGCTGCCGCCGGAGTCGCTGACGGAGCCCGACGTCACGTGCACGTCGGACGTTCCCTTGCGCAGCGAATGCAGATAGTTGACCTGGAACACCCGCGTCTGCAAGGCGAGCGCTTGCATCAGAATGCGCGTACCCATGACCTTGTATTCGTAGCCGTACAGCTCGCGGATGGTGTCGAGCGCCTCGAACACGGTGACATCTTTGAGGTTCACCGACAAATTATCCTTCACGCTCGGATGCACCACCATGCTGTAGCGCGTGCCGGTCACCACCGCCATGAACACTTGAGTGGCCGGCGCGTTGTTCACCACCAGATCGAAGCGCGGCTCGATCGCCTTGCCGTCGACCTTGGGCATTTCCACCGTCAGAGGCGGCAGCAGCGCCTTCCCCAGCGCTGCCGTGTCGGACGCACCGCGCGTCTGCTCCGCCGCCGTAGCCAGTTCGCTTTTGGCAAGATCGAATTTGGGCCGCTGTGGTGCTGTGCACGCAGTCAGGATGAGCGCAAGCAATAGCGGTAAGACCGTCGCTGCGCCAAATAAATTTAGTCGAAAAAAACTCATTGTGAAGGGTCCGTGGCTGGTTTCCGCTGATTCTGCTTGCGCGCCGATTCCTTGCTTTTACTCTTGGTGGCGCTCAACGCTTTTTTCTCGTTGAGGTTCAACTTGTCGTCCATGGCCGGCGCGGATTTCACCGGCTGCATATTCACCGCGGGAAACAATTGCAGCGTGCTGCTAGCCGAGCCGCTGCGCAGTACCACGCGGTCTGCCTCGATCCTGACCAACCGCGCATCGCCGATCTGGCTGCCTACTTGCAGCACCTGTCCGCTGATGATGGCAGCGCGCCGGTCCGATCCGATCAAAATCGACTGCAATTGCGGTGTCGTATCGATTTCCCCCTCGGCAACGGCGCGAAATGCCGGCGGCCGCGTCGGGTCGCGCAGTTCCTCCGCATTGCCGTAGGACAGCAACATCAAGCTCCCGCTGCCGCAGATCAGCCGAAACATTCGCGCCAAATTCGTTCCCGGCGTACTCATAGCACCAGCCAAGTTTCATCCAAACTGAGCGTGAACAAAGTCAGCTTCAGCTTGACGCGCGGATAGTCCTTCGCGTCCATACCCGACTCCGCCCAGAACATTTGCACCGGCAAGTGTTCGAGTTGCGCCATATACGCAAGCAAATCCTGGTAGCTGCCTTGCAGCGTCAACTCCACTCCGTGCTTGAAAATCCTTTGTGCAGGTTCGGTCGTTTTCGACGCCGACGCAGCGTCGGCGAGCTTCGGTGTCGCTCCGGGTGTCTTCGCCTGGGGATCGGCAACGGGCTTGGGGTCTTCAATCAACGGGCCGGCCGCCAGCGTGCGCAGAGACAGCAGTTTCAATCGCTGATTCCGGTCCAGCATGTCTTCCAGCGTCGCCGCCATTTTCTGTGGCGGCACCAGTCCACGCTGCAGAGTGCGCAAACGGTTGTCGAGCTCGGCGACCTTCTGTTCCAGCACGGCGATACGCGCGCGCGGTTGCGCGTTCACGTCCTGCGCCAGCATGTGCGTGAGCTCGCTACTTTGGCTGTGCAACTGCGCGAGGCTGACGCGCACCGCCAGCAGGCCCTGCGTCGCGCGTTGTTCTTTCGCACGTTGCGGATCGATGACGTAGAACCACGCGATGAGCCCGATCGCCAGAGCGCCGGCGAGCAAAATGATGGCACGCTCGCGGCGCGACAATGCGTCGAAGCGGCTGGCGAGACTGGCGTGCGCTTCGCTCATTGAGTCTGTCCTTTGGAGCGAGCTTCGGCCAACACCGACGTGATGCGGAAATCCACGTAGGACGGAAGTTCGATGCGCGCCGCCTGGTCCTTCTCCGCCGGCTTGGTAATCGCCGCCGGACGCTCCATCACCAGTTGCGCAAAACCGTGTCCCTTCATCGAGCGTTCACGGTTGAGCCGCCGCAGATAATTCGGTACCAACTCCGGCCGCAACGCACGGCCTTCGAGCGTGATGTCGTGCCCCGAGCCGAGAATGTGAAAACCGGTAAGCCACATTCCGTCCAGCGACTGGCGCGCGAAGGCGCGCAAGTGTTCCGAGTAGCCGGTGGTGTTGCCGATCACACCGCTGTTGAGACGGTTGAGAATCTCTTCGCGCGCGCGCAACTCCGCTTCAAGGCGGTTCAACTCCGCGTCGATCGCCGCATCGCGCTTCATCGCCGTCGCCTGCGCGGCCTTGGCCGTGACTTCGGTTTGCAACGCGCTCAACTGGGCTTTCTCCACGCGCTCCTGTGCCGCCACCGTCGTCGCCTCGTTGATCGACCAAGCAGCCCAGGCAGCGGCCACCACCGCGACCAGCACCCAGCATGCGGCGCTGGTGATCAGCGTGATCCATTCGCGTCGCGCTTCCAGCGACGCGTTGAACAGATTCAGTTGCTGGACCATTTCAGCTTCGCGCTACCCGGTGTTCCGCGCGCGAACTCATGGTGATTCGTCGCGCAGTGCGGCGCCCAGCACGTGCAGCACGCGCGCCTGCGCGGCGGCCGCGCGCAGACCCGGTGCGTGTTCGAAATCCAGCACCGAATCCAGATCAAGGGTTTCCGCGCTCATCGACAGATTGCGCGATAAGTAATCGGTCAGTCCGACTTCTTCGGGCAACGGCCCTAACAAGAAGCGGCCCAGTGGAAGGTGCCCGAACTGACGGTCAAAATGATCGAGCGAGCGCTGCAATTCAAGCGCGATGCGATCGAACAATTGCGCGCGCGCATCCCCCGCGGATTGCATGATCTGATCCATGCCGACGTCGATGCGCCGCGTGAGGCACAGTTCGCCGCGCGCACTGAAAGTAAGCAAGCCATGATCGTCACGAAAACACAACAACGCGATGGCGCGCGGCCCGTCCTCGAACAAGCTGGCGATATTCCGCTGCGCCATCTCGGCCACATCGATCACGCGCAGTCGCATG
>JAYUZG010000015.1:0-11214 GCA_043751985.1 Betaproteobacteria bacterium
GCCGGTACTGGCGGCGCCGTGTCCGCTTCGCGCAATTGATACACCCACGCCAATACCTCGGCGACTGCGGCATACAGCGGCGCTGGGATGTCGCTGCCGATTTCCGCATGGGCATACAGCGCGCGCGCCAATGGCGGCGCCTGCAACACGGGAACCGCGTTCTCGCGCGCCAGCGCCAGGATGCGCTCGGCCAAGTGCAGCGAACCCTTGGCCACCAACTGCGGTGCGCGCGCGCCTTGTTGATATTTGAGCGCGCACGCAAAGCGCGTTGGATTGGTCACCACCACGTCGGCCTTGGGTACCTCTTGCATCATGCGCTTGCGCGCGCGGTCTCTTTGCAATTGACGGATGCGGCCCTTGATCTGCGGGTCACCTTCATTTTCACGCCCTTCCCGCTTGACCTCATCTTTGGTCATGCGCAATTGCCGGCCGTGATCCCAAATCTGAAACGGCACGTCGATGGCCACGATCAGGCCCATCGCCCCGACGATGGCGAGCATGGTCGTGCCCAACATCTTGCCCACTTGCATCAACGCCACTGCGAGCGGCTGGCCGAACAGCGCCAGCAGGTCGCTGCGTTGCATCCAGATTACCCAGCCCGCGACGCCGCCAATCAGCGCGGTCTTGAGGACCGCCTTACCCAGTTCAACCAGACCATGGGTGGAGAACATGCGAGTCAGGCCGCGCACCGGGTTGAGCCGGCCAAAGTCCGGCTGCACGGCCTCAAAGGTAAACAGCCAGCCCGATACCAGCATCGGCGCCGCCACCGCGGCAACCAGTACCAGCAACAGCAACGGCAGCAACCCGCTCATTGCCATCATGCCTGCGTCATGGAGGTGGGCCGCCATCTGGCCAGGCTCAAACGCCGCGCTGCGTTCCACGCTGAGTCCGTGGCGTAACATCTCGCGCAAATGCCCGGTCAAACTGCCGCCCATGGCGATGAGGCCAGCGCCACCGGTGAGCAGGACTACGAAAGTGGAAAGTTCAGGGGAGCGCGGAACCTGACCTTTAGCGCGCGCTTGTTCAAGCCGGCGCTGTGAAGCTGGTTCTGATCGATCGAGATCGCTATCTTCGGCCATCGACGTCCGGTCCCGCCACTAGGAGCTATGCGCACCGAGTGTAGCACGCGAACGATCAAGAAACCACTAGTAATACAGCAAGACGAGGGCATCAACCACAATATCTTGCGATCAGATCAAACGCCGGCCCGGCCGCGGGCGGGCTGAGTAGGACATGAAACGGCGATTTACTGCGTGGTGCGGGTGCCTGGGCCGGGAGCAGCGCGCCTCTCACAATCCCGGCGCGCGGTGCCGGATATCAGGAGTGTCCGGCAAAGCCAGGGATCAAACCCTTTTCAATCGCGAAGGCGGTCAGCATTGACGCGTTGTGCAAGCCGAGTTTCTTCATCAAATTGGAGCGATGCTTTTCCACCGTCTTGATGCTGAGGCAAAGATACTCGGCGATGTGGCGATTAGGATGTCCCTCGGCAACCAGCTTGAGAACCTGGCGTTCACGATGCGTCAGCAAATCCCACGGTGTCGCGCTGGAGCTCGACTTCCCGCCACCCAAGTAGCCACTGATAACTTGCTCTGAAATATCCGGGCTCAGATAGGTCTTGCCTTTAAGCACACTGCGGATCGCCACCCGCAACTCGTCTTGCGTGGCGTCCTTCAGAATATAGCCGTCGGCACCGGCGCGCAGACTTTCCAAGATGTATTCGTTGGTCTTATGGATGGTGAGCACCAGCACGCGCACTTCGGGATGTCGCCGCTTGATCTCGGCGATCGCTTCCACGCCGTTGGTTCCCGGCATGGTCAAATCCATCAACACCAGATGCGGAGACAACTGCGCGATCGCGAACATCGCGTCTTTGCCGTTTTCTGCCTCGCCGACGATCTCAATATCCTCATCGCGCGACAACAAGGCGCGCAGTCCTGCCCTCAGCAGCGTGTGATCTTCGACAATCAAAATCCGATGTGCGTCACTCATTGCTAATCCCATAATCAAGTTGCGACCCTGCATTCAAATCCAAACGCGGCATGCCCTTCCAATGCTCTGCGCCTGCGGCGACGCATCTCATGGCTTCTTCGGTGGCTTAGTAATCGGCGCGCCGCCGGTCCTCGCCGCGGCCGGCGATCGTCTGGCCGGTTGAAACAGAAACACCCACTCTGCGTACTTCGCGCGCTCTTCGAACTCGCGGAACTTCAGCGGAAAATTGGCTTTCTTGAGAGGCTCTTTTTCCGACTGACTGAATACTCCGATGATGTAACCGTCGGCGGTTTTCACCAAACCCCAGTCGGTTCCGCCCGTCATCGGGTCACGATAAATCTTGCGCAGATAACGACGCGTGCCGGGGAAGCGATTGTCCTTGAGCAAGTCGTCCAACTGTCTTGGCAGACGGTCGACCTGCCCCGGCGAGCTGTTGTAATAGCGACTGATCGCGGACTGAAATTGCTCCCCGATATCCAGCAACTCACCCTCCTTCTCGCGCTGCGCGTGGGTATACCAAACTTCGCTCGCCGCACCCATGCCGATCACCATCATTGCGATCAGCAGCAATAAGCCGATGTACGTAAACCCCTCGTTGCCTTGTGCGGCTGCGAGCGGCCCGTGTTTCCAACGCACTGGGACGATCACCCTTTCGCCTCACCAGTCACGGTAAGCGGATCCGTCCAGTGCCATCCCGTCCGCCCCACTATGGATGTTATATACTGCGCCCTTCGCGTCGCCTTCTGGCGGCACAATGATCCAGGTCTCGTTGCTCTCGGTGATCGGATCCCAAGGCAGGCTGCGCAGATATTTCTTTTCCACCAGCGCGGCCAAACTATCTGGATAGGCGCCATTGTCCCCGTAGTATTTATCGATCGTTTCGCGCGTCGTCGCCAAGGTCGATTTGAGAACGGTTTCCTTGGACTTGTCGACACTGCCGAAATAACGTGGCACCGCCAGCGTCACCAGCATGGCGATCACCACCATGACGACCATAAGCTCGATCAGCGTGAAACCCGCTGCGGCGCTGACTCTGTGTCGCATCGCGCCTCACCAATCCTTGTAGGGGACGCCGTTCAAGCCGGTGTCCCGCGACAACGAGTAGACGTCAAACACGTCGTCACCCGGCTTGGGATCGTCGGGCGGACTCTCATAGCTGCGCAGTCCCCAAGTCTGCTCCGCCGGAATGCCCGGCTCGACCGACATCGGGTCGCGCGGAATTCGGCGCATGAAGTAAATCTTATGCTTGTCCGGGTCGCGCGCGTCGGGCACACCTTCCACCAACGCCGTCAGCGTGGGCGGGTAACCGGAAGTCAACAGCGAGCTGATCACGCGCCCCTCGTCCACTGCTCGCCGGTAGGCGTCAATGCCATGGCGAATCTGCTGCAATGCCTCGCGCAGGTCGTGCTCCTTGCCGCGCTTCATAGTGACTTCCGCCATCGGCACTGCAACGGTGGCAAGCAATCCCACAATCGCCACGGTGACCAGCAGCTCGATGAGTGTAAAGCCCCTGTGCCGCAGTCTCTTCATGGCTATAACAGGTTCACGGAAGCAAAGTTAAAGCGTGCGGCGCCGGGGTAGAGAACGGCAGTGCACCGCCTTCCGGCCCCGTAGGAGTGACGCGGGTCACCGTCACGAATGATTGCGGTTTGGCGGCGATCACTTCGAAACTGACCGAAGCTATTGCCCCCGCGCCTGGAGAAGCGTCTCCGCTCTTCTGCGCAAGTTCCACGCTCACCTGACCGCCGCTCGGGTCTACGTCGCGGCTGAAGTTACTCTCAAGATTGCGTTGCTTGAACAAATCCCCTTCCGCTACGTCGAGCACGCGCAAGGCAGTCGGATCGTAGCTCAGAAGAACACCGATACTGTTCGCGGGCGACGGCAACTGCGCGGTTACCTGAATGCTGATCTTGTCCCCGACCTTAGCCTGCGCCGGCCCTTGCACGCCGATCACCGCGGGTAGTGCGGGCACGGCCGGAGCCTCGACCGGCGGCTGCGTCGCCGCCGCCGCATCAGTCACCGCGCGCGGCAAAGTACGCGCCGGTCCACGCGGGCCGGGGCGCCCCGGTGTTGCAGCTGCACCGGGCTGCGCGGTGCCAGGCGCAGTCGCCCCCCCAGGCGTGGGCAGCGCAACAGTCCCGGTCTGACGCAGTACCAAGGGATTCTCGCGCAGCGTTGCCTCGGTTCCTGTCCAATACTCCATGGATCCCGCTTCTTGCAATTTCGCGCTCGAGACGATCCGCGGTGTAATCGACAGTACGATTTCGGTTTTTTGGGTGTTCTCCGATTGATTCGAGAACAATCGGCCAAGGATAGGTACCTCGCCCAGACCTGGCACTCGGATGCCCGACTTGCGATCTTCATTGTCAATCAGTCCGGCCAAGACTTGGGTCTCACCATCTTTCAATCGCAACACCGTCGCAGCCGTGCGTGTTCCGATCTGGTAGGCAAGTGACCCCGAAATCGGATTGGATACTTCCTTGACAATCGAACTCACCTCGAGATTCACCTTGATTCCGACCTCGCCATCCAAGTGAATTTCCGGCTCTACTTCTACCTTGAGACCGACGTCCAGATACTGAATCGAACCGGTCACCACCGGGCTACCGGTCGACACCGGCGTCACCGAATTGGTGATCACAGGTACCCGGTCACCGATCAGGATTTTCGCTTTCTCCTTGTTGCGCGCGCGGATACGTGGACTGGCCAAGACACGCGTGTCTGAATCGGTAAGACTGAAATTGAACGTAAGAGTCGGTACTGGACTGACGATCAGGTTTGACTGATTGATCCCCTTCAATTCGCTGATGCTGGCCGCTCCACCGGTGCCAACTTTCGGCGATAAAGTCAATTGAGACGGTAACTGAATGCCTAGATTCGATGCCTTGGCATGAGAGATTTCCAGAACCTCAATTTCCAGCATAACTTCCGGATCGGCGATGTCCTGGTCATTGATCATCTTCTCGGCCAAACGAATTCCGTCCGGCGTATCGCGAATGAGGATCGAGTTGGTTTTCTCGTGAACGAAGATATCCTTGGTCTTGAGCAAGGTTTTCAACATGGTCTGCATCTGCTTGGCATCAGCATTTACCAGATGGAAGCTCTTAATCTTGAGGTCTTGGTACTCCTTGTTCTTGGCCGGCGTGTTTGGGTAAATCAGCAACGTGTTGTCCGACAGAATCTTTTTCTCCAGTTGATTCTGCATGAGGATGAGATCAATAGTGTCTTCAACCGAAACGTCTTTCGCGAAAATGGATGTTTTCAGATCGCTGCGCACATCCTTGTCGAGCAGCAGGTTGATGCCGCTTGCCTTGGACAGTGACTCGAACACCATCTTCAGGTTCGCATCACGAAACTGGAGCATGACCGGCTTCTTAAATTTTGGTCCAAGCTGTGGCCCCGCGGCGTTCTGCGAGGACTGTCGTTCCGTAACCTGCCGGTACAGTTGAATCGCCCTGGTATTGTTTGGATTCTGGGCGAGAATCGTGGCGAGAGTGGCCTTGGCTGCGTCTAACTCCCCGCTTTCAAGTTGTTCCTTCGCCTTGTCCGCGGCAACGATGTGGCGACGGTTCATGTCCACCAGATTGAGGCCATATATCGCCCGAGAATTTCCCGGAGTGATCTTGAGTACCCGCTCGAATCCAGCCTGCGCCCGGTCAAGCCGTTCGCCAACCCGGTCCGCGTTGGCTTCGACCAATAGTCTATTAGTTACCCTCTCGCGAATCTTGGCCAAATCCGTCTTAATGGCAATGTCGTCCGGCGCGAGAGCGTGGGCCGACTCCAATTTGGCGATCGCTTCCTCGACCTTGCCCTCTTCAATCAAGTGCAGGCCTTCCTTGTGATCGCGCGTGGCGGCGCATCCACCCAGCAGGAGCAACATCACCGTCGAGGCAAAAAGGGCTCGCCATCGCGAAGCGGTTGCAACCAAGATTGGCGATTTCATCACTACGTACTTCTCAACCATGAGCTGCGCAAACATAATCTTCCCCGATGTGATGTTCAGCCAGCTTGCCCAACATTGAGCGTCTGCCGGATATTCAGCGGTAAATACATGAGCTTCAAACTGGTGCCTTCGACCCCCTCAACGCGGTAAACGCCTTCGATCACGTCGCCTTCTTTCACGTGATAGACCTGATCGCCTTTCACCAGGAAGTAGGTCGGTTTGCCCGCGTCTTGATAAGTCCCCAGATAGGTAAACGGGACCGCCGGCGCTACCGGTTTGGGTGGTGGTGGCGGAGCGGCCGCAATCGGCAGCATTGGAATCGGATTGGGCAGCGCACTGCGCGGCGGCGGCAGCGCCTCCGGTTCATACGTCTTGCGTACGCGCAGTGGCGCCTGGTACCAGCTTAGGCTTTCAAAGGCATTACCGGGTTCGTTCTGCTCAACCCGGCGGGCGAGCCGCGCCAAGTCCAGTTCGCCCGGCTGCAATTTCGGTTCCGCTTTCAGCGGCGATTCTTTCTTCGGCGCCACCGCGACGATTTCGGTCTTCGCGTCCTCTGCCGATTGGTCATAAGTGAAGAGTACGAAACCCAGCGCGAGCAAGAGTGCGACGGGCGCGATCCATTTGCGTAATGTCGGATTCATCACGCGCTTCCCAGATACAACACCAGGCGAATCTTTGCTTCGACCGACTGGTCACCGGCTTTTTGCCGCTGAAACTGAACGTTCTCGATCGATGCAATGGGAATATCCGCCAGCATGCCGGTCACGAAGCGGCGAATCTGCACATAGTTTCCACGCACCGGCAGGATGATTTGATAACGCGTGATTTTGCCCACACTGTCGCCAACCGCGCGATACTCCGCGCGATCAATGCGCAGCGACTGCTTGCCGGCCTCGGCGTAAAGTGTCGCCAGGATATCGGCGGTTTTCGAGCGCGACGGAAAGAATGCGTAGAACGCGGCCAACTGCTCATCGGTGGTGAGCGCGGAATGCACCGGCGAGGCAACTTGGCGCGGCTGGCTGCGCAGCGTCTCCAGTTCTTTCTCCAGCTTCACCACGCGTTGCTTCTGACTTTCGAACTGTGAAACGTAGAAAGCGCCGCAGAATACCAGCAGCGTTGCCCCAATAATTCCCGGCCAGCCGGCGCTGTTGACTAGACGCATCAGCACAACCCGCACGCGCCGCAGTCGTTCGACGCTGATCTTCATTGGGTCACCCAAGTTGCGGTCACGACAAACCGCACCGGCTTCAGCGGATCGTTCTGCTCGACCTGATGGCTCTGCAGAAACACGTCCAACAGTGGCCCCTGACTCTCCAAGAAGCGAACATAGGCGAGCATGCTGTCCAGATTCTTCGCTTCGCCTGTCAGCTTGACGCGGCGCTTTTGCGCGTCGGGCTCGATGGCGAGCAAGGCCATCTCTTTGCTGCGCGCCGATTCCACCGCGTTGAACAACTGATCCCAAGGCAACGCCAGTTGCGCGATAACTTCGTTGGCAAGCCGCACTTCGGTGAGTGATTTCTGCAGTTCGCTGGGCGGCCGCTTGCCGCTGTCCTGCGAACGCATCGCCCGCTGCGCCTCGCGAACTTGCGTCTCCAAATTTTGCACGCGGTATGCAGTCGCCGGATATTTTGCCGCGATTGAGCCTGCGACAAGCAATCCAGCGGCTAACACCGCAAATCCGCTCCACGGCGTCGCCCGCACGTTTTTACGAAAATCAATAGTCAGTGCGCGCATGTCGATCAGGCTTCGGCGGACGCAGCGAGGGCGTCACTTGACGTAGGAACAGCTTCATGAAACGGCGTCGGCGAGAGTTCTTGAAAACGCCACTTTTCTGATTGCGGCCACGGCGTGGCCAATCCATCGCCGGCGATCACCATCACCGCGTTTGAGTCTTCGCCCGTCTCGCTCAACGCTTCTTCGCGCTCCAGAATTGAGGGCAGTTGCGCGCGCCAGTTAACTCCCACCGACATAGTGTTGACACTCACCCATTCGCCGCGCCGCACCCGCGCTACACACAGGACTCCTTCATCGACTGTGATCAGCCACACGCCCTCCTTCGGAAGCCGTGCGCGCCAGTGATTGAAGCACATCACAAAGTGCGGCTGCAACGATCCGAAGCGTCGCCCGAACGGCCGCATGATCAACTCAATTTCACTCAGCAACATGGGATCGACTGCCGAGGCGAGCCGCGTCGATCCCGCGCTGCCCAAGGCAATCCGTACGGCCCACTCGTCGGTTCCCGCGCCGTATACGCTCTTCAAACAATGTTTGGCGAGCATCATCTCCTCGCTCGCGCTGCCGAGCGCGTCACTCCACGGCACCAGCACATAGCGGCAGAAATGATCCGACAAAACGATCTTAATAGTTGCGCCTCGTTGCTTCTGATCGAGCGAGTTGACATAGGTACGCAACGCCACGATCGCCGGTTGCCATGCGGCTTCGCCCGTCGCCGCCGCTTCAATCGGAATGGCATCACTGCCGACGAAGGCCGGACGCCAACTGCCACTGGATCGCTTGGCGGCGAGTCGCCGCGGCGACAGCAGAATATTCAGTTGCTCAGGCGACAAAAGTGACACGATTTATTTCCTCTAAAGTAGTGTCGCCACGCCGCACCATATCCACTGCCGCTTCACGCAGAAAACGCGTACCGTTGCGGGTCGCTGCTTCTTTGATGAGCCGGGTCGGGGTGCGCGCGACAATCAGCTCACGAATTTCATCGTTCAGGTAAAGAATCTCGGCGATCGCCTTGCGCCCCTTAAACCCGGTGCCGCGGCAATGGCCGCAACCGGGGCCCGCACGGAACAGAAAATCCGCTACCGTGGCAGGATTAAGACCGGAATCGGCAATCGTCTTGGTATCCGGCGTCTTCTCCGTCGCGCAATGCGAGCAGGTCACGCGCACCAGACGCTGCGCGACGATGCCGTTCATCGCAGACACGAAGCTGTAGGGGTCCACACCCATGTGCGTGAAACGCCCAATCACGTCGAAGACGTTGTTGGCGTGCACCGTGGTGAACACCAAGTGGCCGGTCAACGCCGACTGCACCGCGATTTGCGCGGTCTCGGCGTCGCGAATTTCACCGACCATGATCTTGTCCGGGTCGTGGCGCAAAATCGAGCGCAGACCGCGCGCGAAAGTCAGCCCCTTTTTTTCATTTACCGGGATCTGCAGCACGCCAGAGAGCTGGTACTCGACCGGGTCTTCGATCGTGACGATCTTGTCTTCACCGTAATTGATCTCGCTGATGGCGGCGTACAGCGTGGTGGTTTTACCACTCCCGGTAGGCCCAGTCACCAGCACCATGCCGTAAGGTTCGTGCGACAACTTGCGAATCTGCGCCACGGTTTGTTCATCAAAGCCGAGGAAGCTCAAGCGCAAACCTTTGATGTGATCGGTCAAGGCCTTCTTGTCCAGAATCCGCACCACCGCGTCCTCGCCGTAGATGCTCGGCATCACCGACACACGGCAATCGACTTCGCGCCCGCGCATGGAAACCTTGAAGCGACCGTCTTGCGGAACACGGCGTTCCGAGATATCCAGTTCCGACATGACCTTGATGCGCGAAATCACCTGCTCGGCCACGTCCTGCCCGGCCATGGAGCCGGCCAGCGTGAGCACGCCGTCGATACGATATTTAATCGCGAGCCCCGCGCTGTTGGTCTCTAAATGGATATCACTCGCCTCCAGTTTCAACGCGTCGTAGAGCGTCGAGTGAACCAGCCGTACCACCGGGCTGGTGTCTTCACTGATGGTCTTGAACGACAAGTCCTCGACCTTGATTCCGCTGCTTGGAGTCGACTCGCCGCCCTCGACCAGATTGTCCATCGCGCGCAAGCCTTCTTCATGACGCGCGAGAAAAGCCGCAATATCCGAGCGATGCGCCAGCGCGACGATGAAAGGCTTGCCGATGCGCACCCGCGCCGAGGCCTCGCGCGCGCGATCAAACGGGTCGCCGATCGCCAGAATCAAACCTTCGCTCTCGTCGTTGAACAACAAGCATTCATTTTCCAGCGCATCGGAGAACGGCAACAGATCGAACGCCGGCATCAGGCCGTTTAATTCCGCCATGCTGAAGTAGCGGTAATGCAGAGTCTTGGCCAGCGCAGCGGTAAATTCTTCCGGCGGAAGACCCGCTTCGTCTTCCAGAATTTCAACCAAGCTACGATTGGACAGGGCCGCCAACGAACGTGCCGCACGAATCTGCGCGAGCGAAATAGCCGCCCCGTCGGATGAAATTTCGGCGAGATTCACTGGATGCTCCCTGCAAGTTCAAAGATCGGGAAGTACATGAGAATGACGATGAAGCCAATGACCAGACCGATGACTGCCATCAACAGCGGTTCAAACAAGCGAGTGAACCAATCCACCCAGCGCGCCATTTCATCGTCGTAAAACGCGGCGATGCGCTCCATCATGTCACCCATCTTGCCGGTGCGTTCGCCCACCCGCAGCATGCGCGAGGCGACCGCGGTGGTGAGTTGATTCTGTTCCATGGCAAACGATATCGGCCGGCCTTCGCTGATGCTGAGCGCGGCGCGATCCAAATCGCCACGCAAAGTTGGCGGTAACAGGTCGGACACCATGCGCATCGCCACGACAATCGGCGTTCCGCCGCGCAACAACATGCCAACCGTTCGATAAAAACGCGCCAGTTCATAGACGCGCATTCGCTCACCGATCGCCGGGATGAGCCAAATGCGACGCATCAGCCAGCCGCGCACCTGCGGTTGACTTAAGCCATACACCGCCCCGGCCGCCAACGCGACAAACACGATCAATACCGACATGCCATGCGCCTGGAGCAACTGCCCCCACTGCAGTAGCATGCGCGAGGCAAACGGCAAGTCGGTGCCCATATCTTGATAAATTCGGCTGAAGCGCGGTACCACGTAGATCATCAGAAACAGCGTCACCAGCGCGCCGGCACCCAGTAAGATTACCGGGTAAATCGAAGCGCTCACTACTTTCTTGCGCACCACGTCGACCTGAGTCTGGTATGCCACATAGCGTGACAAAGCCTCGATCAGGTCGCCGGTCTTTTCACTGGCTTTGACCGTCGCAACGTAGAGCGGCGGGAAAAACTGCGGATTCTGCTGCAAGGCATATGACAGCGGATGACCGTCGCGCATCGAACCCAGCACCTGGCGCATGACATTGGCGTTCTCCGGCCGCGCTTCTTTTTCCAGCAAGGTTTCGAACGCATCGACTACCGTGAGTCCTGCGTCGAGCAACGCCAGCAGCTCCTGACTGAACAGCGTCAGCGGAAACGTATTGCGCTTGGA
>JAYUZG010000016.1:0-4498 GCA_043751985.1 Betaproteobacteria bacterium
CGGAGCTGCGCTCCTTCCCGCGATTGTCGGATATGCGGTTGTTGCAACGTGGCAACCGTCTGTCCGTCACACCCGTGACAGACGACGAGTGGGATTTCATTTTGGAGTTGTTATAGCGCGAGTAGCGGCTACGATGGTTCACTCCAAACTCGCGGGGCGGAGATTTGTATCGTGGTGATGTTGCTTCAGCCGCGAACCTTGAACCAGCCGGTCAGACTGTATCGGGGTCGGCGCGCGGGCAACACCTCGTGCTCGAACTGAGCGCTCAAGAACGCGACCAGCGTCCCGCCGTACGGGACGAAGTCTTGGCAGCCACGATTTTCACCGCGATATAGCCGTAGCGCCCCACCGTCGTTTTCTTCCCAATCGTCATTCAAGTACAGCACGCACGAAACACGGCGGCGATCGTCGTTTCGGAATTGATCGAGATGACGCGCATAGCGAGCGCCGGGCGGATACAGAGAAAAATGGCACTCGAACTCGAATAGTCCGAGGAATAGTTTTTTATTCAAGGCCTGCCGCATTTGATCGAAATGGACGAGACATTCGGCCAACGCAGCACTTGAACAATCATTGTCGATCCAGCATATCCGATCGTTACGGATATCCGCCTGGCGGCGACTCTCTTGCCCCTGCCCGACGGTTGCCGCTCGCAGACCACTGTTTCGCTCGGTGAGAATCAGCTCCGAACGCAAGCGAGCGACCAATGCAGCAGGAACAAACTGCGGCGAGACTGCATAGCCGTTCGTTCGCAAGCCGTGCACCAGGCGATCCAGGTTTGAGTCCGCAGATTGTCCGCTTGCGGCCGATGCAATCCCCACCCTACTGGGCATCCAACGCAAAGCGCTGGCGCAGTTGCGATTTTTGTACTTTACCCATCGCATTTCGCGGCAACGCTTCGAGTACGAAAACGCGTTTTGGAATTTTGTAGTTCGCCAATTGTTGTTTTAGCGTCGAGATGATCTCGCGCTCGTCCAACGATGCATTGCGCTTAGGCACCACCACGGCCGCTACCACTTCGCCAAAGTCTGCATTGGGAAGACCGATCACCGCAGACTCCGCCACTCCCGGAATCTGATCCAGCGCAAGTTCGATTTCCTTCGGATAGACGTTGTAGCCGCCCGAGATAATCAGGTCCTTTGCGCGGCCCACGATCGACAAATATCCCGCGGCGTCCATGACGCCCATATCGCCGGTACGAAAAAAACCGTCGTCGCTGAACTCTTGTTGTGTCCGTTCGGGCATACGCCAGTAGCCGGCAAAGACATTGTCACCGCGTAGCTGAATGCCACCCGTCTCCCCCGCGGGCAGCGGCCGGTCGTGCGTGTCCGCGACGCGTACCGAAATGCCGGCAAGTGGCAAGCCCACCGTCCCCGCGCGGCGTTCGCCGTGCAGAGGATTGGATGTGATCATTCCGGTCTCCGACATTCCGTAGCGTTCTAAGATTCGATGTCCGCTACGAGCTTCGAAGGCGCGAAACGTCTCTGCAAGCAACGGCGCGGAACCCGAAACGAACAAGCGCACGTTGCTGCACCTGCCTCGATCAAGTTTAGCCTGCTCAAGAAGTCGTACGTAGAACGTCGGCACCCCCATGAAGACCGAGGCGCGCGGCAAATCAGCTAGGACCGCCAATGGATCAAACTTGGCGTTCCAAATGATGCGCGCACCGGACATGAGCGCGCAATGATTGGCGACGAACAGACCATGCACATGGAATACCGGCAGTGCGTGCAGCAGCACATCGGTCGAAGTAAAACCCCAAGCGGCAATCAGCGCGCGCGCGTTCGACGCAAGATTCCGATGCGTGACCACCGCTCCTTTGGATCGCCCGGTGGTCCCCGAGGTGTAAATGATGACGGCGGGGTCATCTGGATGCATGACCACAGCGTCAATAGGCAATTCGCAATTTGGCGCGGAATCATTGAATGAGCCGGAACCCTGCTCATCCAGCGTGACGCAATTGCAATCTTCATTCTTAAGCAGTTGCGCGAATAAGGCCTCGGATTGCGGCCGACATACCACTAATTTCGGCTGCGCATCGTTGAAGAAGTGTTCCAGTTCCAACTTCTGGTAAGCAGTGTTAAGCGGGACGTAAACGATTCCGGATCGCAGACACGCCAAATAAAGAAACAAGCTTTCGGCGGATTTTTCAACTTGCACCAGCACACGGTCGCCTTTAGCCACACCAAGCGCGCGCAAGCGCTGAGCAAAAATAGACACGGCTTGATTCAACGCAGCGTAGGTGATAGCGCGTTCGTTCCCCAACTCCAAGGCGATAGCGTGCGGCGTCCGCTGTACGACGTGCTCAAGATCCAAATAGAAATTCGCGTTCAGTTCCATACGTCGCCGAGCATTCTGTCCGCAACGCCGGACTGCAACAAATCAACCGGCGCGACGCTAGGGCGAGTTCCGGTAATTCGCGCCACGGCCTGCGGCGGCAACACTCTGACTTCCGCCGTCTTCAGGGCAACAACTTCATCCGCGCCCGCCGACAATGCCGCGTAAATTGCTCCTGACGCCTTCCCGGCAAGTAGTAGCGTTACGCGGTGACCGGTTACACGTAAGGTGGCCATGACCAACGCGACGTGCGCGACAAACTCGGTCAGCATCACCTCCTCATCGCTACGCGTCGCCCTATGGCCTGGCACGTCCAGTGCCACCAGGACCGGCCGGCCCGGATCGCGTTCAGTCAGGTCGAGCAGCACGTCTGCCAGCGACCAGCAATCCAGCGCGCCAACCGCGTTGCGCGAGGTCATGCCTACGTAAGCCGGGGTCTTGCCGTCAATTAGTTTCAACACATCGGTGGGATTCCGAGTTGAAGCGAATGCACGAATATCCGTCGTCACCAAGGCGCTCTGCTCTGTGTCCTGCATGATCCCGGCATCGCGCAAGCGCGCCGCCAGGCGCAGGTGTGCGCGCAGCAGTCCGGCGTTTTGGTGACGCACCGGCGACGCTATCCAGGTTGAAATGATTCGTCGCAATTGCGCGAGGTTCAGATCGACGACGGAGTCCGCCGCGTGCCAGCGACTGCGGGCCTGCGCACCCATGAGGGCCGCGACGGCCGCGGGATCGTCTGCATTCAGTTGATCACGGCCACCCATCGCTTCGATGACGCGGGGACCGGACAGGCCGAATCGCGCGGTTCGACTGAACACTCTTTGCTCCGCGAGGGAAGCCAACATACTTGCGCCGCCAAAACAGTCATGTCCGACGCAGGCCAGCATCGGCACGCCACTGAGGCGGCAATCGATCGCGGCTCGGTACGCCGCGCGAAAAGCGCCCAACGCAGGTAGGCCCTGATCCACGCGCACGCCCGCAGAATCCAGGAGAAGAATCACCGGTTCGCCTTCATTTCTAGCGTCAAGGAACAATTGCTGCAATACCTTGCAATCGGCGACTCCGAAAGCGCCGCGCGCCACGCGCGCGTCGGTCGCGGCAAACCTGGCGTAGCGGCCACCGACCTGACCGCGTCCCGCGACCACAGAAGCGCCCGCGAGAGACAGCGACGAGAAACTACCACTGTCATATAACGAGCTCAGCAATTCCGAAAATGCAGGTGTGCGCCGTGGCGCTTCTTCGAGCTCACGCATCGGATTCATTCCGTCGGAAATCAAGCCAAAGAGCACCAGCGGGCAATGATTTCTTCATACGCGGTCACGCTTTGTCGAACTCGTTCCATCACGCAAAATTCGTCGGTCTGGTGCGCCATGTGCGCCTCTCCCGGGCCGAGAATAACAGTGGGTGGATTGGCATAGGCGCGATTCAGCGCCGCGGCGTCGGTGAAGTAAGTCGCGGTCGCCGGCGTAATCTCACTGCGCCCGAGCAACGGCTGCATGACCGCAAAGACCTGCTGTATCCATTCGTTGTGATGGTCGGTATACACAGGCGCGAGATCCATGATGGTTTGTAGTTCCACTTCGTCGCCGAGGCGAGCTTGCAATTCACGGCGCAGTGCGGCGTGGTCGACGGTCGGGACGGTGCGAATATCGATGCCGATGGTAGTTTCATCGGGAACCGAATTGATATTCAGCCCGCCGCGAATCGTGCCGGTGTTGAGAGTCGCCTGCCCCATCAGCGCGTGGGTTGGATTGGAAAAGCGAAACTTCTCAAGATCAACCACCGCCCGAGCGGCCTTGTACACTGCGTTCACCCCTTTTTCCGGCATCGAACCATGTGCCGTCACACCACGAGTGATTGCGTTGAGCCAGAACGCACCTTTGTGACCGATGAAGGGATAATTCGACGTCGGTTCCGCCACGACCACAGCGCCCGCGCGTCCCAAGGCGCCGGCCGTATCGGCCAAATGAAACGCACCCTGGCAACCGGTTTCTTCGCCGGCGGTGATCACCAGCTCAAGTCCCGGTGAGTGCGCGAGTTTGCCCGCCATAGTTACGGCCGCCACAACAAAAGCCGCAACGCCGCACTTCATGTCGCTGGTGCCACGTCCAAATAATTGGTCACCATCACTTTCACCCGCGAAAGGATCCATTTTCCAGCG
>JAYUZG010000017.1:0-11646 GCA_043751985.1 Betaproteobacteria bacterium
CTTTTTTTGGCGTCTCTGCGCTGCTCTTCGCTGCCAGCACGGCGGGAACGATCGCCTGGTGCGCGTCCATGGCGGCGATGGGCGAGATGCCGATGCGCGGCGGCTGGACGATGTCGATGGCGTGGATGCGGATGCCGGGGCAGACCCGGCCCGGCGCCGCGGTGTCGTTCCTCGGCATGTGGGTCGTGATGATGGTGGCGATGATGCTGCCATCCTTGGCGCCAATGCTATGGCGCTACCGGCAGGCCGTCGGCAGGACAGGCGAGACGCGACTCGGTTGGCTGACCGCGCTCGTGGGCGTGGGCTACTTCTTCGTTTGGACCGTGTTCGGAATGGCTGCCTTTCCGCTGGGCGTCGCGCTGGCGGCGGTCGAGATGCAGCAGCCGGAACTGGCGCGCGCGGTACCGATCGCGGTCGGTGTGGTCGTCGCGATGGCCGGCTCTCTCCAATTCACCGCGTGGAAGGCGCGATACCTGGCCTGCTGCCGCGAGGCAGCCTGGCGAGGCCGTACGCTGCCGGCCGACGCCGGCACGGCATGGCGACATTGAAAATTCGCCTGATGGCGTCTGCGCCTTTAACGATTGCGCAACCAGCCAACAATTCCCGGCGCGACCGACAACAAGACAATTCCGAGAATGGCCACCGTCAGGTTGTCTTTCACCACTTGCAATCCGCCGAAGTGGTAACCGAGGTAGACGAAGAAGCCGATCCAGCTTAGTCCACCGACAGCGCTGAAGGCAAAGAATCTGCGGTAGTCCATGCGTCCGATGCCCGCGACAAATGGCGCAAAGGTACGAATGATGGGAATGAAGCGCGCGAACACGATCGTCTTGCCGCCATGTCGTTGGTAGAACTTTTGAGTGCGTTCGAGATGGTCGCGCTTGAGACAGCGTGACCCGTCCGCACGAAACACTTTCGGCCCCAGGTATCGACCGATCCAGTAGTTGGTGTTGTCACCGAGAATGGTGGCGGCGAGCAGCAGGAAAAACAAGGTATGCACATCCATCGCGCCGCCGGCGGCGAGCGACCCGGCAACGAAGAGTAAGGAATCGCCGGGCAGAAACGGCGCTACCACCAAACCGGTTTCGCAGAAAATAATCGCGAATAGGATGGCGTAAATCCACGCGCCGCAATTCTCCGCCACCCAGAGAAGGTGGGCGTCGAGGTGGAGAATCAGATCAATAAACTGGCCGAGGAGTTCCACCTCGTCAGACCACGGCTTCTTCCTGCTTCTTCTCCGGCTTGGCCAGATCGGCCGCGGTCACGCCCAGCCACATGACGATCGGGCTGGCCACCAAAACGGATGAATAGATTCCGAACAGAATCCCGATAGTAAGGGCCAGTGCGAAGTTAAACAAAGTGGCGCCGCCAAAGATCAGGATCGAAGTCACCATCAGTTGCGTACAGCCGTGGGTGATGATGGTGCGCGACATGGTGCGCGTGATCGCATTGTCGATCACTTGCGGCACTGAGAGTTTGCGAAATTTTCGGTCACGGAAATTCTCGCGTATCCGATCGAACACCACCACCGATTCGTTCACCGAATAACCCAGCACTGCGAGCACCGCAGCCAATACCGGCAACGAGAACTCCCATTGAAAGAAAGCAAAGAACCCAAGAATAATCACCACGTCGTGCAAGTTCGCGATGATTGCGGCGAGGCCGAATTTCCACTCGAAGCGCAACCACAGATAGCAGACGATACCAAACGAGACCAACAACAACGCAAGGGCGCCATTCTCGACCAGCTCTTTGCCGACTTGAGAGCCGACAAAATCCACTCGTCGCAGCACCACGGAATCGTCATCTTTCTTCAGCGTCTGAATCACGCTGTCAGAGAGCTTCGCGCCGGTCGCATCTGCGCGCGCCGGTAGGCGCACCAAAACCGTCTGCGAGCTGCCGAAGTTCTGCACCGTCGCGTCATTGAGCCCGATGCTGCCTAGTGACGTGCGAATCTTGTCAACGTCCGCAGCGTGGCCATAGCTCACTTCCATCACCGTACCACCGGTAAATTCAACGCCGAGATGCAGTCCTTTGGTGAGGAGAAAGATCACGGCGAGAATGAATGTAATCAGCGATATCACGTTGAACACCAGCGCGTGGCGCATGAACGGGATGTCTTGCTTAATCCGAAAAAATTCCATTCGTCAACCTCAAAACTTGTTAGCGATGCCCGCTTTACCGCGGGCATAGGGTTAAGTCAAACGAGTCGCGTCAGCGCAACCCGTAACCGAATCTCTCAACTTGTCGCGACGGTCTTATGCCAACCGGTATTGCCGATCGACAAGGCCTCGATTCTCTTACGGCTGCCATAGATCAAATTCACGATCGAGCGCGACACCAAGACCGCACTGAAGATCGAAGTCAGAATACCGAGGCAATGCACCACCGCAAAGCCGCGCACGGGGCCGCTGCCCAGCGCGAACAATGAGACCCCGGCGATCAAGCTGGTGATGTTCGAGTCCAAGATGGTTGCCCACGCTCGCTCGTAACCGGCGGAAATCGCGGCTTGTGGCGTCGTGCCGTTGCGCAACTCTTCTCTGATTCTTTCGTTGATCAGCACGTTGGCGTCGATCGCCATGCCCAAAGTTAACGCAACCGCGGCAATGCCGGGCAAGGTCAACGTCGCCTGTAACATCGACAGCAGCGCGACCAGCAGGATCAAGTTCACTCCCAGCGCCACCACCGACACCATGCCAAAGAGCATGTAATACACCACCATGAAAATCGCGATCGCGGTGAAGCCAATAACAGTTGAAGTCCAACCTTTATGAATATTGTCGAGGCCGAGGCTTGGCCCAACGGTGCGCTCTTCGACAATTTCAATCGGCGCGGCCAAGGCTCCCGCGCGCAAAAGCAAAGACACGTCGTGCGCTTCGGTCGTAGTCATGCGCCCACTGATCTGCACGCGACCGCCACCGATTTCCGCCTTGATCACCGGCGCGGTGATAATTTCGCCTTTGCCTTTCTCCACCAGCACCATCGCCATGCGCTTGCCGACGCTCTCGCGCGTTACGCGCTGAAAGATTCCCGCGCCCTTTCCATCTAAATTGATATGCACTGCCGGCTCGCCGGTCTGATTGTCAAAGCCTGGTTGCGCATCCGCGATGTTGTCGCCGGTCAGTACCACGTCGCGCTTCAGCAGCAGCGGAACGCCGTTACGCTCGTACAGCAACTCCGCACCGAACGGCACCTGCCCCGCTACCGCCGCCTGCACGGAAGCTGCATCACTGTGCTCTTCATCTACCATGCGCACTTCCAGCGTTGCGGTGCGCCCGAGAATTTCCTTGGCTTTGGCGGTATCCTGCACACCCGGCAATTGCACTACGACTCGATCTTGCCCGGCCTGTTGCACTACGGGTTCTGCTACGCCCAATTCATTCACTCGGTTACGTAACGTGGTCACGTTCTGTTGCAACGCCATTTCTTGAATACGTCTTTTCGCCTCCTCACGCAACGACGCCGTCACCACGTAATCGCTGCCTTCCTCTGAAGACTTGAGCAGAAGGTCGGGCATTTCCTTTTCGATTTTCTTGACCGCGCGTTCGCGCGTCGTGGCATCACGAAACTTGGCGATGACGTTTTGCCCATCACGCACAACGCTGAGATAACGTGTGTCTTCCTTTTCGCGCAAGGAACTGCGAATGTCGCCGGTATAACGATTGGCCGCCTTGGTGAGCGCACCGTTCATATCCACCTGCATCAGGAAGTGCACGCCGCCGCGCAGGTCCAAACCCAAATGCATCGGCAAGGCATTGAAGCGCGCCATCCACGTCGGTGAACTGGATAACAAGTTGAGCGCGACCACGTAGTCGTCCTTCAATTCCGTTTGCAGGACGTCCTTGGCCTGAATCTGCGTATTCACATCGGAGAAACGCACTTTCACACCGGTGGAATCCAATTGCACGCCTTGCAGATTGACATTGGCTTTCTTGAGCACGTCTTCCACGCGGCTCATCAGCGCGGTGTCCGACTTCAGCGTCGCACGCGCCGGCGAAACCTGCACCGCCGGTACTTCGCCAAAAAAATTCGGCAAGGTATACAGCAGTCCGAAGGCAATCACCACGGCGACCGACAAGTATTTCCACACGGGATAGCGATTCATTGTTTATCCGTTACTGGCAATTAGTGTGCTGCGGGAAGGGAGCGATGGGCCACTACAAATGGCGATGGCGATCTAAGTTGAACTCTTGAGACTGCCCTTGGGCAACACCAACTGAATGGTGAAACGCTGCACTTGTATTTCGACATTGGGCGCAATTTCGATCGACAAATATTGATCGCTCACCTTGGTTACCTTGCCGAGAATGCCGCCGCCGGTGACGACTTCATCGCCTTTTTGCAATGAGGCCACCAAATTCTTGTGCTCCTTGGCTTTCTTGGCCTGCGGGCGAATCATCAGAAAATAAAGCAGCACGAACATCAGCACGAGCGGCAGCAGACCCATCAGGTCCATTCCACCCGCTCCCGCGGGCGCGGTCTGGGCAAAGGCTTCGGAAATCAGCACAAGGTTTCTCCAAGGGATATTATTTCAGCGGCTTCTTGTTTAGGCGGCCGCGCCACCGGTACGGGCGCCCTCCAGTGATCTCGGAGGAAGCCGCAAAAAAGGGCGCTAGTTTAACACGCAGGCCGTCAGGAAATGGGCTGCCCGGCGATCTCTTCCGCCAAGCGGGCGAAGCTTCCGCCCTCGATCGCGCTGCGCATTTTGGACATGAGAGCCTGGTAATAGTGAATATTGTGCAGAGTATTGAGCTGCGCGCCGAGAATCTCGTTGAGCCGCTGCAAGTGATGCAGATAAGCCCGAGTGAAGTTGCGGCAGGTATAGCAGTCGCATGCCGCGTCAAGCGGGCTCAAGTCGTCCCGGTAGCGCGCGTTGCGGAGTTTCAATATCCCTCGACTGGTGAAGACCCAACCGTTACGCGCGTTGCGCGTCGGCAACACGCAGTCGAACATGTCGATACCAAGCGCCACCGCTGCGACCAAGTCTGCCGGTGTGCCGACCCCCATCAGGTAGCGCGGTTTGTCTTGCGGCAACAGCGGCACGGTATGCGTCAGGATACGCAGCATGTCCTGCTTCGGCTCTCCCACCGACAACCCACCCACGGCATAGCCATCGAAATTAAGTTCGATCAACTCGCGCGCTGACACCTCGCGCAGCGACTCATACATGCCGCCTTGCACGATGCCGAACAGCGCGTTGAGATTTCCTTGATGCGCCAGTTTGCTGCGCATCGCCCAGCGCAATGAGAGCTGCATTGAAGTGCGCGCCGCGGATTCGGTCGCCGGGTAAGGTGTGCACTCGTCGAAAATCATCACGATGTCGGAGTTGAGCACACGCTGAATGCGCATCGATTCTTCGGGCGAGAGAAAACACGTATCACCGTTGACCGGAGACTGGAAGCGCACGCCGTCTTCGCTGATCTTGCGCAACTCACCCAAACTAAACACCTGGAAGCCGCCCGAATCGGTGAGCAACGGCCGCTGCCAACCCATGAAGCGATGCAGCCCGCCGTGCGCCGCGATAACCTCCAGTCCTGGGCGCAGCCACAAGTGAAAGGTGTTACCGAGTACGATTTGCGCGCCGCATTGCTCGAGATCATTTGGAGATAAGGCTTTCACTGTCCCATAGGTGCCGACCGGCATGAACACCGGTGTCTCGACTACGCCATGCGCCAACGTCAAGCAGCCGCGACGTGCCGCGCCGTCTTGGGCTTTCAATTCGAACTTCATTGCCGCCCCTCTATGCGTTGCCGTGGATCAACATGGCATCGCCATAACTGAAAAATCGATAATTACTTGCAATGGCGTGCGCGTACGCTCGGCGAATATTTTCCACTCCCGCAAAAGCCGAAACCAGCATGAGCAAAGTAGAACGAGGCAAATGAAAGTTCGTAATCAGCGCATCCACGACGTGAAATTTGAATCCCGGCAAGATGAACAAATCGGTGTCCGCGATATGCGCGCCAGTCTGACCCGCAAGCGCGGCCGATTCGAGCGCGCGCAAACTGGTGGTGCCTACCGCGATTACGCGTCTGCCCTCCTTCATCGCAGCGCGCACGGCTTGCGCCGTCGCGGCCGAGATGGCGTATTGCTCGCGGTGCATTCGATGCTGCGATACATCGGATACACGCACCGGCTGAAAAGTACCCGCGCCGATATGCAAGGTTAGGCGCGCACTGAGCACGCCCATGGTGGTCAGCGTATGCAACATCGCTTGATCGAAATGCAGGCCCGCGGTCGGCGCCGCAACGGCACCGGGAACGCTCGAGTAAACCGTTTGATAGCGCGTTTCATCGATGTCCCCGGCCGCGCGCGCAATGTAAGGCGGCAAGGGCACGCTGCCATGTCGCTCCAAAAAATCCGTGACCGCCGAGGGAAAAATAAGACTAGAAAATTCACCCTCGCGCTTAGCGACAACAATGGCTTCACCCGCAACCAGAATGCGCGATCCCTCCTTCGGTTTGTGGCTGGCACGAAGTTGCGCCGTGGCATGATTCGCATCGATCAGCCGCTCGATCAATATCTCGACGCGACCGCCCGTTTCCTTTTCGCCCCGCAGTCTGGCCTTGATCACCTTGGTATCGTTGAAGATCAGAAGATCGCCGGAACGCAACCATTGCAGCAAATTGCGAAAAGTGTCGTCGGTGATGACGCCAGAGTTGCGCTCGAGCGCGAGCAGACGGCTGGCCGCGCGTTCCGGCAACGGACTTTGGGCGATGAGTCGATCCGGTAATTCAAAATCAAAATCCTCAACGCGCATGGGTCGCAATTATACGGGCGTGCGTAAATTCCTTTGCCATCTGCAATCTCAAACGGGTCCGCAACGTTGCTCCGGCTCCCCGGTTTGGTGGATAATCGCGGTCGCAGCCGGGATGGCGGAATTGGTAGACGCACGGGACTCAAAATCCCGCGGTGGCGACATCATGGGGGTTCGATTCCCCCTCCCGGCACCAAATCAAGACCAAATCAAGACAGTGCGCGCCCCAGCGTCTTGCGTCGAAATATGTCGCGCGCGTCAGGCGCCGAGTTGACCGGCGGTCGCGATTATTGATTTTGCCTGAACAAGACTTCATGCCGCTTAATTTGCTTATCAAGAAAGCCGACAACGACGGTCGCCTCGCGCTGATCCCGGAGTACTTGCGGACCGAGTGGACTATTGAAGTGTGCGACACGGATAACGCGCATGATTTCGCCACTAAGCTCGCGCGCGCAGATGCCATGGTGTCGATGAACTGGCTGCCTGCTTTCGCTCGTGCGGCGCGCTTGCGTCTGTTGCAATTGCCGGGTGCGGGGACCGACGATATTACTTTCCACGCGGTACCGAGTGCCGCATCGATTTGCAACGTATACGAGCACGAAATCGGCATCTCCGAGTACGTGCTGGCCGCAATGCTGCACTGGGAAATTGGTATTGCGCGCCTCGACCAGAATCTACGGGGCAACGATTGGACTGGATCGCACCTGTGCGGCCCGTGCCACGGTGAGCTGTATGGGAAAATCGTCGGCATCGTCGGCTATGGACACATCGGTCGCGAAGTGGCGCGGCGGGCGAGCGCCTTCGGGATGCGCGTCATCGCGTGCACACGCACGCCGCGGCCCGACGCCTGCGCGGAGCATGTGTCTGGCATGGGCGATCTGACGCAGTTACTCGGCACCGCCGATTTTGTGGTCGTCGCGTTGCCGCTGGACCCCAGCACGCGCGGATTAATAGATGCGAGCCGATTGGCGCAAATGAAATCCAGCGCGGTTATCATCAATATCGCGCGCGGTGCGATCATCGACGAAGCTGCTTTGTTCGACGCCTGTCGGCGCGACACTATTGGCGGCGCTGTTATCGACACTTGGTACCATTATCCAAAACAGGGCGAGCGGGCGGGCGCCCCGTCGACTTTGCCATTTCACCAGCTCCGCAACGTAGTGATGACACCGCACGCGTCGGGCTGGACCGAGGGCCTGCGTCCACGCCGCTGCAAGCTCATGGCGGAGAATTTCAATCGACTGGCCCGCGGCGAGCCCCTTATTAACGTAGTGCGCGCGGGACTGTCCGTCGCGTAGAACAGGAGAAGCGAGCATGACCCCTGAGCAAATTCATCAAGCAGCGCAATTGCTGTGGAGCACTTGGCAAAGCGGCCGGCAAATCGACGCGCTGCCCGTCGGCCTTCGTCCGCTATCGAGGCCTGACGCCTACGCTGTGCAAGAGGCGATTCAGCGGGAATCTGCGCAAGCCTTGTACGGCTGGAAAATCGCCGCGACCAGCGCGGCTGGCCAGAAGCACATCGGCGTCGATGGTCCGCTGGCGGGACGGCTGCTGAAAGGCCGCGTATTGAAGGACGGCGCGTCAGTTCCGCTGTCAGGCAACTGCATGCGCGTGATGGAGGCAGAATTCGCGTTTCGCTTGGCGGCCGATCTTCCGGCTCGCGCCGATCCGTATTCAGTCGCTGAAGTGATGCAGGCGACCGCGGCGCTGCACGTTGCGATCGAAGTTCCGGATTCACGCTTCCGCGACTTTCCTCGCGCCGGCGCGGCGCAATTGATCGCCGACAATGCCTGCGCCAGTTGGTTTGTGTGCGGACCTGAGGTAACACAAGACTGGCGCCATACCGATCTGCCGCAGTTTGCGGTGACGGCGGAGAAGAACGGCAAGTTTGCTTGCGCTGGAAAAGGCGCCAATGTGTTGGGCGACCCTTGCATTGCGCTCACCTGGATCGCCAATGAACTCAATCGCCACGGAACTTGTTTGCGCGCGGGTGAGGTGATCACCACTGGAACGTGTATCGTGCCACTGGCCATTGCACCGGGAGATCACGTCGTTGCGCGCTTTGGTGACTTCGGAAGAGTAGAGGCGCGCTTCGTCGCCTAACGTCGATCCGCTGAGAGCTGCCGCCCGTCCGCCAATTGCGCCTCGTTTGCTTCATCCACAGGATACTTGGTCTTACACACATTCTTGGTACTGAATTTGGAACGCAGCCTTAACCGATGAGATTTTATTATCCAAAATCGTTTACCAAGATGATTCTGGCGGGTTTCGCGCTCGCCGTCCTGCCACTCATCTTCGCGCTGGTGAATAACGCGTTCTCGGTGAATCGACTCGCGCGGCATGGTCAGCAGGCGGTGTATCAAGCGGTGCAGGCTACGCAGAACAGCCGTGCCTTGATCGAGCAGATAACACATATGGAACGCCTGGCGCGCCAGTACAGTATTTTGGGAGATGCGTCACTGTTGCGCAATTACCTGGCGGCGCACCAGCAGTTCGCCGACACCGCGCAGCGCATGTCCCAGTTGCAGATGGCGGAGCCACAACAAGCGGCGCTCAAGCGCTTGGTCGACGCCGAGTCCGCGCTGCGTTCCAAACTAGGCAACAGCCCACCTCGTCCGGACCAGGTCGCGCCACTGGTGACGCAGTTCGCATCGTTGACCGAGCGCGCGCGTGAACTGGACACGTTGGGGAATCAATTGGTCGATCGCGAAGTGGAAACGATGGACCGCATGTCGAGTGAGGTAGTGCGTTTCAGCCTGTGGCAGGTATTGGCACTGGTACCGATCGCGCTTGCGCTGGTGGTCGCCGCAATTTTCTTGATTTCCAAGCCCATTGAACAAATCGAATCAGCGATTCAGCGTATGGGAGACGGACACTTCAGCGAGAAAGTGCAGATCACCGGCCCCGAGGACTTGCGCTCGGTCGGGCGCCAGCTCGACTGGCTGCGCATTCGTTTGCTGGAACTGGAAGAGCAAAAGACACGTTTTCTGCGTCACGTTTCGCATGAGCTAAAGACGCCTCTCACTTCATTGCGCGAAGGCGTGGAGCTGCTAACCGATGAGGTCACCGGCACCATGACCGCGGGCCAAATCGAGATCGCGCGCATTCTGCGCCAGAACACTTTGCGTCTGCAGAGATTAATCGAAGACTTGTTGAGCTATCACACCGCGCAGTTCCAAACATCGTCGCTGGTGTTCAGCAATTTCAGCGTCAGAGAGTTGGCCGATCGGGTGACGCGTCAACACGGGCTGGCCGTTCGCGCAAAGAATATCTCGCTTGAAACCATTATTTCTGACTTCAAAATGACTGGGGATGAGAAGAAGATCGAAGCCATTCTGGACAACTTGATGTCCAACGCGGTGAAGTTTTCTCCGTTTAACGGCACCATTCGCGTGTTGATCCGGTTGCGCGGCAAGGACGCGATCATTGACGTCGCGGACCAAGGCCAGGGTATTCCCGTGGCTGAGCGCGACAAAGTGTTCGAGCCGTTCTATCAAGGGCGCACTGAGTATTCGGGCACCGTCAAAGGTACCGGGCTTGGTCTGGCGATCGTGAGCGAGTACGTCGCCGCGCACGGAGGTAAGGCCGAGATAGTCAACGACGGGAATCCGGGTGCGCACATGCGCGTCACTCTGCCAGTCGACCAACAAGTGGAGGCCGCAGCATGAAAGTCACATGGTTTTGCTTGCTTCTGTTGATGGGCGGCTGTGTCGGTCATTCTTCACCGCCACCCGTCACGCAACCGGTTGCGCCGCCCGCGCCTTTGCCACCCATCGAGCCGGAAAAGGTCATCGTGAACGTCACGTCAGAAGTCGACGCGGTGTTGAAGCATGCGGACGCCGCGACAAAATTGCGCGGCGCCGATCTGTTATCCGAATACGAATCGGTGCGGCAACAATACAAGTCGGGACAGGACGAGATGTCGCGCAACAAGCTCGCGTTGATGCTGCTGATTCCGTATGCGTCTTTCCACGACGAGAACGCGGCGCTGAACCTACTTGCGCCTTATGTTCAAGATAAGAATCTACAAACGTCTAATCTGCGTTCGTTTTCGCTGTTGATCTACAACTTCATCCTGGAGCGACGCCGCGCCGAAGACGGGTTCCGTTCGCAATTGCAAAAATCGCGCGACGATCATCGGCATGCTGAAGAGGTCTTGCAGCAAAAAGTCAAAGACGAGCGCGAGCGCGCCGACCTGCTGCAGAAAAAACTTGATGCGCTATTGGAACTCGAACGCAATTTATCGGGGCGCGACGCGAACACCACAAGGAAACCCTAATCATGGCTGCCCAGATACTCATTGTCGATGACGATAACGACCTGCTTAAGTTACTCACCTTTAGATTGGAGGGCGCGAGTTACTCGGTGGAATGCGCGGATAGTGCGGAACGGGCGCTGGCGAAATTGTCGGTATCGGTTCCGCAACTGGTCATTACCGATCTTCGAATGAGCGGGATGGATGGCATGGCGTTGTTCGAGAATATTCACCGCAATTATCCGGCGCTCCCAGTCATTATTCTGACGGCGCATGGCACTATTCCGGATGCGGTAGACGCTACCCGGCGCGGCGTATTCGGCTATTTAACCAAGCCTTTCGATAGCAAGGAGTTGTTGTCGCAAGTCGAGCGCGCGCTGAGCGTCAGCGGGCCGCGGATGGCGCAAGTGGAAGGTGCGGATCAGAGCTGGCGCACCGACATCATCACCCGCAGCCCGCTGCTGGAAGGTATTCTGGCCAAGGCCAAACTGGTGGCGGCCATCGATGCCAGCGTGATGTTACTGGGCGAAAGCGGAACCGGCAAAGAGCTGCTGGCGCGCGCCATTCACCGAGCCAGCCCACGCGCCGCCAAGCCGTTTGTCGCAGTCAATTGCGGCGCCATTCCCGAGCAACT
>JAYUZG010000018.1:0-4708 GCA_043751985.1 Betaproteobacteria bacterium
GCGCGAGTGGTCTCGATCGAGGGGGTCCGGGTTGCAGTGTTCCGTACCCGTGACGGCGAGTGCTATGCGATTGAAGATCGTTGCCCGCATCGTGGCGCACCGCTTTCTCAGGGCGTGATCTACCAGAAAAACAAAGTGGCCTGCCTTGATCATGGCTGGGGTATCTGCCTGCTCGACGGCCAAGTTGAAGCGCCGCAGCGCGGTCAGGTGCGGACTTTCAAAGTAAAAGTCGAGGCGCAAACTGTTTGGGTGAAGAGCTGACTAGGGGTTTTGCGCCGGGCGAGCTGTCTTCAAGGTGACCAGCTCTTCCGCCACCGTGGGATGAATCGCCACGGTGTCGTCGAAATCTTTCTTGGTCGCGCCCATGCGGATGGCGACGGCGAAGCCTTGCAGCATTTCGTCCGCGCCCGGTCCGATGACGTGCAGGCCGGCAATTTTTTCGTCCGCGCCGGTGACCACCAGCTTCATCGCGCAGGTGTTTATTTGCGCCGTGAACGCGTGGTACATCGGCGTGAACTTGGTCTCGTAAACTTTTACGTTGGACGCGCCGAACGCGGCCACGGCTTGCGCTTCGCTGAGGCCAATCGTGCCAATCGGCGGATGCGAAAAAATAACCGACGGAATGGTGTCGTACGAGAGCTTGCGCTCCGGCATATTGCCGAACAGGCGGTCGGCGAGACGACGGCCGGCGGCGATGGCGACGGGCGTAAGTTCGACCCTTCCGGTGACATCGCCGATGGCGTAAATGCCGGGTACTTTGGTTTGTTGAAACTCGTCAACGAAAAGCGTGCCATCCGGTTCCGCCTTCAAACCGGTAGCGCGCAAATCCAGGCGGTCGGTGTTGGGGCGACGACCGATCGCCCAAAACACCTGATCGAAGCCTTGCAGCGTGCGCGCGTCGTTGAGCGAAATGCCGGTGGACTCGCCGTTTCGCACCAACGCGCGAATCTGCGCCTGCGTGACCACCTCAATGCCATCGGCCATCATCTGCCCCAGCAGATTTTGCTGCAGCATGGTGTCGAAGGAATTCAGCACGTGGTCGCGACGAATCAGCAAGGTTACGTCGGCGCCCAGCCCGTGCAGCAGACCGGCGAATTCCACCGCGATGTAGCCGGCGCCGATGATGGCGACGTTCTTCGGCATTCGCTCCAATTCAAAAAAACCATCGGAGGTCATACCCAGCGCGGCGCCGGGGATATCCGGAACCACAGGACGTCCGCCAGTCGCGATCACCACATGTTTCGCGGTGAGCTGCTTGCCGTTCACCACAACGGTACGCGGGCCGACAAAGCGTGCGGTACCCTCAATGATGTCGACCCCGTTCTTGGACAGATTGCGCTCGTAATGCGCGTTGAGGTCTTTTACATGCCCATCGCGCGCGCGCTTGAGGGTAGGCCAGTCGAACGCGTAAGCGTTCGCCGCGAAGCCGTAGCTTTTCGAGTCGTCAATGGCGTGCGCGAGACTGGCCGCGTTCCACATGACTTTCTTCGGGACACAACCCACATTCACGCAAGTCCCGCCGAGCGGACCTGCTTCGATCACCGCGCACAGGGCGCCGTAGGATGCCGCGCGATTGGAGATGGCGACGCCGCCGCTGCCGGCGCCGATCGTGAGAAGATCGAATGACTGAACCATGGACGCTTGGATGCTGACTTGAGCCGGATCGGCAATGCCCGCATTGTAATTGCGAACGGGCGTCTGTCGCGATCCAGCGTTGCGCCCGCTGTTGGGCTTGGTAATTTACCCCAAGTCTATGGCGCGGTACGCCACCTGAATGATGTCCAGCGCTTCGTCACCGCCCGGCGTTTTCACTGTTACCTGGTCGCCTTCGCGCGCCTTGAGCAGCGCACGCGCAAGCGGCGACACCCAACTGATTCGTCCGCGCGATACATCGGCTTCATCGACACCGACGATGCTGTAGGTATGCTCCGCGCCGTCTTGCTTCGCGACCGTCACCGTGGCGCCAAAAAAAACCTGGTCACTTGCTTCGCGCACGGACGGGTCCACCACTTCCGCGATGTCCAAGCGCTTGGTGAGAAAGCGGATGCGGC
Source organism: Betaproteobacteria bacterium (assembly GCA_043751985.1). Lineage (GTDB taxonomy): Bacteria > Pseudomonadota > Gammaproteobacteria > Burkholderiales > JAYUZG01 > JAYUZG01. The sequence continues at coordinate 2,052 of JAYUZG010000018.1, forward strand.
GATCGATCTCGCGCAGCCGCCGCTTGCCGTAAATGTAATCGGCATTTTCCGAGCGGTCACCGTTGCTCGCCGCCCATTGAATCACTTTCACCAGCTCCGGCCGCTCGCGATCGAGTAAGCGCAGCGCTTCATCTTTCAGGCGCTTGAAGCCGGCAGGCGTGATGTAGTTCTTGGCGCCGGCCGGCAGCGCCGAGGCGTGCTCCGGTTCATCGTCCTCATCTTGCTCGGTTTCTTTGGTAAAGGCTTTGTTCATGGAGTTACCAGTGTCACGATCCGAACTTCCACTACTTCTTTCGGGGCTTGGAGCGCAACGCCGCTGCCAGCGCCAATCGAGTCCAGCGCACAAACGCCGCACCATCTTCAAAAACTTCCGCGGGTGCCGCGTAATATTGGAGCACCAGCGGCCGGTCCGCAAATGGCTTAAAGGGGGCACAGCCTGCGCCTTCGAACTCAGGCAGCGACTGCGCATCCACTTTGAAGTACAACACTTCGTCCGCGATGATCGCGCAGAACACCTCGTCCACGTACTAACCGTGTCCGCCGAACATGGCGCGAGCGCGTACCTGCCCGAGGGCCGACAGTTGTTCACACACCATATCCAGAAACTCACTGCGCATGGCCAAGCGCCCAGTCATCGATCAAGCTAGAATTCCTTCTCTCACCATCAGGAGACCTGTATGACTATCAAAGTTGGAGATCGCGTTCCCGCCGGAACGGTGTGGGAGTTTATCGAAGATGAGACGCCGGGGTGCAGCATTGGTCCCAATGCGTTCGAAGTGGAAAAACTGGTCGCGGGCAAGCGCATCGCGGTTTTCGGCTTGCCGGGGGCGTTCACGCCAACCTGCTCGGGTAAGCATCTTCCCGGTTATGTGCAGCAAGCCGACCAGTTACGCGCCGCAAAAGTCGATGAAATTTGGTGCCTGTCCGTGAACGACGCCTTCGTGATGGGCGCCTGGGGGCGCGATCAGAAAGCCAAAGGCAAAGTGCGCATGTTGTCCGACGGTAGCGCGGCTTACACCAAGGCACTCGGCCTCGAACTGGATCTGAATGCCCGCGGCATGGGTACGCGTATGCAGCGCTTCTCCATGCTGGTGGTGGACGGCGTGGTGAAGACGCTCAATATCGAACAAGCCGGGAAATTCGAAGTGAGCGATGCCGAGACCATGCTCAAGCAGACCGAAAAAATCATCAATTACATCCCTTGATCCGTCGATAACGTGGGAACCGGCAGCGGTGTAACACGCTGTGGCCGGCGCACCGTTTGATAGCCGGAGGTCATGATGAGAATCATCATTTTGCTGCTTGTGTTGTTGTCCGGTTGCGGACTGGGTGATGTGGCGACCACGGCCGCGGTGAGTGGCGCGGCCAAGGCGCAACAGGCGCAGCAAGCGGTGCAGATTAAAGAGCAAGTGGTCGAAAAGCTTGACCAGGCCAATCAGCAAGCCGCGGAGCGGCTGAAGTCTGCCGATCAGTAGACTCGCTAGACGAAATCTATCAACGCGTCGAGTACCGCGTCCGGTTGTTCGCTCATCAACGAATGGCCGGCGCCATCCAGCACCACGGTCAGACTTCCGCGTAACTTCTCTCCTATTGATTTTGCCGCCCGAGCAGGCGTCATCAGATCGCGGCTTCCCAGGATCAGTAGCGCCGGGCAAGATACATTTTGCGCGTGGTCGAGGCCGCTCTGATAGTCGTTACATGCGCTGAAATCTGCGTGTAGCACCCCCGGGCCGGAACGCTCCATCAAACGCATTGACGCGCCCAACAGCCAGCCACCGGGCACGCGATTGCCACCGATTTGCGCGGGCGCGCTGTGCGCGAAGACGTTGATCATCTCGTAGGCCGCGTGATCGTTGGCTTTCGAAGTATCCAGCAGAGCCGCGGTCACCGGCATCGGCACCGCGATTCCGATCAGTACGATTTTCTCGACACGCTCGGCAAAATGTGCGGCCGTTTCCAGCGCGATCAGCGAACCCATCGAATGACCCACCAGCACGGCTTTGGATATCTCGGCCGCGTCCAACAATCCGATGACCCACTCCGCATGCGACGCAATTGAAGTAAGAGCAAGGCCGCGCGATTTACCGTGACCCGGAAGATCGAGCGCCAGCACGTTGCAGCCGTGGTAGGCGAAATAGCGGCTCTGCAGCGCCCACACGCTGTGATCGTTTGCCGCGCCGTGAATGAACACCACGGTGCGCTGCGTCGATGCAAGCGCGCGCGTGCCGGTATAGGCATAGCTTGCGCCGCGCGCGGTTTCAATGAACATATCTACTGTTTGCCAAGCAGCGGCGCAACCACCTCCGTCATGGCTTTGCCAAGTTTGAGGTGCTGATCCGCGTCCAAATGAATTCCGTCAACGCGACTTGCCGGTGTCACCGTGCCGGCGTCGAAGTACTCGCACTTGAGTGCCGTCGCGACTTCGCGGTACGCATCCGCCAGGCCAACACATTTGCGCTCACCGCCTGCAAATTTAGGCGCGATTGGTCCCTTGGGTATGTCGATCGGTGGCGGTACGATAATCAGAATCGGCGGCAATGGCATGCCCGGTTCGATCGGCGCCTGACGAATGCAGCTCACCAGTGTCGCGATTCCCTGCGAAGCGTGCCAGGCATTGTGCGGATGCATCGACTGGAAATCGTTAGTGCCGAGCATCA
>JAYUZG010000019.1:0-53439 GCA_043751985.1 Betaproteobacteria bacterium
TCGACGCGACTTGCCGAAAGCTATACCGCTTTCTCAACCAGCGAAGAATGCGAAAGTAAGCCAGAATCTACCCACGAATTATCCCGACGAGCCAAAAAAAGAGAACTCGTAACAGCAGACTACCCGAGTTTCACCAATATCGGAACACATGAAGTGTAGGGTGGGCAAAGCGCAGCGTGCCCACGCGGGAACCGATAGATCAAATAAGCTGCCTTCGAAGAGCGTACACAAACCTTCACCAACGCCGTCCTTATCAGCGTGGGCAAGCTGCGCTTTGCCCACCCTACAAATACCAAATCGTGCCGCGCACAGGCGTTGGATCGACGTTGTTCGTTCATCGCCGTATTTCGTTATGTTGGCGAACCCGGGTTTCGCGCAAGGCTCAACCGAGGCTACCCGGTCCTTTTACTCAACCTTTTCCCAATAGTCGACAAACACACCCTGAAGTGTGGCAGTCATTTTATTGCCGTCATAAACGAGAAGAGGTGGGTCGAGCGGATGTTGATATGACACGCGTCCGTCGTGCCGGCCGATGGGCTCGCGCTTGGTCTCGCCACCTACCATGTAGGCCGGCGGGTTGCCGCTGCCATCGTCGAAAATCAGCAAGATGCGCGTTGCGGATACTTCCGAATCGGTCCACTCCCACTTCGATATTGAAGACAGCGACGCCGACTTTCCGTCCGGCGTGGGCCAGAACACGACGAGCTGATTGACGCCATTGTGAAATGACGAACGGCCTTGAACTATCGGCGGCTTGAGCGTCGTGCCGTCCGGCAATTTGCGCATGCTCAGTTGCCACGTGCCATCGCGCGGATTGTCCGCATGGGCAAAATTTCCCAGAGCAATGCAAGTGAATATTGCAGCAACAACGCGACTCCAAAACAAGTATTGCTTGTTCATTTTTTCCTCCAGAAGTTGATGACGATAATGACAAAGCGTCCCGCTCGCGCGCGCCGGAAGTGGATCCGCAAGCTGCCCAAGCGGACGCGCAGTCAAATTACGATCACCTCGCACGGTGGTCAATATGACTTTCGGCCAGGTCACGAAGTGTGCCTCTGCGCAACACGGTCACATATTCATCAAGAAGGTAAGGCTGGGTGAAAAAAATATTCGCCTCCTCTCATATGCACGAATCCAGCGAAATCCACTTGGTTGTTCGCGCCCGCGCCTGGGTCATCCCACACCGTTGGAAGCTCCTGCTCGCCTGGTGTCGAGCAACCTTGTCCGATCACCGGATCGATGCCGTGCGGTCCGCCAGGTTGGCGCGGAAAATTGTGATTGTTTGCCCAAGTCTGCTGCGTGAACTTGAATTGCCGTGCAATCTCTTGGTTGTAGGCCATGAACAGTAGACCCACTCCAGCGCTAGGCAGCAATGGGGCGACCTTCTCATTGAATTCTCTCAGCGAACCTGCCTCGGGCAGTTCGTCCGGATGAATCACGCGCTTGACGTCTTCGAACGGAATACCCCGACGCGGCATCAGGTGAGTGCGCTCGTCGGTCGCCGCTTCCTCGCCGCCGCTGCCGCGCGGATTGGCTTTCCGGATATGCGCGTGAAACGGGCATCGCCTTGCCGGGTCGCCCTGATAGTTGAAGTTATTGGGAGGCCGTGCTCCACGCGCCGTGTTCGACAAGGTTACCGGCGTGCCGTCTTCGAAGCGCCCGACGATCATCGCGCCCGCCAGTTCGCGATCGTCACCCGTCAAACTTAGCGCGTCCGCGACTTCTTGCTCGCGCGTCTTGAATCGGCGCACGTCTTGCTCAAGTTTTCGGAAAATAAAGAAGCTGCCAAAGCTCACGCCATCACTCGGACCCGGGTCTTGTACCAAAGCCGCGTTGAGCGAGAACGCGGAATCCCAGCGCGAAGACCCGGCCGTATCGATCTCGCGGTCGATGTCCTCTTGCAGTAATAGGGGTTGGCTGCGGCCGTCAACGTAGCCGAAATGCTCGATACCATTACCCTTCGCATTCTTTAGCGCGCGGCCGTGCTGCGTATGAACGATGTGGCCCCCTGCGTCTTCGATTAATTCTTTTATTGCCGCGGTGAGCGCCGCCACTTCGCTCTCACTTTGGTGGGGGGCCAGCACCACCGCATGAATATCGTCTTGAAACACTGCCTCCCATTGGCCCAGCGCAGGATCGTTCAAGGCATTTCTGCTGAGCGCCGATCTCCTTCCTGCGCGAAAATCAGGATCGTCGGGGGCGTTTGCTTCCAGCCCGATGGCCTGATACCCGCTGAACGAAAGCGCGAGGTGCACAAACGGCCCACCTCCCGCTTCACCGGCCTTGAAGCGCTTGGCGTCGAGCAATTGGCGGTGAGCGCTGGTCAAGTGAAAATTGGCAAGCTCGCGCAGCATGCGGCGCGATGCCGATGGTTGATTGGCAGCGAAGCGAAAGAAGATATTCGCGGTGTGCTCGCGCCCGTGGCCTTTGAGAATATTTCCCTGCAGGCATTGCAGTAATTTCAGTTCATCCGCATCCGCCTGCTGCCAGGCGAGCGGAGCGTTGAGATCAATAGGCATAACCTGGTCCTCCGATGTTTGAGTTTCGATTCATGCTGGCGCCAAGTACGGCGGCCGCCGGCATAACAGTTCTGGACAGAACAAAACAGCGCCGCGATTGGTTCGATCAAGCGGCGGGACGGAGGCTATGCCGGTAAAGTGATGAACGCCATATGATGAAAGGCATAAGCGCAAACGAAGAGCAGCGCCGCACTTATGCGCCCCGCGGGCACCAGCAGAGCGTGAAAACCTGCGATGACGCCGGTCGTTGCCCGCAGTCCTATCGCGTCAACCAGTGACGGATCAAAGCCGACACTTGCTCGGGCCGCTCCATGGTCGACATGTGGCCGCATTGTTCCAGCACTTCGAGCTGGGCACCCGGAATAAGCCGCGCCATCTCTTCATGCCCATCCAGCGGGGTCAAGGCATCTTCGCGCCCGCACAGCACCAAGGTCGGGCAAAGTATATTCTTCAGATCGGGTCGACCGTCGGGACGAGACATGATCGCGCGCTGCTGGCGGACGAAGGCCGGGACGCCGACGCGCTCGGCCATGTCGCGAATCGCGGCGACCAGAGTCTTGTCATCGATGCGCGACGAGTGAACCATCAAGGGCAGCAAATGCCGCGTCACCGGCGTAAAACCGCGCTCCTTCTCGGCAAGATCGATCAGCATGCGCCGCCGCTCGGTTTGCTCGGGCAGTTCCGGCCGAGCGCTGGTGTCGAGTAATGCGAGTTTGCGCACGCGCTGCGGCGCCTGGCGCATGACTTCCTGCGCGACGTAGCCGCCCATCGACAGTCCGGCCAGCGCGAAGGTTTCGAACGGCGCTTCGCGCAGTACCGCCTCACCCATTGCGCGCATGGTCTGCGCACCGGTGAGATCGGCCACCCAGATGTCGGCCACATCGGCCAGCGCTTTAATCTGTGCCGCCCACAACGCACGGTCGCAGAGCAAGCCCGGCAGCAACACCAGCGGCGTCTTCATGACTCCGAAGGCCGCCTCGCCCGCCTTGACCCAGATGCGCATGTCCCAGTTCCGGTACAAGGTCCAGATGTAATCGCGGGTCGCCGTTTCGCGCAAGCGATGAATATCATCGCGCTCCGCTTCGTCGATAAAGGCCTGGAACACTTCTTCGCTGGGAAACTCGACTACGATCATATGGCGCCGCACGCGATCGCCGTGCATATTGCGCAAGGGATCGGTCCCCGCGGCAATCACTCGTCCGCCCATGCGATAAATAATCTTGCCGGCCTTGACGCTGTAATCGCGATATTGATCTTCGTAGCCGGGAATCAGATTGAATACGTTCAGCGCGTAGATCATGCGGCTCCTTCGCTCAACCACGAGGTCATCATCGCTTGCAGCTTCTCCTTGCTAAACGGCTTCGCCAAATAGTCGTCCATGCCACAGGCGAGACAGCGCTCTCGATCGCCTTTCATTGCATTGGCGGTCAAGGCGACAATCGGGACGCGAGCGCGCCGCTCGGAGGCGCCCGCGCGACTGGCTTCGCTTTCGCGTATCCGACGCGTCGCCTCGAATCCATCCATCTCCGGCATGTGGCAGTCCATCAGCACCAGATCGTAGTCGGTTTGTTGCAATGCCTCCACCACCTCGATGCCGGTGGAGACAGCGTCCACCTCGATCCCGAGATTGCGCAACAACGTCGTGGCAACCGCACGATTGATCCCGTTATCCTCCGCCAGCAACACGCGGCTACCGCGACCGGTTTTGCGTTGCGGCGTCGCCACCGCGCCGGGTTGCGCTGGGGCGCCGATCGTTGTCTCAACCGCGTCTCGCTCCGCGACCGGCAGAGTAAACCAGAATTTGGAGCCAATCCCCACGCGGCTGGACACGCCTACCGTGCCGCCCATCAGTTCGACCAGTTGTTTGGTGATCGCCAAGCCGAGGCCGGTGCCGCCGTGTTTGCGCGTGGTCGAAGCGTCGACTTGGGTAAAAGGGGCAAATAACTGCGCTAAGCCCTCTTCCGCGATTCCGATACCGGAATCGGTCACCTCGAATTTCAAAATCCTAGTGCCTGAGCTCAAAGTTATGGTGCTTGACTCCGCCTCGCCCTTCCCGGCCGAAGAGGCGGACACGCGCAACGTCACATGCCCGCTCTCGGTAAATTTGATCGCATTGCCGATCAGGTTGTTGAGAATCTGGCGCAGACGAAGCGGATCGACGCTTCCCGCCGCGGGCACTTTGCTTTCGACTGTGTGGCGAATAGAAATATTCTTGTTGCGTGCTTGGATTTGCCATCGATCGATCACTTCCTTAACCAGTTCGGCGATATTCACGTCGAGCAGATCGACATCCAGTTTGCCCGCTTCAATCTTCGAAAAATCCAGAATGTCATTGACGATTCCCAGCAAGGCTTCTCCAGAGTGTTGCGCGCCCACGGCGTATTTCCGTTGCGTCGAATCGAGACCCGAATCAAGCAACAACTCGGTCATGCCGAGGACGCCATTGAGCGGAGTGCGAATTTCGTGACTCATGTTGGCCAGGAATTGAGATTTCGCGCGATTGGCTTGTTCCGCCGCCGCTTTGGCCACCAGGAGTTTTTCTTCCGCTTCTTCGCGCTGGCGCAGCGCTTCATTCAAATCCGCGACGCGCTGAGCCAGCGTCCCGTTGGTCGTTTGCAATTCATCGCGTGCCTGTTGCAGTCCGTTGCGCGCGCCATCCAATCCAAACGCCGCTTCGCCAATTTCTGCCTGGAGCGTATTGAAATTCGCCGCCATGTCGCCCAATTCATCGCGCGAATGCACGACAATCGGTGTCACGTTGACGCGCGCATGCGCGTCCGACAGATTGCCCCGCCCCAACGCCTGCATGGCGCGGGTGAAATCGGCCACGGTGCCGCGTGCCAGACGCGTTGCCGCATCCGACACCTGCGTTGCTGAATGGGCAATCATCCCCGGCAGCACCAGCCCCACCGTGATGGTCAGCATCGCCACCAGGACGAAGATGTCTTCCAACGCCGCGATCAGCACGTTGTGAGTGTTCGGCACTGACTGCACTGCAAGCAAATAGCCCGCGCCATCCAGCAGTAACACTGCGAGCATCGCGCCGGTGAGCTTGATGTGCAGCGATCCGGTGATACCCGGCAATCCTGCGGCGCGCCGGTCCATGATTTTGCGCACGGCATATAGCGCCGCGCCGGAATAAGCAAACGCCAGTCCGATCAAAACAGTAGGCAATCCAAACTGCTGGAACCCCAGCACGGCGGAGATCGCCCAGGCACAGGCGGCCAATAATCCTAAAGCGATGGTGCCTCGGGGTGCGCGATAAGGGCGCGGCATCTCGGGTGCATCGCGTCTGAGCAGCCACACCGCGACGCTGGGCAGGCAGATGCCAATCAAATAGGTAAAATTGGCGGCGGCGATCAACCATACCGGGTCGCCGATCAACAGAAAAAAAATCGCCATCACCGCAGTCAACAAGATGGCAACCCAAGGCGCATCGGTCCTGGAGCGCAATGCCAGCACTTTGGGTAGCAGCCCGTCTTCGGCCAACTGTGAAAGTGTGCGTGAGGCGCCGGCCAGTGGTTGCACCGTGCCGTGGAACATGTTGAACATCATGAACCAGATGGCCGCGGCCTTCGCCGCGCTACCGAGCAGCGGCGCGAACGTGGGGCCGAGCACGAGGGCCAGGTCTTTACCCATGGGTTCGGCACCCAGCGTGCCCAGCCAAATCAGCGGCAAGACGATGAAATAAACGGCCGCCATCAGACCCGCGGCGAGCATCGCCCGCGGTACATTCTTCTGCGCCTCGCGCATCTCGCCGACGTGGCAGGCGGCCGCTTCGAAAGCGGGCGCGGCAAAACCGATCAAATAAAGACCGGCCATCAAGGCAGTGATCTGACCAAACCATCCGTCAAAAGGCGTGGTGAGATGAAAGGTCAAGGCTTGTTGCCAGTCCACCTGGCCCGACCACATTGGCACCACGCCGGAGAGAAAAGCCAGAGCCGCCGACGCCGTGGCGATCGGGCTCACCACGCGCGCAACCCAGGCAATGCCACACAGATTGAGCACCGCGAAGAACGCAACCAGGCCGCACGCCATGACGTTGACCGGAACGCCCGGCAGATACCACGCGTGAATCGCCGAGGCGGACAAAATCGCCGTCAATCCGCAGGTTGGAACCCAACCCCACCAATAACAGGTGCCGGCGAGATTGCCCAACACCGGCGCATACGGACGAAACGCTTCGCCGCACGTCGCGGCAATCCCGCCTACGCGGTTCGGCCACATCAAGACCAGTTCGGTCCAGCCAGGCGCGGCCGCCCAACTCAACAACAATCCCACGACCAGCAACGGTACCGCGGCGCTGCCCTGGCCGATGATGTCGCCCTGACCTATAAACAAAGCGCCGATGAGAAACAGGCTTTGATTGCTTCCGCCCATCGCCAGGGCGGTGGTGCCAAACCAACCCAGGGTGCGCGGATGATCCGGATAGACCGTTGGTTCAGAGTTCGTAACGGAATTCGTCATGGTGACCCAAGAAAGTTTTGGCGATCACGTCCAAATCTATTCTACTCGACCGAGTGGCGTTGTTAACGCCCTTCAAATTGTTTTGGATTCGTTATCTTCCGTCGCGTGAGACAACGCAGCGGCAGCCATTCGGGAAACCGAACGCGAGCCGGCATGCTACATTGCCTCTCGAAATACTATCCAAACCGAGGAGAAAAATAATGTCTGCCAACACGCAAGTCCTGCTCGCCAGCCGACCGCAGGGGTGGGTGACGGAATCCGACTTTCGTATCGTCGAGTCGGACATCGCGAAGCCGCGTGGCAGCGAACTGCTGATCAAAAATAAATGGCTATCGCTCGACCCCTACATGCGCGGGCGCATGAGCGATGCGAAGTCTTACTCGGCCCCGGTGCAGATCGGCGAGGTGATGACCGGCGGCGCAGCGGGCGAGGTGATCGAGTCCAATCATCCGCGCTTCAAGGTGGGCGATCACGTAGTTGGCATTCTCGGCTGGCAGGAGTATGCGATTGCAAGCGGTGAGGGTCTGAGTAAAGTCGATCCAAAATTGGTGCCGCTGTCGTGTTATCTCGGCGTGGTCGGTATGCCGGGCGCGACGGCGTGGATCGGACTGCTGGAGCATTGCAAGCCCGTCACCGGCGAAACGGTAGTGGTGTCCGCCGCGTCCGGCGCGGTCGGCAGCGTGGTGGGTCAACTCGCCAAGATGCAAGGCTGTCGCGTGGTCGGTATCGCCGGTGGAAAAACCAAATGCGACTTCGTGGTGAAAGAATACGGTCTTGATGCCTGCGTCGATTACCAGGGCGGCAATCTGGTGAATGATCTGAAGGCCGCGTGCCCGGACGGAGTGGACTGTTACTTTGAAAACGTGGGAGGTGAGGTGATGGATGCGGTGTTCCGTTGCCTCAATGCGTTCTCGCGCGTGGCACTGTGCGGACTGATCGCCGACTACAACACCGACGATCCGCACGGCGTGAAAATGATTCGCTCGCTATTGGTGAATCGCGTCAATCTGCGCGGCTTCATTGTGACCGATCGCATGGACCTGTATCCCAAGGCGTTGTTGCAGCTCGGTCGCTGGGTCGCGCAAGGGAAAATCAAATATCACGAGAGCGTAGCGCAGGGTCTGCGCAGCGCGCCCGCCGCCTTCATCGGCATGCTGAAAGGAAAGAATCTCGGCAAGCAGTTGGTCAAACTTACCTGAGAAAGCACTTCAACAACTGGCAAACGCCTTCAGGCAAATGAGGAGCATTCTTCGCTACGCCGGCATTTGCGCAGGATCCGCTTCCATGCTGTTCGTGCTCGCTGCCTTGGCGTCCACTTCAGAAGGCCTGCGCTTTTCGTTCGAGCGTGCAAACAGCGCCTCGCCGCAAACGCTGTATCTCAAAGGTGAGATCAACGTCGGCGACACACGGCGCATGATCGCCTTTCTGCGCGAGCACCCGGCCGCCTTCATCGAGCATGGCGGCGACGCGGTGCTGGCGATCGACGGCGGCGATGTGCTGGAAGCGATTGAGATGGGGCAACTGTTTCGCGACGCGATGATCGCGCTTCAACTCACCGACCGCGGTCGCGCGCGCTGCGTGAGCGCGTGTTTTTTCATTTACGCCAACGCAGTTTCACGAATTGCGACGGAAGGCACCGTTGGTATTCACCGGCCGCACATCGATTCCGCAAGTCTCGCGCGCTCCACGCCCGCGCAAGTGCGCGAGCGCTACGCTGCATTATTTTCGGATACCGCCAAACAGCTCGAAGCGCTGCCGGTTCCGCGCGATGTGATCGAGAATTTACTGCGCACCGCGCCAAACGAGACCTATTGGTTGTCGCGCGAAGAACTTGAGCGAATAGGCGAGCTCGCACCTTGGTTTGACGATTTCTCCGCCGCAAAGTGCGGGACTGGTCCGGCGTTGTCGATCCGGCTGCGCAAGGCCGAAGCTGCGGGTTATGAGCTGGATGCCGCGGCGCTGCGAGAAGAGCTCGCTCGCGCCCGTGACTGCGTGGACGCGCTAAGAAAGCAACAACGGCAGAAGTTCGTCGACGATTGGGCGCGCGCGATCAAACCTTAAACCCAGCCATTCTCCACTGAGACTCAGACTCTTTGTAGGGTGAGCCAAGTGCAGCGTGCCCACGCGGGCAGGAAACCATAAAGCGCCTACCGCGGAGGACACCGAGGAACGGCATCTTCAGGTATTTCATTGCGACGCCGCTCGACGCTTGGCGAACCAAGCGCCCAGCGCCACCACCGGAAAGTGCAAACCGTATCCCAGTAGATTCATCACGCCCTGATAGGGGCCGGAATTAGAGTCACCGCCGATCAACGCACCCAAGGCCATCGAGAGCGCGCCGGCCACCAGGGCATGCTTGATGTGCACGTGTCCGGCGACGCGGCCCGCCACGTAACCGCCCACCGCCGAGAAAAGCATGCCAATCACCAGAGACAGCAACAGGTAGGTCGGATCCGCGCCCAAGGATTTCATCAACTCCTCGGCCGAAGCTCCGCCACCACTCGCTTGCGCAAACAAGATCGCGAAAATCGCCGCGCCGACTACAATGCTGCCGCCGATGTCGGTCAGCGCGCCGAACACGACCGCCTTCCAGCGAAAGCGCAGGTCAATCACTGCGTCGCCGTCGCGCACTTCGCTGCGCGGCGCTTGATAGGGATTACGTTCGTCCACTATTTTCTCGCGGCCTCGACGGTGCCCAGGTAAATCCGATTCCAGGTCGGGCTGATGATGATTTCATTGATGCACATGTGCGGCGGCAGCTCGCAAATAAACCGGATGGTGTCGCCCAGGTCTCGCGGTTGCAGCATGCGCGCGCGGTCTTCGGCGCTCGGCGGAACAGGCCGCCGGTCCATGATCGGCGTGGCGACCTCCGCCGGACACAAGGCGCAGGCTCGAATGCCATTGGTGCATTCCTCCATGTTGATGGTTTCGGTCAGCATGATCACCGCGCTCTTGCTGCCGTTGTACGCGGCACCGGTCATCTTCGAGTGATACACACCGGCCCACGACGAGACGTTGATCACCAATCCGTCTTTCTGCTTACGCATAGCGGGCAGCACCGCGTGCACGCAGTAGAAAGTGCCATCCAGATTGACGCGGATCACTTCGTTCCATCCATCGATGGTCTGGTTACTCCAAAATCGATTCGCTACATTGAGACCTGCGCTGTTCAGTAAAATGTCGATGCGTCCGTGACGCGCCAAGATCCGCTCTGCCACCGACTGCACGGATTTTTGTTCGGCAACATTCAAGACCTCGATCTCCGCCTTGCCGCCACGCCGTTGAATCTCATCCGCTTGCGTGCGCAGCACGTCTTGGCGCCGCCCGGACATCACGACAATGGCACCTTCCGCCGCGAGTGCCTGCGCGCCAGCCAGCCCGATGCCGCTGCCCGCACCGGTGATCCAGGCAATTTTCCCTTGAAGTTTCTTCATTTTTCCTCCCGCTTGTTTCCGGCTTACGCGCGCGCCGCGCTGAACGTCGCGCGCAACATGTCCGTCGATTCCGCCACGGCGCGCTTCGCCGCGTCCACTGCACCGCCCATCAGAATGAAGCCGTGGATCATGCCCTCGTAATTGCTCAAGCGCACGCGATTGCCGGCTTCGATCATACGCTGCGCATACTGAATGCCTTCGTCACGCAAGGGATCGTAGCCCGCCACCAGCACCAGCGATGGCGGCAGATTCGACAGATCATCCGCCACCAGAGGCGCGAAGCGAAAATCGCTCAGGTCGCGCGCTGCGCGCCGATAGTGCTGATAGAACCAGGTAATCGTGTTGCGCGTGAGCACGTAACCTTCGGCGAATTGCTTGTGCGAGGGCGTCTCCGGCTCCGGCGCCACGCAGGGATAGATCAGCAACTGGAAGGCGAGCTTCGGATGCGCCGCGTTGCGCGCGAGAAGCGCCACCACCGTCGCGAGATTGGCCCCGGCGCTGTCGCCTCCTACCGCGATGCGCGCCGGATCGCCGCCAAACTCTACCGCATGCAGCGCCACCCATTTAAGCGCGGTCTCGCAATCCTCCACCGCGCAGGGAAACTTGTACTCCGGCGCCAGCCGGTAATCCACCGCGACCACGATGCACTCGCTGCCGTTCGCGAGCATGCGGCAAACAGAATCATGCGACTCCAGGTCACCGATCACGAAACCGCCGCCGTGATACCAGACCAGCAGCGGCAGACGCTCACCCGGATTGACATCGCGCGGATGATAGAGACGGATCGCGATCGTTCCGGTGTGGCCGGCGATGCGCCGATCTTCAACGCGGTGAATCGGCTCGCGCACCTTGAGTTTGTCCACGCGCAACCTATACTGCTCGCGCGCCTGGTCCGGTGTGAGCTGCCACAGCTCAGGCGCATTGGCTTGCTTGACAAGTTGAATAACCGTTTCGATTTGTGGATCAAGTGGCATCAAAATTCCTCTTGGGGGTTCTTTGTTGCGACGGAGCTACAAAAGGACTCTGGCCTGAAAGCTCCGCAAGATGCCGAATCTTCATACGGCCTAGCGCAAGTTAACCAGCTCGTACCGCCTTTGCGCGCGTCGGTGTTGAGCGACGAGTTAGACGCGTCGCCCTCTTCGACAAAGCGAGTAATCCGGACAAGGCTTCGTTCACGGCCGCTGATGTGGGAAACGCTTTCGCGATCGAGGGTGACAGAACAACCACCGTCGCGCCCTTCGCAACTTCTGCGTAAAACTTCCCTCGCTCCAGCTTCGAAAAATCGGAGCGCTGGTAATCCGCTCGCATGTCGTCTTTAACCTTCTTCATAGTATTTCCTTTCGCTGCGAGTCGCGCGGCGTGCGCTGATGATTCGTATAGTACCCGGTCGGTAGGTGTGGTAGACGGCGAGCAGTTTTCCGAGTTGCGAAAAGCCAAAAGTAACGTACCGAAACTCTCCGATCGAATGATCTGGAGCTGCTCCAGATAGCGCCGTGGCATCAAGAAAAACGGACGCGGCTTCATCAAACGAGACGCGGTGCTTGCGCATATTGGCCGCCGCCTTCTTGGCGCCCCACTCAAACTTCATGCTGCCTCGTAGTCAGAATCGCCGGACGTCGCAACTTTCACGCTTCCTTTGCATACAGCAGCTTAAAAGTCCCCGTCGCTTTCGCCAGCAGCACCCCTGCTTCGCTGCGCAGTTCGCCTTCGGAGAAGATCAACGAGCGGCCGGCGCGCGTGGCATGGCCTTCGGCCAGCACCGGCCCTTTGGCCGCGGCGATGAAATTCGCCTTGAGCTCAACCGTGAGCGCACCGTTGCAGGTCGCGTCGAGCGAGCGCGCGGCGGTGGCCAGGGCGACGTCGAGCAAGGTGAGCAGCACGCCACCGTGCAAGCCGCCCCAGTTATTCTCGAATTCCGGCTTGGCCTCCATACGCAGCCGCGATCGGCCGTCGAGTTTTTCCAGCAAGTCGATGCCGAGGTGATCGACAAAAGGTACCGTGAGGTCAAACCATCGCTGTCTGTTTACCGCCTCCATCACATTGACGTCCGCATTACATTGAAATGAGGCCGCCATCCACCGCGACGATCTGGCCGGTGATATACGCAGACGCATCGGAGGCGAACAAGACGGTGAGTCCCTTCAAGTCTTCCGCGCCGCCGAGCCGCTTCATCGGCGTCATCTCCAGGATGATCTGCTCGGCGCGATCGATCATCCCTTGCGCCATCTTGGTCGGGAATACTCCGGGTGCGATAGCGTTGACCGTGATGCCATGATGCGCCCACTCCACCGCGAGCGAGCGCGTGAAATTCACCACGCCGCCTTTGCTCGCGTTGTAAGCGATGGTCGGCATCATGCGCGGATCGGTGCCGACCAAGCCGGCGATCGACGCGACGTTGATGATGCGGCCATAGCCACGCGGAATCATGGCGAGCTTGCCCACTGCCTGGCTCAACAGAAATACCGCAGTGAGATTCAAGTTGATCACCTTGTGCCAGGCGTCGAGCGGATGATCTTCGGCCGGCGCACCCCAGGCCGCGCCCGCGTTGTTCACTAAGATGTCGATCTGTCCATACTGCTTC
Organism: Betaproteobacteria bacterium; assembly: GCA_043751985.1. Taxonomy (GTDB): domain Bacteria; phylum Pseudomonadota; class Gammaproteobacteria; order Burkholderiales; family JAYUZG01; genus JAYUZG01. Next base: position 13,002 of record JAYUZG010000019.1, read on the forward strand.
AGCACGTTTTCCACCAGCGGCTGCACCGCGTGCGAGTCCTGCAAATCGCTCACCACGCTGTGGCATTGAATTCCCATCCGCGCCAGATGCGCCTTCGCCTCGTCGAGCTCGTGCACCTTGCGCGCGGAGAGGGCCAGTTTCGCACCCATCTCGCCCAAGGCCTCGGCCATCTGCAAGCCGAGCCCGCGCGAGCCACCGGTAATCAGCGCGACTTTAGCGGACAAGTCGAATAATTTTTTGATGCTCATCTCACGTCACCTTCGCCTATGTAGATCAAGTTGCAAGGCGAACTGTACAGAAAAAACACCCCCTCGCGGACTTGCCGCGCGCAACGCCGTGCTTGAGGCTCGCGGGAGCGTCACGTAAGATGGCCGCGACAGCTTCCCAATCTTGCAAAGCATCATCAGCGAAAAACGCGAATGACCGAACGAGTACGCGATGGCGAGGTGGACGACGCGGCAGTATTGGCGACGAGCTGGCTCGCGGCATTCGATGACGCTCTGGGCCGAGCAGACGCAGCCGCCGCCGCGGCCTTGTTTCTGCCTGACGGTCTCTGGCGTGACATCGTCGCCTTCACTTGGCACATCGAGACCCGTTATGGTCAGAGGCAGATTCAAGCGCTGCTCGAGCAAAGTCTGTCTACGATTCGGCCCACACGATTTCGCCTTGACGCCGGTCGCACGCCGCCGCAGCAAGTCAACCGCGCCGGCACCGCAGCGGTGGAGGCGATCTTTGCCTTCGAGACCGCGTTTGGCCGCGGCAACGGCGTGTTGCGGCTGGTGTCTGATGCGCAGGGTCGTATGCGCGCCTGGACGCTCTCCACCACGCTGTGTGAGCTGACCGGTTTCGAAGAACGCATCGGTGATCGCCGTCCGAGCGGCCCGGCGGATTTACGCGATTTCGGCGCGGAGAACTGGCTGGATCAACGGCGCAAGTCGGCAGCGTATGCAGAGCACGATCCGGCGGTCATGGTCATCGGCGGCGGACAAGCCGGTCTCGCCGTCGCGGCGCGCTTGGTGCAGCTTGGGATCGACACGCTGATCGTCGAGCGCAATGCACGCATCGGCGACAACTGGCGCAATCGCTATCACTCGTTGACGCTGCACAACGAAGTGTTCGTCAATCACTTGCCTTACATGCCGTTCCCGCCGAACTGGCCGATCTATATTCCCAAAGACAAACTGGCCAACTGGCTTGAGGCCTACGTCGAAGCGATGGAACTCAACTGCTGGACCGGCACCGAATTCTTGAACGGGCACTACGACGACGCAGCGCAATGCTGGGTACTTGAACTGCGGCGCGCAGACGGCAGCACGCGCATCATGCGGCCGCGTCATTTGGTATTCGCAGTGGGCGCCAGCCCTATTGCGCATCTTCCGCACTTGCCGGGGCTCGAATCGTTTGCCGGCAGCGTCATGCATTCGGGCAAATACGTGACAGGTAAGCAATGGCGCGGACGCAACACGCTGGTACTTGGCACCGGCACCAGCGGACATGATGTCGCGCAAGACCTGTATTCCGCCGGTGCCAAGGTCACTTTGATCCAGCGCAGCCCGACCTACGTGGTCAGCCTCAAAGAGGCGCAGCGCGTGTACGCCATGTACACCGAAGGCATTCCGTTCGAAGACTGCGATTTGTTCGCGACCTCGTTGCCGTTTCCGCTGTTGCAACGCTCGTACGTGCTGGCAACCGAAATGGCGCGGCGTAATGACGCAAAACTTCTGAACGGATTGGCGGCGAGTAAATTTCAGTTGGATTTTCAGGAAGACGATCAAGGTTTTCAGATGCGTTACTTGCAGCGCGGCGGCGGTTATTACTTCAACGTCGGCTGCTCCGATTTGATCATCGATGGCAAGATCGATGTCATGCAGTTCAGCGACATCGAGCGCTTCGTGCCGGAAGGCGCGCTATTGCGCGACGGCGCCATCTACCCTGCCGAATTATTGGTGCTCGCGAGCGGCTATTTGAGTCAGCAAGAAGTCGCGCGCCGCTTGCTCGGCGATGCAGTCTCGGAAAAGATTGGCCCGGTGTGGGGCTTCGACGAGGGCGGTGAGCTGCGCAATATGTGGAGACGCACGCGGCAAAAAAGTCTGTGGTTCACCGCCGGCAGTCTGGCGCAGTCGCGCATCTTCTCGAAATTTCTCGCCTTGCAAATCAAAGCATGCGAAGTAGGCTTGATCGGCTTGGACATGCCACAGCACGTTCATGCGAAACGGCCGGCCCTGCAGGCAACGGAGGCACAATGAAGAACTTGCTGCTGATCCTGTCGCTGGTCAGCACCTGCGCGTCGGCGGAGTGGACACGCGTAGCGGGCAACGAGGACTTGGACGCCTACGTCGATGTTGCCACGCTGCGCAAGCGCGAACATATCGTCGAGGTGTGGGTGCTGCTGGATTACAAGACCTCTCAGCAGTGGTCCGATTATTTGCTGTACTGGTCGATGAAGTCGCAAAAGGAATACGACTGCAAGGAAGCGCGTCAACACACACTGAGCTCCGCGCTGCATTTCGCGCACATGGGCGAGCGAGACAGCGTTTACACCGTCCCCGGCAGCACCGCTTGGGGATATCTCCTTCCCGCGAGTGTCGACGAAATGTTGTGGATATTCGCGTGTAAGTGAACGACGTTGGGTGGATTCGCGCGCCAGCGCAATCCACCGCGCCACCTGATTCTCATTGCGCTCTCCATTGCGCCGCTCGGTGGGCTGCTGCGCGAACACTGCAATTCTCGGTGGGTTGCTGCGCGAACCCACCCTACGAAAACTGGGTTTCTCTCTGCGTGCTTGGCGTTCTCTGCGCCTCTGCGTTGAGAGCAGGCCCCTCTTCGCGTTTTCGAATCGCCGATCCAGCGCCGCTCGGTGGGTTGCTGCGCGAACCCACCGTACGCAAATTTGGTTTCTCTCTGCGTTGAGAGTAAGCAAGCGCAACGGGTCAAACCACCTCAAACAATCCGGCGGCTCCCATTCCACCGCCTATACACATCGTCACGACCACATACTTCACTCCGCGCCGCTTGCCTTCGATCAAGGCATGACCAACCAGGCGGCTGCCCGTCGTTCCGTAAGGATGGCCGACCGCTATGGCACCGCCATCTACGTTCAGGCGCTCATTGGGAATGCCAAGTTTGTCGCGGCAATAGATCACCTGTACTGCGAACGCTTCGTTCAGCTCCCACAAGCCGATATCGTCAACTTTGAGACCTGCGCGCCGGAGGAGCTTCGGCACCGCGAAGACGGGGCCGATTCCCATTTCGTCCGGCTCGCAGCCGGCAACAGCAAAGCCACGGAAGATACCCATCGGCATGAGACCTCGCGCGGCCGCTTCTTGATCGCTCATCACGACCTGCGCCGATGCACCATCGGAGAATTGACTTGCATTGCCCGCGGCAATCACACCTCCCTCGACGGCGGGTTTGATATTGGACACGCCTTCGTAGGTGGTGTCGGCGCGAATGCCTTCATCTTCGCTTGCAGTCACGTCCTTATGGGTTTCGGCGCCGGTATTCTTGTCGACGATTTTCATGCGCGTCGCAAGCGGCACGATCTCGTCGCGGAATTTTCCTGCGGCGCGAGATTTCGCTGCTTTCAACTGGCTGTCTACGCCGTAGCGATCCTGCGCGTCGCGCGAAATTTTGTAACGCTTCGCGACATTCTCGGCGGTCGCCAGCATGGGCAGGTAAATCGCCGGTTTGTTCGCGTTGAGCCATTCCTCCTGCACCATGTGCCGGTTCATCTCATTCTGCACGCAGGAGATGGATTCCACGCCGCCGGCGACGAAGATGCTCGCCTCTCCGGCAAGGATCCGCTGCGCCGCCAACGCTACCGTTTGCAACCCGGAGGAGCAGAAGCGATTGACCGTCATGCCCGACACCGTCACCGGCATACCGGCGCGCAGTGCGATTTGCCGCGCGATGTTGTGCCCGGTCGCGCCTTCAGGATTGGCGCAGCCCATGATCACGTCTTCAACTTCGGCCGCGTCGAGCTTGGCGCGCTCGAGTACCGCCTTCACCACGTGGCCACCCAAGGTCGCGCCATGCGTCATGTTGAAGGCACCGCGCCAGGATTTGCACAGCGCAGTCCGGGCAGTCGATACGATAACGGCGTCGGTCATGATGGCTCCTAAAAATATTCAGAGTTCGAAGTTATCCCTTGCCTGCAAGCGTAGGGCGGCGCGTGGATTGCGCTGGCGCGCGAAGCCACCTACGACTGGTTAAATTTGCCACCTTCCGCTGCGAGCTTAGCGAGCAATTGCGCCGGCTTCCAGATATCGCCGTGGACGGCATGATACTTCTGCACTGACTGGTAGACCTTATCAACGCCCACGCTATCGGCATAAAACATCGGGCCGCCGCGATAACGCGGGAACCCGTAACCAAAGGCATACACCACGTCGATATCGCTGGCTCTCAATGCGATACCTTCTTCGACGATCATCGCGCCCTCGTTGATCAACTGGTAGACACAGCGTTCGAGAATTTCCTCATCTGAAATTTCGCGGCGCGTGAGGCTTTTCTCCGCGGAGGCTCGCACGATCAGCGCCTCGATTTCCGCGTCGGGCACGGCCTTGCGGCCGGCTTCGTAGCGATAGTAGCCCGCGCCGGTTTTTTGACCGAAGCGGCCCAGCTCGCATATGAGATCGGGAATCTTGCAATAGCGTTCGTTAGGGTCACGCGTCGCGGCTTGGCGTTTTCTAATGGCCCAGCCGATGTCGAGGCCGGCCAGGTCTCCGACGCGGCACGGTCCCATGGCAAAACCGAACTCTTCCAACACGCGATCGACCTGCCACGGCAGCGCGCCTTCTTCCAGCAAATAGCCTACTTCGCGGAAATACTTGTGCACCATGCGATTGCCGACGAAGCCGTCGCACACGCCCACGCACACCGGCACTTTCTTGATGGTCTTGCCCAACTTCATTGCCGTCGCGAGCACCTCTTTTGCCGTTTTTTCTCCGCGCACGATCTCCAGCAGCTTCATCACGTTGGCGGGGCTGAAGAAATGCGTGCCGATGACTTTCTCCGGCCGCTTGGTGGTGCGCGCAATCTCGTTCACGTCGAGCGTCGAGGTATTGGTCGCAAGAATCGCCTCGGGCTTGGCTATCGCGTCGATTTTTCCGAACACCTGCTTCTTGATCTCCATTTCCTCGAACACCGCTTCGACGATGATGTCAGCCCTTTTCAAATCATCGTAAGACATCGTGGGCTGAATCAGCGCCATGCGCTTGTCCATCGCCTCTTGCGTGAGCCGGCCCTTGGCGACCGTGTTGGCGTAGTTGCCACGAATGGTATGCAGACCTTTGTCCAGCGCTTCTTGTTTCATCTCCAACAGCTTCACCGGAATGCCGGCATTCGCGAAATTCATCGCGATGCCGCCGCCCATGGTGCCCGCGCCGATCACCGCCGCGCTCTTGATGTCCGAGGCCGCGATGCCGGCCGGAATATCCGGAATCTTGCCCGCTTCCCGCTCGGCGAAAAACAAGTGGCGCAGCGATTTCGATTCGGTGGTGCTCACCAGTTTCTGGAATTCCTGCCGTTCGAACACGATGCCCTTGGCAAACGGCAGGGTCACTGCCGCTTCAACACAGGCGACGCAGGCGAGCGGCGCAGGATAGCCACGCCATACCTTGGCAGTTGTCTTCTTCGCTTCCGCGAACCAGCTCACAGCATCAGCCTCCAAGGTCGCCGTGAGCGCACTCGCGCGCCGCACGCCGCGCGCTTCGCGCATTACCCGGTTGCAAAACGAGATAGCCGCCGCACGCAAGTCGCCGGTCACGATCTCATCGACGATGCCAAGTTCCTTGGCTTTCTCGGTACTGATCGGGTCGCCGCTGACGATCATGTCCAGCGCGGCTTGCACGCCGGCCAGCCGCGGCAGCCGCTGCGTCCCTCCGGCACCGGGCAAGATGCCCAGTTTCACTTCGGGCAGCGCGATCTGCGCGCCGCTCAAGGCGCAGCGATAGTGACACGCCAGCGCGAGCTCCAAGCCGCCACCCATGGTCGGCCCGCTGATCGCCGCGACGATGGGTTTGGTCACCGTGTCCATATACAACAGCAGTTCAGGCAACAGCGCCTTACCCGGCTCGTAGGGTTTGCCGAACTCGGAGATATCCGCGCCGCCGGAGAAATTGCGACCCGCGCCGATCAGCAGAAACACTTTGACCGCGGTGTCGTGTTCACCTTCGCGAATGAAATCGAGAATGCCCTGCGGCACACCCTTATTCACCGCTAACGCATTCACCGGCGGGTTGTTCAGCGTGATGACACCGACGTGGCCTTGCAACTGGTATTCAACGAATTTTGACATTGCGGACTCTCAAAAAAGAGCAGTAATCACAGAGACACCGAGGCACCGAGAAATCAAACCTCCAGCCATTCCTTCCGAATCGACTCGTTGCCGCGCAACTGTTCCGGCGTGCCCTCGAACACGATGTGCCCGTGACCCATCACGTACAGGCGCTGGCTGATCTTCAGTGCGATGGTGAGTTTCTGCTCCACCAGCAAGATCGATACGCCGCGATTCTTCATCTCGTCGAACAGTTTCGCCACTTGCTCCACGATCTTCGGCGCCAGACCCTCGGTCGGCTCGTCGATCATCACCAGATCCGGGTCGCCCATAAGCGTGCGGCACAGCGTCAGCATCTGCTGCTCGCCACCCGACATCACCCCGGCCGGCGCGTTCGCCCGCTCTTCGAGGCGCGGAAACAGCGCATACATATCGGCCATGTTCCAACGGCCTTTGCCGCGCGTGCTCTTCTCGCCCAGTTGCAGATTCTGCTGCACTGTCAGAGTGGGAAAGATGTCGCGGTTCTCCGGCACGTAGCCTAAGCCTTTGCGCGCGACCAAATAAGTCTTCAAGCCACCGATCTCTTCGCCCTTGAAGCGAATCGAGCCGCTGTGTGCGACCTGGCCCATGATCGATTTGATGGTGGTGGAACGCCCCACGCCATTGCGCCCGAGCAAGCTGACGATCTCGCCTTCGCGCACGCTCAAATACACGCCATGCAAAATATGGCTCTTACCGTAATAAGCGTGCAGATCTTTGACTTCAAGCATGGTTTTGCTCGGTGCCGAGATACGCCTCTTGCACCGCCTGGTTGCCGCGAATTTCCTGCGGCGCGCCGGTGGCGATGACCTCACCGTACACCAGCACGGAAATGCGGTCCGCCAAATTGAACACCACGCCCATGTCGTGCTCCACCATGATCAGGGTCTTGCCTTGCGTCACGTTGCGGATCAACTCTACCGCGTCGTCGGTCTCCGATCGGCTCATGCCGGCGGTCGGCTCGTCCAGCAGAATCACCTCGGCACCACCGGCGATGGTGATGCCGATTTCCAGCGCACGCTGCTCAGCGTAGGACAATACACCCGCCAAGGTATCGTGACGCTTAACCAGATTGATGCGTTCGACAATTTCATTGGCGCGCGCCGCCACGTCCTTGAGGCCGCTGACGCGCTGCCAGAACGAATACTTGTAACCGAGCGACCACAGCACCGCGCAGCGCAGATTCTCGTACACCGACATGCGCGGAAAAATATTAGTGATCTGGAAGCTGCGCGCGAGTCCTTTGCGATTGATCTCGTAAGGCGTAAGCCCGCCGATATCCTGTCCGTTCAAGTCGATGCGTCCGGAGCTCACCGGAAAGCGGCCGGAGATCAAATTAAACAAAGTGGATTTTCCCGCACCGTTAGGGCCGATGATGGCGTGACGCTCGCCGCTCTCAATCGCCAGACTCACACCATTGATGATGGCGGTCTTGCCGAAGCTCTTGCGCACCTCGAGTAATTGCAACGCCGCGCTCATGCCACTTTGCCGGCGAGTAGTTGCGCGTTGACTTTCTCCCACGCCCGCGTCACCACCCGGCGCGCGCCATACAGCAGCGCCACGCCGGCAAGCAACACCAGCGCCGCGCCGATCCACGCCACCGCGCGAGTCGGATCGAGACTTAGGCCGAAGAACACGAACGCACCGGCGGCGTCTTTCGATTCCAGGTGATACAACATTTCCACCAGCGCGACGAAGCCGGTCACCGCGACCAGACCGGTCGCGCCCGCCACTATGTAAGACGGCGCGAGCAACCGCGTGAGGCCGGCACGCCACACCGGCTTATGCAGCGTCACCAAGCTGGCGATGCCGCCGGGCGTGAACAAAATGATGATCAGGAACAGCAGACCAAAATACAGCAGCCAAGCCTGGGTGTAAGACGACAACGCCGACTGCAGAAACGACACCAGCACCGCGCCGACGATCGGCCCCCAGAAATGCCCGATGCCGCCAATGAAGGCCATCAGCACCACGTTGCCGGAGGCGGTAACGCCCAACGTTTCGGCGGTGACGATTTCGTAGTTGATCGCGGCCAGGCCGCCGGCGATTCCGGCGAAGAAAGCAGACAAGGTCAACATCAGGAATCGCACACGCGTCGTGTTGTAGCCGACAAATTGCGCGCGCTCGGGATTGTCGCGCACCGCGTTGGCCATGCGGCCAAGCGGCGTCTGCGTCAGTGCGAACATCGCCAGCATGCAGACAAAGCACCAGCCGGCGATTAAATAATAGACCTGAAGCTGCGGGCCATAGGTCACGCCCATCACCGCCGGGCCGACTTGACGATTGGTCGGGATGCCGCCTTCGCCGCCAAAAAACGCCGGGAACATGAGCGAACACGCGGCAACCATTTCGGCGATGCCGAGCGAGATCATCGCGAACGGTGTGCCGGCACGGCGCGTGGTAACAAAACCAAAAATGAGACCGAACACCAGGCCGGTCAATCCGCCCAGCAAGGGAACGAAAGTCACCGGGATCATCAGCTTGCCGGCCGCCACCGCGTTGAGCGCGTGCGCGCAGATAAATGCACCCAGCCCAAAATACACCGCGTGGCCAAAAGACAACAAGCCGGTCTGCCCCAAGAGCATGTTGTACGACAGCGCGAAAATCACCGCGATCCCCATCTGACACAACATGGACAACGCGAAGCCCGCCTTAAACAAATAGGGCAAGACGATCAGCGCCAGCAGCGTCGCGCCCCAGAACCACAGTCGTCGTTTGCTGATCACGTTATGCATGTCAGCTCTCACGCGTGCCCATGAGACCTTTGGGCCGCACGATCAACATCAACACCATCATCAAATACGGCATCACCGGGGCGGTTTGCGAAATGGTGATGCTCGACAAAGCGCCGAGGCCGGAGTCGCGCGAAACTTGCACGCCCAGATGCGTCCACAGGCTCATCAGCGAGTAGTCGAGTGCAACGGAGAAAGTCTGGATCGCTCCGATAACCAGCGATGCGATAAAGGCGCCGGTGAGCGAACCCATGCCACCGAATACCACCACCACGAACACGATCGAACCCACCGCCGCCGCCATGCCCGGCTCGGTGATGAAGGCGTTGCCGCCGATCACGCCCGCCAGCGCCGCCAACGCGGAACCGCCGGCGAACACCAACATGAACACGCGCGGCACGTTGTGGCCGAGCGACTCCGCCATGTCGGGATGTGTGAGCGAAGCCTGCACGATCATGCCGACTCGCGTGCGCGTCAGCACCAAGAACAACGACACCAGCATGCCCACCGAGACCAGCATCATGAAACCGCGATACGCCGGATACTGCGTGCTGTACAAAGTAAACAAAGTGAAGTCGAGCTGCGACGGGATGCGATAGTCCACCGGTGCGCGCCCCCAGATGAGATGAACGATCTCCTCGATCACGTAAGCCAGGCCGAAAGTAAACAGCAGTTCCGCCACGTGGCCGAACTTGTGCACGGTGCGCAATCCATAACGCTCGGTCGCCGCCCCCAACGTGCCGACGATCAACGGTGACAAGAACAGCGCCGGCCAGAAACCCAGATGCAAGCTCACCTGGTAGGAGAAGTAAGCCCCCAACATGTAGAAACTCGCATGGGCGAAATTCAGCACGCCCATCATGCTGAAGATCAGCGTGAGGCCGCTCGATAACATGAACAACAGCAGGCCGTAGGACAAGCTGTTGAGCAGAGTGACGAGGAAGAATTCCATGTGCGTGCCTGGCGCGGGTTTACCGGCGTTGCATTGCGCAAGTAGTGGGCATCACCGTATCGCGCGCATCGATGCGCGCGAGGGAAATAGCGGCCGCAACCGCGCCGATCAGGTACTTCCTCTGCATTGCGTCCTCCCAATACGACGGACTGTGTTTTCGAGGCCCGTCATTTATGATCCGCGGCAGGTTCGGCATCTCGGCGAACGCTCAACGATTAACTTCGCCCGAATTCCCTGCCTTGTTCGCGGCCGATTCTAGCAGACTCATGAATAGGCCCCTGCTAGAATTCGGCGGACGCACAATAATATGGAGACAGCAATGTACGGCCTGATGATGGACAGCCCTCTGCTTATTTCGTCGTTGATCCGGCACGCGGATCGTTATCACGGCGATACCGAGATCGTGTCGCGCACGATCGAGGGTCCGCTGCATCGCTATACCTATCGCGACGCGCACACCCGCGCGCGAAAGCTGGCGCAGGCGCTGTCACGGCTTGGCGTGCGCCAAGGCGACTGCATAGGCACGCTTGCCTGGAACGGCTATCGCCACTTCGAGGCGTTCTATGGTATTTCCAGCATGGGTGCGGTGTTGCACACCGTCAATCCACGGCTGTTTCCCGAGCAACTGGTGTACTTGATCAACCACGCCGAAGATCGCTATGTGCTGTTCGATCTCACGTTCGCGCCGCTGATTGAAAAACTGGCACCGCTGTGCAAAGACGTCAAAGGCTGGATCGCGCTTTGCGCGCGCGCGAATCTTCCGCAACACGCCATTCCCAATCTGCTCTGCTACGAAGACTTGGTCAATGCAGAATCCGGTGAGTTTCCCTGGCCGGAGTTGGACGAGCGGACCGCCTCGTCGCTGTGTTACACCTCGGGCACCACTGGCAATCCCAAGGGCGTGCTGTACTCGCACCGCTCCACCGTGATTCACGCTTACGCCGCCGCGCTGCCCGACGCGTTGAACATTTCCGCGCGCGACGTGATGTTGCCGGTGGTCCCGATGTTCCACGCCAACGCCTGGAGCCTGCCGTATGCCTGCGCTATGACTGGCGCCAAGCTGGTGTTTCCGGGATCTCAACTCGACGGGAAAAATTTGCACGAACTGTTCGAGAGCGAACGAGTCACGGTGTCGGCGGGCGTACCCACCGTGTGGCTGGCGCTGTTGCAGCACATGAACCAGAACAAGCTCAAATTCAGCACCATGAACCGCACCATCATCGGCGGCTCCGCTTGTCCCCCGGCGATGATCCGGTCGTTCCAGCAAGACTACGGCGTGCAGGTATTACACGCGTGGGGCATGACCGAGTTGAGCCCGCTCGGCACGGTAAATACCTTCAAGGCCAAGCACGACGACTGGAGCGCGGAGCAGCGCTTGCAGTTGCAATACAAACAAGGCCGGACAATTTTTGGCGTCGATATGAAAATTGTCGATGGCGACGGCAAGGAACTGACCTGGGACGGCAAGGCGTTTGGCGATCTGCTGGTGCGCGGTCCGTGGATCACTGCGGCGTACATGAAGGGCGAAGGCGGTGACGTGTTGCGCGACGGCTGGTTCCCCACTGGCGACGTCGCCACCGTCGATGCCGACGGTTACCTGCAGATCACCGATCGCTCCAAAGACGTGATCAAATCCGGCGGCGAATGGATCAGCTCCATCGATCTGGAGAATGCGGCCGTGGGTCATCCGGCGGTGGCCGAAGCCGCGGTGATCGGCGTCGCGCATCCGAAGTGGGACGAGCGGCCGCTGCTCATCGTGGTGCGTAAGCCGAACACCAGTGTGACACGCGAAGAGCTGCTAAAGTTTTTTGACGGACGTATCGCCAAATGGTGGATCCCCGATGACGTGGTATTCGTCGAGCAACTGCCTCACACGGCAACCGGCAAACTGCTCAAGACCAAGCTGCGCGAAGATTTCAAGAACCATAAACTGCCTGCCGCGTAAGCCTCGCCACCGCATCAAGCGCCGAAATTATTCCAACTCAACAGGTTGAGCGCGGTGGAGGCCACGCCGCAGCGCTCAAAAAATATGGACTGCAGTCGGCGCCAGTACGGCAATGGCCGAAAATATAATGCCAACGACGCCCAAACCGCCGGCCAGCCAGAACAGGAATCCTGCACCGGTGATCACCATCGCCGAAGCCAGCACGATACCGATCTGAAACGCGGCGGAAGCAAGTTCAAAATGATGATAAGCCGCGAGGGAATGATCGCGCGCTTTCTCTTTTTCTTTTGCCCGTTCGGCGAGTTCCTTGCGACCTTCGCGTTTGTCTGGCTCCGAGTCGTAGCGCGCGGCGGTGGCTTTCCAGCTCTCAATCTTCTTGCCCAGCGCTTCTTTGGTCTTCGCATCTTTCGTAGCCAACAATTCGATCTCGGCGTTTTCCGCGGCCAGAGTGATCGCGGTCATGCGAATAGTTTTGGCCTGGAAGAAGCTCCACAGATTGGACGCTTCAATATTCAGACTCAATCCCAGCGTCTGCTCGCTCTTACCGCCGGTCTCGGAAAACGCCAGCAGCGCGGCAAGCACCGCGATCAGCAATGCGACTTTTTTGTTCGATGCGTCGATGTGTCCACCATGACCTGACATTTCTAAGAATCTCCTGTTGTGTTGGTTGGATGAAAATTCGATTTACGCGCCGTTGTATGCCGGCGCGGCAATCTCGATGTTGTCGATAAGCCGGGTGCTGCCCAACTTGGCCGCACCCAAGGTCACCAGTTCCGTTTCGCCTGCCTCCGGCGCGAGCAAAGTGCGGCGGCTGCGCACCACCACATAATCCACATGCCAGCCATGCCGCGCGAGAAGCGCATCGGCGGCGAACTCAATCGCTTCGAAATTACGGTCGCCGGATTGCACTGCGTCTTGCACTTGCCGCAATGCCTGATTGATTCTTGGCGCCTCTTTGCGTTCGTCCGCGCTGAGGAAACGATTGCGCGAGGAAAGCGCGAGTCCGTCTGGCGCTCGGCAAGTCTCGGCCGGGACGATGGTCACCGGCAGCGCCAGTTGCTCGACTAGGTGATGCACCAGATGCAGTTGCTGGTAGTCTTTTTTCCCGAACACCGCGAACTGCGGCTGCACCATATTGAACAATTTCAGCACCACCGTTGCCATGCCGCGGAAATGGCCCGGACGAAAACGCCCTTCTAGCTTGTTCGCCACCGGCGGCGGGTCCAGCATAAAAATCTGCGGTACTGGATACATCTCTGATTCATTCGGGTGATACACGAGGTGGTTGCCGGCTTTTTCGAGTTTGGCGCAATCGTCCTCAAAGGAGCGCGGATATTTGTCGAAGTCTTCGCCTTGCCCGAATTGCAGCCGATTGACAAAAATAGTCGTGACTACGAAAGGCGAACGCTCCGCCGCCAGCTTGACGAGCGACAAATGCCCGTCATGGATATTTCCCATGGTCGGCACGCAGGCCAGGTTCTTCTCGCGCGCCAGACGCGCGCGTAGTTCGCGCACAGTGCGGATGATTTCCATCGGATGAATTATATTTTTTGAATCAGAAGCAGTGCTCGGGCCCGGGGAAAGTCCCCGCCTTGACTTCCTTGACGAAGCGCGCGACGGCATCTTGCACCGACGCCGCACCATGCATGAAGTTCTTCACAAAACGCAGCGGCTTGCCCGGATAAATTCCCAACATGTCATATAGATTAAGAATCTGCCCGCTGCACGCGGCACCGGCACCGATGCCGATGGTCGGGATGGTCAGAGCGTCGGTGATCTGTTGACCCAATTGCGCGGGCACCAACTCGATCACCAGCATGCAGGCGCCGGCGTCTTGCAGCGCGCGCGCATCGTGCAGCAGCAGTTGCGCCGCGTCTTCGGACTTGCCCTGAACCTTGAAGCCGCCCAGCGCATGCATCGACTGCGGCGTGAGGCCGATGTGTCCGCATACCGGGATGCCGCGCTCGGCGATAAACCGCGTCGTTTCCGCCATCACCGCGCCACCTTCGATCTTCACCATGTGCGCGCCGGCCGCCATCAATCTTGCGGCGTTGGCGTAGGCTTTCTGCGGGCTTTCCTGATAGCTGCCGAACGGCAAATCTCCCAACACCAGCGAGCGCTTCGCGCCACGCGCGACGCATTGCGTGTGATACGCGGCCGCGTCCATATTCACCGGCAAGGTCGAATCGTGCCCTTGTACCACCATGCCGAGTGAGTCGCCGACCAGCAGAATCTCCACGCCGGCCTCGTCGAGTACTGTCGCGAGACTGGCGTCATAGGCGGTGAGCATGGTCAGCTTTTGGCCTTCGGCAAACAGCTTGTTCAAAGTTGATGTTGTAATTCGCACTGGTGCGTCCATTTCAGAAAGGTTGATTGATGGGTCTGGGATTATTCGCCTTGGCTGAAGAATTCCCGCGGCCCGCGCATTTTTTGAATGCGGTGCAACAGTAAATCAAAATCGCCTAACTGATCAACAAAATTCAAGTGGTCGCTGTTGACGATCAGCAGCGGCGCGGCATTGAACTCATAAAAAAAGCGGCGGTACGCATCGGCTATTTTTACCAGATAGGCCTCGGAAATCGCGTGCTCATAGTCATTGCCCCGGCGCCGCACGCGCGCAACCAACTGCGCGGTGGACGCCTGTAAATAGATCACCAGCTCAGGCGTGGCGGCTTGCGGCATCAGGTGGCGATAGACCTGCTGATACAACGCCAGCTCGTCGTCCGACAAATTGAGCCGCGCGAACAACGCGTCCTTGTCGAACAGGAAATCGGCCACGGTGGCGCGCGAAAACATATCGATCTGCTTGAGGTCCGCCACTTGTTGCGCGCGCTGGAACAGAAAGAACAACTGCGTCGCCAGCGCATGCCGGCGCGGGTCGCGATAAAAGCGTTCGAGAAATGGGTTAGCGTCGGGTTCTTCCAGCAGCGAAGTGGCGTTCAAGTGCTCGGCCAGGCGACGCGCAAGACTGGTCTTGCCCGCACCGATCGGGCCTTCCACGACCAGATAGCGCAACCTCTCAAGCAGCATGCTGTTTGCTCACGCCGGTGAGCGCAATGTTTTCGATGAGGTGTTCGATCGCGCCATGCCCGGGAATCACCAATTCCGGCGCAATCTCGTGCAACGGCAGCAGAACAAATGCGCGCTGGTGCATGCGCGGATGAGGGACTCTCAGCCCGGGTTGCTCGATCACTTGATCGTCGTACAACAGCAAGTCGAGATCAAGCGTGCGCGGCGCGTTCGTGTACGAGCGCCGCCTGCCGTGCGCGGCTTCGATGCGCAATAACTCATCGAGCAAAACGCGCGCATCGAGCGTGGTTTCGATCTTGGCGCATGCGTTGATGTAGTCCGGTTGTGACGGCCCGCCTACCGCGGTCGTGCGATATAGCGACGAACGCTCCAGCACTCTGGTGTCCGGGAGCGCCGTCAATTCCTGCATGGCGGTCGTCACTTGCCGTTGCGGACCGTCCAGGTTGGCGCCCAACGCGATGTACGCAAGCCGTCCTGCCATTCAGATTTCGCCTGGAGCAACCGTTGCGGCGCGCGCGCCACCGCGGCGGCGGCGCCGGCGTGGTCCGCCACTCGCAAGCGGCAGCAACATGGCGGCGCGTTCGCTCTCATTGGCATCCTGAAAGCGCGTCCACCACTCGCCGGCCTCCATTTCCACCTCGCCGCTTTCACAGCGCAGCAACAGGAAATCGTAGCCGGCACGAAAGCGCGGGCTGGTCAACACGCCGTAAGGGCGCTTGCCGCTGCGGTTGTCGAGCCGCACCTGAAGCGCCCATATCTCCTTCATGTCGGCGCCGAATCGCTTCGGAATTGAGAGCTTCTCTGCCTGCACCTGAATCACCTGATCCATCGCTTCTTGCAGCGCAGGCATGGCGTGCATGCCTTGCTCCACGCGCAACTTGCTCGCCGCCAGCACCTCGTGCCACAACAACGCCGCGAATAAGAATCCGGGCGAGACCGGCTTATCGGCGCGAATGCGCTCGTCGGTGCGCGCCAGTGCGAGCATCACGAAGCGCTCGCCTTGCGGCTGATCCAGAATCACGTCGAGCATCGGCAGCAAACCGTGATGCAGACCCTCGGCGCGCAACATCTTGACGCAATCGACGGCGTAGCCGGACAACAGCAGTTTCAACATCTCCTCGAATACGCGCGCAGAGGGCACGTTGGCCAGCAATGCAGCCAGTTCGCCGATCGGTTCGCGCGTTGTTGCGGCAATTTTTAGTTTGAGTTTCGCGGCGAGCCGCACGCCGCGCAGCATGCGCACCGGGTCTTCACGGTAGCGTTGCACTGGATCACCGATCATTACCAACGAGCGCGCTTTTAGATGTTTCACGCCACCGCAGTAGTCGAGGATCTGTTCGGTGGTCGGATCGTAATACAGCGCGTTGATGGTGAAGTCGCGCCGGATCGCGTCTTCCTCCAAGGTCCCGAACACGTTGTCGCGCAGAATACGGCCGTGCTGGTCGGCAATCTGATCCGCTGAATCCGGCCCGGCGTTGAGCGCGCGATAGGTCGAAACCTCGATCGTTTCGGCCCCGCACATCACGTGCACCAGCCGAAAGCGGCGTCCAATGATGCGCGAGCGGCGAAACGCGGCGCGCACTTCCTCCGGCGTTGCGCTGGTGGCGAGGTCAAAGTCCTTGGGTTCCAATCCGAGCAGCAGATCGCGTACCGCACCGCCTACCACGTAAGCAGTGAAACCGCGCTCCTGTAGCGTTGTGATCGTGCGGCGTGCACACGAACCGATGTGGTCAGCGGAGATGCCGTGTTGTTCGAGCGGAATGATGCGCGGTGCAGCGCTCGCTCCAGACCGGCCGGAAAAAACCCGGCGAAGCAACTTGCGAATCATCCAGTATGAGGTGGGGGGCTTTTCACCCTAGAATTATACATGCCGCTCATTACTCGACCCGCGCTGGGAGAACAGCGCTGCCGTCGATTATTACAAAATCGATCAAGCCTCCAGACTGTCGCTCCAGCGCTGGGTCGGGCCATCCCAATCTTGCAAACCGGCATCGTAAGCATCTTCGATCCACTCGCTATCCTGACCATCCCCGTCGACAAAACGACGTTCGTATTCCGAGATCGCCAACGTCAACGACTCGACTCGAGCCGATGCCGCAGTTTGCCGTTGCGCGTGCAGGGCTTGCACCAGTTGATGCTTCGCTTCAAGGTAATCGCGCTCATTCAGGATCGCTCGAAACTGCGCCACTTGCTTGATGAAATTCCGCTGACCCATAGCCACCTCCACAGTTGACAGTACCGGGTGTAAGGCAAGCTTCGCGCCAGCGAACTTGCAACGCACGCCAGGTCAAGCACGTGTTCTATTGCGCACGCAGCGCGCTGATCAAGCCCGCTACCGCACGGTCGAAAATCGACACGCGCTCGATTGGCTTTACCGCGCCACTGCGAATCGCGCGCGCGACGTCGATGAAACGCATTTCCGCGACTTGCGCGCCGGCGCTATCGGTAAACAGGTACACGCCGCCACTGGGACTGATGAACGATAACTTGGCCGACACGCGCGACGCGTCCGCCTGCTCGATGTCAACCCAGCACCCGAGGCGCAAGTCGGCGGCCGAGTAGGTTGCGGAGGTCACCTCGTCGGCGTTATCCGGTAACTGTGCCGCCTCGATCTCGATTTCCTCGACCGCAAACGCAGGTTTGAAATCGCGTGCCGGCGCATCGTCTTTGTCGGCGAGCGTGGTGAAGTCGAGCTCGACCAGTTCATCGCTTTCCGGCACCGACGAAGGGTACACAATCGCCTGCGCGCCGGCTTCGTCCTCGCTCGCAGCCGAACGCTCGCTCGCGCTCGCATCTGCGTCAAGCACTGGCGGCGGTTCGACGGCGATTGGCGCTCGCTCGTCATGTTCCGCTGCGCTGTCGCCGCGCGCGGCACCGGGGATGACGGACTGAGTGTCTTGCACCGAATCCGCTTCTGCCGGCTTGGTCGTCTTGGCCGGAGCGCTGCCTTCAATAAGCGCCGTGTGCCGCCGCATCAGTGCACCGAGAAAAACCTGTTCCGAGCTGGTTTCCGTGCC
Source organism: Betaproteobacteria bacterium (assembly GCA_043751985.1). Taxonomy (GTDB): domain Bacteria; phylum Pseudomonadota; class Gammaproteobacteria; order Burkholderiales; family JAYUZG01; genus JAYUZG01. The sequence goes on from JAYUZG010000019.1 coordinate 30,994, forward strand.
GGCGGCGCGCATTCCCGCGCGCAATTGTTTCAGCAGGCGTGGCAACTTTGCCGCCAATTGACGCCGCTCGTCCGCGCTTTGCTTTGGCTCCAGGCTCCAGATCAGCTCATCAAGGGTGTGCAAGGCGTTGTTCCACGCCGGGCTGTCTTCGCCTTTGTTGCAGTAAGCAAGATAGAGAAGTTTCAGCCACTCTTCCATCAGGAACTTCAGCACCACTTTCGGCAGCGAGCGGCCGGACGCGCGCGATTTCAATTCGCTATACGCACGCTGTCGCGCCACACGCCGCGATTCTTTGCGCTGTGCCGCGTCCACTGCCTGACGCGATCGTTCTTCCGCACGCCACGTCTGCTGTTGCAGCAGCTCGCGCAGTTCTCGCAGCAACGCTTCGAATACCTGCAGGTCCGCGTCGAAGTCGGCCAGCAGGCTCTCGATCAATTGTTCCAGGCGCCCATACAGAACAGAATCGGCGGCGAGACTCGTATCCAGAGTGAACTCGCTCAGCACGTCGAGCATGGCACGGGCGGGGTGTTGCGTATCGGCGAAAAAAGACTTGTCAAGCAGCGCGACCTTGAGCAAGGGAAATTGCAGACGGCCGATCAGTGCTTTCATCGCGGGCGGGATTTTTTCGTCGGCAAAAATTTGGTCGAAGATGCACGCCACGATATCCAAGGTGCCCGCATCCGGCACGCCCAAGCCTCGGCCGAGTGGCGACTGACGAATCTCATGCAACAAATTGGCGTCGGCGGCGCGGCGCGCCTGCAATGCGTCCGACTGCGCGGCGGCAAAATCGTTGTGCTGGAAGCGGGTCAGCGCGTTCATCAACTGCGCGCCTTCCAGCACCACCGGCGCGCTCGCCAGCAAATCAAAATTAAGCGAGGGCAGCGCCCCTAAGTTCATCGACGCAGCGGCGTTGCCAGCCGGCGCGGCGTACATGGGCAGTGCCGGCACGGCCGGCCCGCGCGCGGCCAGATTCGACATCAAGCCCTGCAAGATCGCAAACAGATCCGGCGACGACGCCGCGCCACCGCCACCACCCGATGCGCGTGCTCCGCTTGCGCCTGCTTGCCCTGGACCCAACAACGATTCGGGTACCGTCGTACTCTTTTGCACGCGAAACGAAGCCACCGGAATGACATCGCGCTCCACCAACAAGATGTTGAGGTCCCGGTAGAGTTTTTCCAGGTCGCCGATTCCGCTGGTTTCGAAAGCCTCGAGGACCACCATGCGAACCCGCACATCCGCATCGAATTTTTCGCATGCGGCGCGGAAGGCATTGCACAGTGTGTGCGGGCTGAGAGGATTGTCCTCGTCGGTGAGGTCGGGGAGGTTGGCGAGCAAGGCAATCCGCGGCTGCAACTGTGTCAGTTGTTCACTGGCCGCGCCGGTCAAGCGCCGGATCAGGTCGCGCACCTTGAGCGATTCGCTGAGGTCCTCATGGTCAACCAACGTCAGCTCGCGCGCGGAAACTTTCTGGCTATTTTTGGGGCCGTGATTTTTAGCGTCGGAACGCTTAGCGTGTGCTTTGCTTAGCTTGGCGAAGGCCGCGGCCACGCCCTGGCTAAAGTCGTCGGTAAGCAGCGCGCCGCGGGTGCGCGCTTCATCGCGCGCCCGAAAATAAATATTCTTCTGGTCGTTCTCCGGCTCTTTCTGCGCCCGCTCCGACAGCATGCTGGGAACCGCGTCCAGCAGCCGCGCGGCAGCGTCTGCCACGCGCGTCGCGCACAATTCACGGCATTCAGAAAGGATAGACGATGTGCTGCCACGCATTGCAACAAGTTCCAATATGAGCGGCCCAACACGGACCATTTCTGAGGTGATCAACGGCCGGAAAGACGCGCGCTTAAGCGTATCTTGTAGGGGTCGTGCGCATTGCTGGTGTATGCTGGCCGTCAGGCTACGCGCGACTCCGTTGTGCCGCCTTCGTTACTTTGGTGTACGTCGTGCACCCTGGTGGCCGCCCACGCCCGTGAGCGTGCGTGGTCTTTCACTCAATCTCTGAAGGAGGAACTGTCATGGCTATTCGAATCGGCGACGAGGCCCCGGATTTCACCGCCGATACCACCGAGGGCAAAATTCGCTTTCACGAGTGGATCGGCGACAAATGGGCAATTCTGTTCTCGCACCCGAAGGACTTTACGCCGGTCTGCACCACCGAGCTTGGCTATCTGGCCGGCCTCAAGCCACAGTTTGATAAGCGCAACACCAAGGTAATCGGCTTGAGCGTGGATCCGGTCAGCGACCATAACAAGTGGGTCGGCGACATCAAGGAAACGCAAGGACACGCGGTCAACTATCCACTGATCGGGGACTCCGACCTGGTAGTGGCGAAACTGTATGACATGATTCACCCCAATGCGAGCGGCGGCCCGCGCACCGCGGTGGACAACGCGACGGTGCGTTCGGTATTCATCGTCGGGCCAGACAAAAAAGTTAAGGCGATGCTCATTTACCCGATGAGCGCCGGCCGCAATTTCGATGAAGTGCTGCGTCTGCTCGATGCACTTCAGTTGAATGCCAAGCACACGGTCGCCACGCCGGTAAACTGGAAACCGGGCGAAGACGTCATCATCCCGCCCTCGGTAACCGATGAACAGGCGAGAGCCAAATATCCGCAGGGCTTTAAGACTCTGAAACCTTATCTGAGGACGGTAGCGCAGCCCAAATGAAGCGGCGCAGCCAAAATGAAGTTGTGGGCGCGACCGAATTGACGTTTAGGCCGCGCCACCCTGAGGAGCGACGCCTGCGGTAGCCTTGTTAACGCAGGCTGATGATGGGCCAGCCCTGTTGCCCCGCGTGCGCGCGCAAGGTGTCGTCCGGATCCACCGCCACCGGCGCGTTCACCACGGAGAGCAACGGAAGGTCGTTCAGCGAATCGCTGTAGAAGAAGGTCTTGTCGAAAATTCGCAGAACTTCTCCATGCGTGCGCAGCCATTCGTTCACGCGCACAACCTTGCCCTCTCTAAATGACGGTGTTCCGACGACCCGTCCGGTGAATTCGCCGTTATGGTGTTCAGGTTCGGTGGCAATCAAATTTTCGATACCGAATTCGCGCGCTATGGGCCCGGTCACGAAGCTATTGGTCGCGGTCACGACGGCGCACAGGTCCGCGCGATGCGCGGCGACCAGCGCGCGCGCTTTCTGCGTGATGATGGGCAGCACACGATCGCGCATGAATTCCGCGTGCCACCGATCCAGCGTCGCGCGCTTGACTCGCGCCAATGGCGCCAACTGGAAGTCCAGAAATTCATGAATGTTCAAGGTACCCGCCTTGTAGGCTTCGTAGAATTGTAGATTGCGCTTCTCGTGAATTTCACGATCCAGCACACCTTTGAAAATCAGGAACTGCGCCCATTCAAAATCGCTGTCCCCCGCGAGCAAAGTGTTATCCAGATCAAACAGTGCAAGATTCATTTTTTCGATTAAAAGAAGATTGAAGACTGAAGAAAAAGCGCGTCAAGTCACGCGCGAATAAGTGGTCACGCCGGCAACTCAAGCTCACGCAACAGGTCACGCAACAAAGGCAAGGTAACCGCGCGCTTGTTCTCCAGCGAAAAGCGATCTAAGGCGTCGATGATCGCCATCAGCACGCGCAAATCGCGGCTGCCGTGCGTCATCAGATACTGCACCAGTTCCGCCGGCAGCTTTAGACCTCGTCCCTTTGCATACCTCTGTAGCGCGATGGCTTTTTCATCGTCGGACAGGGCGTGTACTTCGTAGACCAAGCCGGAGCCAAGCCGCGTCGCCACGTCGGCGCGCAGGGCAAGCCGCGCCGGCGGTGCATCGCCGGAGACGGCCAGCAACACGGCTCGCTCACGCGCCGCGATGGCGAGACGGAACAGCAGTGCCTGCCCCGGCTCGTCCAGCAAGTGCGCATCGTCCAGTATCGCGGGCCGGGTCAATTGTTCCAACATGAGCGGCGCTTGATGTGCGTGCAGCGCAACCGCGAGTGCGCGTAACAAATGCGACTTGCCGCTACCGGGTTTGCCCCAAATGTAAAGAATCCGTTCAGTCTCTACGCCGCGCGTGAGCCGCATCAGCGTGTCCAGCAACTCCTCGTTGCGCCCGGTGACGAAGTTCTCCAAGGTCGGCGCGGGTGCGCACGCCAGGGCAAGCGCGAGTTGCTTCACGATTTGTACAGCGCGCTCGCCAGGTAGCGCGCACGCACGTGGCGCAACGTCACCAGCAAGGCAGCACTGGCCGGCAGCGCCAGCAGTACGCCGACAAAACCGAACACCTGGCCAAACGCCAGCAACGAAAAGATCACCGCCAACGGGTGCAAACCGATGCGGTCCCCCACCAGCCGCGGGGTCAGAAACATGCCTTCAATCGTTTGGCCGATGGCAAACGCGATCCACACCGGGACCAAGCCCGCAAGCGAGCCGAATTGCGTGAGGCCGGACAGGGTCGCGAGCAGCAGCCCCAGCAGCATGCCGACGTAGGGGACGAACACCAGCAGCCCGGCCACGATCCCGATCGGCAACGCATAGTCGAGCGAGGTAAACCACAACGCCAGCGAGTAGAACGCCGCCATGATCAGCATCACGCCTAATTGCGCGCGCAGAAACTGACCCAGCACATCATCGACTTCACGCAGCAACCCCGTAGTGGACGCGTGCAAGCGGCGTGGAATCAGATCTTCGCAAAGCTTCAACAACACGCGCCAATCGCGCATGAAATAAAACAACGCGAGCGGCGCCAGCACCAACACCGACACGCTGGTGAGAACCATCGACCCACTCGATCGCGCGAAGTCAATCATCTTGCGTGTCATGTCATCGCCGCGGCCCAGCGCCTCGGTCAACGCTTGCCGCACATGCGCGCCGTCGAGTTGCCAGTCGATGCCGAGGTGCGCGCTCAGCCACGGCATCACTTGCGCGCGCGTCCACACGATCCAGTCTGGCACTTTCTCCAGCATGGCCGAGAACTGGCGATAAAACAGCGGCAGCAACACCAGCAGCAGCGCCACCAACAACAATATCAGCAGCGTCATTACCAGCAAAACCGCAACCGTACGCGGAATACGCTGGCGCACGCACCACTCCACCAGCGGGGCGCAAATGTAGGCAACGATCGCTGCGAACAAAAAGGGGCTGAGAATGGGCCCCAGCAAATGCACGGCCCACGCCAGCGCCAGTAGCGCAGCCGCATACCACGCATAACGCGTCCACTCGGAACGTTGTAGATTCATTTCGGTTAGAATTTGCCCGCTTGTTGATTGTGCGAAGTGCGTCGGCTACAACGTGTACTGACCGCCGTGTACAGACTTGGCGCACCCCTCCTCACTGTATATCCTGCGACGCCGTTACTCAACTTGAAACAATCCACGGGATTATCCTACCGCGGCGCCGGGGTCGACATTGACGCCGGTGACGTTCTGGTTGAACGCATCAAGCCGTTCGCCAAGCGCACGCACCGCGACGGCGTGCTGGCAGGTATCGGCGGCTTCGGCGCGTTGTTCGAAATTTCACGGCGTTACCGAGAGCCGGTGCTGGTCTCGGGAACCGACGGCGTGGGCACCAAACTCAAGTTAGCGTTCGAGCTGCACCGCCACGATACCATCGGCATCGATCTGGTGGCGATGAGTGTCAACGATATCCTGGTGCAAGGCGCCGAGCCTTTATTCTTTCTCGATTACTTCGCGTGCGGCAAGCTGGATGTGGCGACCGCCACGCAAGTCATCAAGGGAATTGCGGCGGGCTGCGAGCAGGCGGGCTGCGCGCTCATCGGTGGCGAAACCGCCGAGATGCCCGGCATGTACGCGCAAGGCGAGTACGATCTCGCGGGCTTCGCGGTCGGCGTAGTGGAAAAACACGAGATCATCGACGGCTCAACCATCGTTGCCGGCGATGTGGTGCTCGGGCTGGCGTCGAGCGGTGCGCATTCCAACGGCTTTTCCCTGGTGCGCAAGATTATTGATTCGGCCGGCGCCGATCTGTCCATGCCCTTGGATGGGCGCACGCTGGGCGATGCCTTGCTGGCACCCACACGTATCTACGTCAAGCCTCTGCTCGCATTGATGAAGCAAGTGCCGGTGAAAGGCCTTGCGCATATCACCGGCGGCGGGCTGGTAGAAAATTTGCCGCGTATTCTCCCCGAGAACTTAATGGCAGAGCTCGACCGTAGCGCGTGGCCGCGATCGCCACTGTTCGACTGGTTGCAGCGTAGTGGCGGAGTAGACGAAGCAGAAATGCTGCGCGTATTCAATTGCGGGATCGGCATGGCGGTGACCGTGGGCGCGCAGGACGCGGCGCGCGCCAGCGCCGCGCTGACTGCGGCAGGCGAAACGGTATTCACGATCGGCCAGGTGCGTGCGCGGACGGATGGCGCCCAGACTGTGGTCCGCTGAAAGCGCGGGCGCGATGAAGCGCATCGTGGTGTTGATTTCCGGCCGCGGCAGTAATTTAGAGGCGCTGCTGGCGGCGAACGTAGGCGGACGCATCGAGCTGGTCGTCAGCAACAATCCGGATGCGCAAGGCCTTGCCATCGCGCGCGCACACGGGGTCGCCACCGAGATCGTGAATCACCGCGATTTTCCCGACCGCGACAGTTTCGATCAGGTGCTGGCCGACAAGATCGACGGCGCACGGCCGCATCTCGTGGTCCTCGCCGGCTTCATGCGCGTCTTGACGTCTGCCTTCATCGATCGATTCAGCGGCCGCATCATCAACATCCACCCGTCGCTGCTGCCGGCGTTTCCGGGCACGCGCACGCACGAGCGGGCGTTGCAGGAGGGGGTCGCGCTGCACGGTTGCACGGTGCATTTTGTTACTCCCAAGCTAGACCACGGACCGATCATCGCGCAGGCGGCCGTGCCGGTGCGCGCCGACGACGATGTGGCACACCTGGCAGAGCGCGTGCTGCAACAGGAACACCGAGTATTGCCGCAGGCAATTCGCTGGTTTTTGGGAGAACGTCTGTCGGTTCATGCAAACCGCGTGCAACTGCGCGACGCGGAGTACCCCGAGAATTTTCTGATCTCACCGGAGCTCAGCTCGTGAAAACATTGCTCTCAATTTTTTTTGTCGCAACGATCGCGATGACGGCGCAGGCACAGGCGCAGGCGCAAGACATCCGGCAAGGCACGGTAACGCTGAAGTTCGCGATCAACAGTTTCAAAAAAGACGGCGGCAGTTACGGCAGCGCGGTGGCGACCGATGTGCTGCGCATTCACCAGAGTCGCTATGAGATCGACAGCGAGACCGTCGCGCTTGGATTCATCACCTTGCTCAAGCGCAGCAGCCGCGGGACGGTCGGCGCGCTCGGCTTGATGCCCGACGAGTTCCGCGATGAGCGGAAAACCAAGACACCGGCCGTTGCACGCATCGATCGTGCACGCAAGGTGGTCACGCTGGATCAGGGCGAAAGCCGCGAAGAGCCTTTGCTCGACCCGCTCTACGACCAACTATCGTTCACCTATAGTTTTGTGGTGCGCCCGCCCGACGCCGAGGAATATCGTTTTTACATGACCGATGGCAAGCGCATCAGCAACTACGTGTACAGAAAAGTTGGCACGGAAATGATCGACTCGTCGCTGGGAAAATTGGAAACCGTGCATTTAAGAAAAATTCAGGACGCGGAGGATGAGCGTGGCGCCGAGTTGTGGCTGTCGCCGGCGCATCACTTCCTGCCGGTCAAGGCGGTAGTCACCGAAAAAGACGGCACGCGCCTCGAGCAAGTCGTCACCAAGATCACCTATTGATGCAATTCACCGAAGCTCGTTTGAAACAAGCCACGCTCGCGCTGGACAGCGTATTGCTCCTCACCCATCCGGCCGACTCGGTGTTGCGCGAGCATTTCCGCGCGCACCGCGACCTGGGAATGAACGATCGCGCATTCGTGGCAGACACAGTGTTCTGCGTGTTGCGGCACAAGAGCTTGCTGGAAAACATTTGCGGCCGCGCCACGCCTCGGCGCCTTCTGCTGGCGGCGCTGATCAAATTTCAGGGTATCGGCCTGTCACAGTTGGACACGCTGCTGAGCCGCGACGAAAGGACTTGGGCAGAGTCGCTCAAAGCGATCGACGTAAATACTTTGCCGCCGGCGGTGCGGCTCAGTCTTCCCGATTGGCTGTACCAGCGGCTCGCGCAGATCATGCCGGAGAGTGAGTTGCTCGCGCTGGCGCGCGGTCTGCTCGCGCCCGCGCCGCTCGATTTGCGGGTCAATTCGCTCAAGGCCACGCGCGACGAAGTATTGACGCAACTCAAAGCCGATGGCCTGCCCGCAGTCAGCACGCGGTATTCGCCGATCGGCATCCGGCTGGAAGAGAAACCTGCGCTGCAAAAACATCCTCTCTTTCTCTCGGGCACGGTGGAGGTGCAGGATGAGGGCAGCCAGTTGCTGGGCTTTCTGGTGGCGCCCAAACGACGCGAGATGGTGGTGGACTTTTGCGCCGGCGCGGGTGGCAAGACCTTGCTGCTCGGCGCCTTGATGAATTCGCAGGGCCGGCTCTACGCCTTCGATACTTCGGAAAAGCGCCTGAGCAATCTCAAGCCGCGGCTGGCGCGCTCGGGACTCTCCAACGTACACCCGCAACTGATCTCCAGCGAGCGTGACGCAAAAATCAAACGGCTGGCGGGACGCATTGACCGGGTGCTGGTAGACGCGCCGTGCAGCGGCTTAGGCACGCTGCGCCGCAATCCCGATTTGAAATGGCGGCAACAGCCGTCGGACATCGCGGAGCTGGCGCTGAAGCAAACCAATATCCTGGCATCGGCCGCGCGGCTGGTGAAAACCGGCGGGCGTTTAGTCTATGCTACGTGTAGCATTCTGCCGGAGGAGAATCGCCAGATCGTGGAGCAGTTTCTCGCGACGCACCCTGACTTTCACGCGCTCGACTGCGCGGCGCTGCTGGGCAAGGCGCACGTACCGATTCGCGCTGACGGCCTTTACCTCGAACTACTCCCGCACCTGCATGGAACCGATGGTTTCTTTGCTGCGGCGCTGGAACGAAATGCGGCGAGTACCTAACTGCGTGTTTGCGTGCCTGTGCGTCGCGACCAGTGCGCTCGCCTTCGACGCGGCACGCGAGCTCCCCGCGACCGGAAGCATTCAGGTCGCTTTCTCCCCCAACGGCGGCGCGGCACATCTGATCATTGACGCGATCGATCAAGCACAATCGCAGATCCTGGTGCAGGCCTACAGCTTTACCAGCAAGGACATCGCGCGCGCCCTGGTGCGGGCGCAGCTGCGCGGAGTCGCGGTGCAAGTGATCGCGGACGCCGAGCAAACCACCCGGACCGAGCGACAGGTTTTGACGCTGCTGAGAAGGGAAGGTGTGGCAGTCGCGCTCGACGCGCAACACAGCGCCGCGCACAATAAAGTCATGCTGATCGACGCGAGTTCGCGCGCGCCGGTGTTGATCACCGGCAGTTACAACTTCACGGTCGCGGCGGAGCATCACAACGCGGAAAATCTGCTGGTGATTCGCGGCAACCTGGCCTTGACGCGGGCATTCGCCGAGGAATGGCAGACACATCGAGCGCACGCGTCGGCGTTCCTGTTGCATTGAGATGATTGCATGCAAGACGAGTTCGAACTGCACACCCTGGTTCTGACCGTGCTGCGCGAACTCGAGCAGCGCGCGGTGCTGTGGCAGCTCGCGATCTTGCTGGCGAGCGGGTTCCTCGCTTGGTGGGTGGCGCGGCTGGTGCGGCCGCGTATGACGATCCCGAGCGGCGCCGACCCGAATACCACGCTGCGCTTGAGCGTCGGCGGCATCAATCGTGTTCTGTTTCCGCTCGTCATGCTGGGCCTGTTGCTGATGGGGCGTTGGGCCTTGCGCCACTGGCAAAGCGTGAGTCTGCTGGGGATCGTCATTGCGATGGTCAGCGCGCTGGCGATCATTCGCGGTTCGGTTTATCTATTGCGTCATGTCTTCGCGCCCGGCAGTTGGTTGCGATCCTGGGAAATTTCGCTGACCTGGCTTATCTGGGCGGGTGTGGCGCTCTACCTCGCCGGACTGCTACCCGCCGTGCTGGCATTTCTGGATGAAACGGGCTTTAACACCGGGCGGCAGCGCATTTCCTTGCTGATGATCACGCAGGCACTGCTGTGGATCGTCATCACTTTGTTACTGGCGTTATGGGTCGGGCGCTTGCTGGAGAAGCGCTTGCTGACGCTCACCCAGTTGGACGCCAATCTGCGAGTGGTATTTGCCAAGATCGCGCGCACCCTGCTGATCATCCTCGCGGTACTGGTGGTGTTGCCGCTGGCCGGCATCGATATCACCGCCTTGTCGGTGTTCGGTGGCGCACTCGGCGTGGGCCTGGGCTTTGGCTTGCAAAAAGTTGCCGCCAATTACTTCAGCGGTTTCATCATTTTGCTGGACCGGTCGATCAGTCCCGGTGACATCGTTACCATCGATGGCCATTACGGCGAAGTCACCAAGCTCACCGCACGCTATGTGGTGGTACGTGGCCAGGATGGCACAGAAGCCGTGATACCCAATGACACAGTGGTCACCTCGACCGTCGTCAATCACACTTACTCGAACCGGCGCAGCTTGATCAAGATTCCGGTGCCGGTAAGCTACGAGGGCGATTGCGATCTGGCGATGAGTCTGCTACGACAAGCAGCCCTGGCACACCCGCGGGTGCTGCGCGATCCCGCGCCCGCCGTATTGATCAAGCAATTCGGCGACAACGGCATCGATCTGGAGTTGCTGGTGTGGATCGACGACCCGGAGGCCGGCCGGCAGAATCTGGTGTCCGACCTCAATCTCAATATTCTTCGCGCGTTTGCCGATAACAAGCTGAGTTTCCCTTATCCGCAGCGGGACGTACGACTGATCCGGACGGATGGGGCGCCGCCCTTCAAATAGATTCGGGCCGGAACCGCGTCCTTCCGGTACAATCGCGCCACTTCTTTTCCCTACAAGGACCTTGCGCTCCAGGCAACCTTATGAATGTAAACGACTTGCCAGTTCTTCCTCAGATTCTGAATGGTGTGTTGGACCTGCCCTGGTGGGGCTATTTGGTCTACACGCTGGTCGCCACCCACGTCACGATTGCCGCCGTAACAATTTATTTGCACCGGCATCAGGCGCATCGCGCGCTTGATCTGCACCCGGTTGTCAGTCATTTCTTCCGCTTGTGGCTATGGCTTTCCACCGGCATGGTGACCAAGCAGTGGGCCGCTATCCATCGCAAACATCACGCGAAGTGCGAAACCGACGAGGATCCGCACAGCCCACAGCGGCTGACCCTGAAAAAAGTGCTGATGGAAGGCGCCGAGCTGTATCGGGACGCCGGCAAGAAGGACGAGCAGCTTCTGGACAAGTATGGGCATGGCACGCCGGACGACTGGCTCGAGCGCAACGTGTATTCGCCGCATTCGGTGGCAGGTGTGTACCTTACTTTGATAGTGAACATGATTCTGTTCGGCCCGATAGGCATCACCATATTCGCGGTGCAGATGCTATGGATCCCGGTGTTGGCGGCAGGCGTGGTCAACGGCGTCGGTCATTATTTTGGATACCGCAATTTTCAGAGCGAAGACGCCAGCACCAACATCGTGCCGTGGGGTATTCTGATCGGCGGCGAGGAATTGCATAACAACCACCACGCGTATGCATCCTCGGCCAAGCTGTCGAACCGCTGGTACGAGTTCGACATCGGTTGGGCCTATATCCGGATCCTGGAAATGCTGGGGCTGGCGCAAGTCAAGAAAGTGGCCCCGCCGCTGCGTTTCGAGAAAAAGTCCATCTGCGACGTGGCCACGTTGCAGGCCGTGCTGACTCATCGCTACGACGTACTGGCCCGTTTCGCTCGCTCGCTGAAAACCACCTGGCTGGATGAACTGGCTCACCTGCGCGCGAAACTCGCCGATGGTCACGGCTTCGATACCCGTAAGTTCGATTCGTTGCTGCGCACCGACGCGCAGCAAATGCCACAGCAGGATCAGCGGCGGCTGGAGCAGACCCTGGAACACAGCAAGGTGCTGCACACCATCTTCACCATGCGCCAGGAACTGGCCGCGCTGTGGCAGCGCTCCAGCGCAACGCGCGAACAGTTGCTACACCAGTTGGAAGATTGGTGCCGCCGCGCGGAGTTGAGCGGCATCGCCAGTCTGCAGAATTTCTCACGCACCTTGCGCGGCTACGCTTGACGGCGCAGCTCGTTCAATAAAAAAGCCTGCCGAGCGGCAGGCTTTTTTTTCGCACGCAGCGCATGCTGGGTGTCGCGCAATTACTTCAGCTTGGTTTCCTTATAGGCGACGTGTTTGCGCGCAACCGGATCGAATTTCTTGATTTCCATCTTTTCCGGTTTGGTGCGCTTGTTCTTGGTGGTCGTATAGAAGTGGCCGGTCCCGGCACTCGATTCAAGTTTAATTTTCTCGCGCATGATCTTCCTTCCGCTCTACAGAGTCTCAGTGGTCACGGCCTGAGCCGTGCAGGACAGGCAATCCGCTCACGCAGCCGATTCGCGCGCGCGAATCTCTGCCAGTACGACTTCAATGCCCTTCTTGTCGATAGTGCGTAGCCCGCTCTGCGAAACGCGCAGACTGACCCAGCGCTTCTCGCTCTCAACCCAGAACCGGCGATAGTGCAAGTTGGGCAAAAAACGGCGTTTGGTTTTGTTATTGGCGTGGGAAACATGATTCCCGCCCATCGGCTTCTTACCGGTTACTTCGCATACGCGCGCCATGGCGGCTCCCGACAACTTTGAAAAGGGGGCGATTTATACCACAGCCTGCACCTGCACTCAAGGGCGGTCTGACACAATTTTCGCAACGGGCAAAGCCCTAGACAGAAAATTGTCGCGACTACTTTACAGATGACTGGTACATCGCCTATCCTTCGGGACACGGGTAACCAGGCTAGGCTTGCCGGCTTTTGCAGTCAGTCCGGCAGTGGCGTGCTCGTCGGGATCGCATAAACTTGACTGACGGTTGTAACCGAGAGGTGTGCCACAATCGGCGGACAAGTGGAGTGCGTGTGTCTAAATCATTAGGAGGAATGAAAGAATGAGAAAGTCAATTATTGCAGCCGCACTGATGGGATTGGCCGCTCTTGCCACCGCCACTGGTGCATTTGCAGAAGCTACGGTTAAAGTGTATTGGACCACCAGTGGAATGTTCGGGCCATTCCCGATCACCGGGCTGATCCCCACCGTGCCGAAGGAAAAGCAGCGTGACATTACCATTCCGGTCAGCATGTGGGTCATCGACCACCCGAAGGGCCTGGTCGTATTTGACACGGGCAACAACGTCGCCATCTCCGACGGCGGCTGCAAGGCCTACTGGGGCGCAGCCACCTGCGACTTCCTGAAGCCCACGCAGAAGCGCGAAGACGTCATCGACATGCAACTGAAGAAGCTCGGCTACTCGACCGACAAGGTCAAGGTCGTGGTGATTTCGCACACTCACCTCGATCACGGCGCGAACATGAAACTGTTCCCGAATGCGATCTTCGCGATTCAGAAGAAGGAACTGTATCAGGGCTGGTTCCCCGAGAAGTTCCAGGGCCGTTCCGGCACCCCACCCTTCGTGATGGCTGACATGGAAGGCACGCGCGACTTCAACTTCCTGGAACTGGAAGGCGACTATGACCTGTTCGGTGACGGGTCCGTGTTGATCTTGAGCACCCCGGGCCATACGCTCGGACACCAGTCGATGAAGGTCAAGACCAAAGACAGCGGCACCATCATCATGTCGCAGGACGCGATCTGGATGCAGGAAAATCTGGATGGCTACCCCGCAGGTCTGAACTACAGCGTTCAGGACTACACCAAGTCGGTTAATCGCCTGAAGTTCATGCGCGACATTGAAGGCACGTCGTTGTTCTTCGCACATGACGGGGATCAGTTCGCCGCCAAGGGCAATCGCTGGTACAAGTAAGTAAGCAGTTCCGGTCCTACAAAGGACCGTCTTCTTCAGGCCCTCCCGCTTTGGGGGGGCTTTTTGTTGTCAGGACATCATGCAACCCCCATCCGCAGCAATTGACTTGCAGGCCGTTACCAAGCGTTTCGGCGCCAAGACCATCATCCATGACCTGACGTTTTCGGTTGGCAAGGGTGAAATTGTCGGTTTCCTGGGTCCCAACGGGGCGGGGAAGACAACCACGATGCGCATGATCGCGGGCTTCACCACCGCGACTTCCGGAGCGATTCGCGTGGCCGGGTATGACATGGCGACTCAGAACGAGGAAGCGGCGCGGCGCCTGGGCTACCTGCCCGAGCAGCCGCCTCTGTACGATATGCTGGAAGTCACGCAGTACCTTGAGTTCGTATCCCGGGTCCGGGGCATTCCCCGTGCCGCGATGAAAAACGAGATCGAGCGGGTCACGACTGCGTGCCGCCTGGAGAACGTCCTCACACGCGAGGTATATAAGCTCTCAAAAGGTTATCGCCAGCGGCTGGGCCTCGCCCAAGCGCTGCTCGGCAGCCCTGAGGTGCTTCTGCTCGACGAACCCACCGCTGGTTTGGATCCGGGGCAAATTCAGGAGACCCGCGAAGTGATCCGGGCATTCGGCGAAACCGGCACCGTGCTTTTGAGCACGCACATCCTGCCCGAGGTCACGCTCATTTGCCGCCGCGTGGCGATCATCAATCAGGGACATCTGCTCGCCATCGACTCTCCCGCGAACTTGCAGCGAGCCTTTGAACAGACCAGCAGCGTCATGCTTGTCGCCCGCGCACCGGCCGAAGAACTCCGGCTGGAGCTCGCATCCATCGAAGGGATCGCGGCCGTCTTAGTGCGCGAAATACCGAACAAGCCCTCCTGGTTGGAGGTCGAATGCCAGGCTGATAACCGGGACGGCATCGAGTCCGCCATTGCCCGTCGCGTGGCAGCACGCTGGGACCTGCACCGGCTCGAGCGCCGTCAGCCCACGCTGGAGAACATCTTCCTGCGCTACGTCGGCGCACCGGCATGGGAGGGAGTGCAGTCATGAAGCGCATGCTCGCTATCTATCGCAAGGAAATGCTGGTTTATTTCCGCTCGCCCATCGCCTATTTCGTGGTGTCGGTGTTTCTGGTGGGGACCGGGTACTTCTTCTCCTACAACATGTTTATGACCGGAAGCGCGTCGATGGACGAGACCTTCCGCAACATGGGCATCTTGCAACTGACGCTGATGCCGCTGCTCTCGATGCGACTCTTCACCGCAGAATTCAACGGACGCACTTTCGAGCTGCTCATGACCCTGCCGCTGAAAACCTGGGAGTTGGTGCTCGGAAAGTACCTCGGCGCGATCAGCATTCTGCTGCTCATGACGCTGGGCTCCACCATCGATCTGGTTCCGCTGTACCTGTACGGCAATCCACAGACCACGACGATTATTGCCGGCTACCTTGGTTTTATTCTGCTCGGCATGGCCTGCCTCGCGGTTGGACAATTTTTTTCCTCCCTCACTCAGAATCAGATTGTCGCGGCGCTCATCACCGTGCCGGTACTGCTGTCGTTCTGGTACGTGAGCTATATGCAGAATTTCCAGGCTTCGCAGTGGCTGCGCAGCCTATTGGGTTACCTGTCCTTTTCGCTGCATTACGCCGACTTCGTGCAAGGGCTGATCCGCAGCGAGGCGGTGATCTTCTATCTCCTGGTGAGCGCCGCCGCGCTCATCCTCAACGCAACCTATCTGCAGTGGCGCCGCTAACATGGACAAGTTTTCTCGTTCCGGACTAATCCTTGCTGCCGGGCTGCTATTGCTTGCGTTCGCAGGCGCCATCCACGCCATTCTCCTTGAAGGCGTGGTGTGGACCTATTTGGCCGGCATCGCCGGTACGGGCCTGCTCGCCTGGGGCGCGTGGGGCCTGCGTGACGAATTGGCCGCACTGGTACGCCGGCGGCGCGGCGAGATCGTGCTCTACGCAGCAGGCTTGCTGGGAGTAATGGCCGCGCTGGCCTACTTGTCAACACAGTTCACCGCGCGCATCGACATGACCGAGGAAGCCCGCTACTCGCTGATGCCGCAGACGCTGGCCATGCTGAAGAAGCTGGACAAGCCGGTGCGCGTCACGTTCTTCCACGATCCGCAGATGCGCGAATCCGTCGAACTCTATGAATTGATGGCGGCCCAGACCGGAAAGATCTCGCTGGAGCTCTTCGATCCGATGCTCAATCCGGCGCAGGCACGGCTGCGCAGCGTCCAGTTTGCCGGCACCACGATCCTGGAAAGCGAAAACCGCAAGCTCCTGCTGAGCAACCAGACCGAGATCGAAATTGCCAACGCCATCATGCGTGTCTCACAGGGCGTGACGCAGAAAGTTTGCTTCCTCGATGGCCATCAGGAGCCCGATCCGTTCAGCCAGGAGACGCACGATCACATGGAAGGCGCGGCCGGACATTCGCATGGCCTGGGGATGCAGTACGTCACGCACCAGCAGCATGGCATGGCCAAAGCGCGCGGCGCGCTGGAAACCCTCAACTACACCGCCGAGAAGATTTCTCTCGCGCGTGAGAGCGCTGCTGAATCGCTCAAGAGCTGCTCGCTTCTCATAGTTGCCGGCCCCAAGGTTGCACTGCTCGCGCAGGAAGTCAGTGCCATAGACCGCTTTCTCGCCGCCGGCGGCAACGCCTTCTTCATGCTCGATCCGTTCGTCACCACCGGTCTCGAACCGGTGATCCGCGAATACAGCATCGTCGCAGACCAAGACCTGGTGGTCGACGAATCCAGCCACTTCTGGGCCGATCCGTCTTCGCCTGCAGTCACGGACTACAACTACCACGTCATTACGCAGGAGTTGCCGCTCACGTTTTTTCCGGGGGCACGCTCCTTCTCCCCGGCCGACCAGCAGGTTCCAGGAACCAATGTCCAGCCACTGGTGAACTCCTCACAGCAGAGCTTCGGTGTAACCGATCCGAAGCGTGCTCGCTTCGACAAGGGCGTTGACCTGCCCGGTCCGCTGACAATCATGGTGGTGGCGCTGCGCCGTCCTGTCGACCTGAAGGACGAGCTGTACGCCAAGAACCGGGGCAACGCAGCGGCGTCCGCGACTAAGGCCGGAGCGGCGGTTCCGGTGACGGCAAAGTCGCGTATCGCCGTGATCGGCGACTCCGATTTCGCGACCAACTCCTTCTTCCATGTGATGGGCAACGGTCGCTTGTTCCTCAATACCGTGAACTATCTGGCCTCCAAGGAGAACCTGATCGGGCTGGAGCCTCGCGCTCGCGACGTACCGCGCGTGAATCTGACCAACCGTCAGATGAAGGGCACCTTTTTCGTTGCGATCATCCTCATCCCTGCCCTGCTCGCCGCAATCGGATTCGCAGTCTGGTGGAAACAACGGTGAGCATCGTTGGCACAGGACGACGAAGCAAGCTGCTCGTAATCTGGTTGATGCTGGCCGCGCTGATTGCCGCGATCGCCTATATTGAGTCCTCCAGACGTAAGGGGGCCGAGGTAGAAGCCGTGAGTGACGCGCGAGCACGCCTGCTGCTTCCCGTCCCGATCGCCGACCTCGGCGCGATCGAAGTTGCGGTATCGGGAACCCTGCACCGTTTCGAGCGCGATTTCGCTGGTATCTGGTTCTATCACGGTGTGCACGCGACGGCGCAGCCCGGTCACGGACACACGGTTGACGCGGCGGTCGCGCAGCGCATCGAGCACACCTTTGCGGCGCTGGATCGCGCGCGCATGGAGCGCGAGCTGAAGCTGGATTTGCACGCCGGCGAATACGGTGTGACCACACCGCGAATCATCCTGCTGGTGTACGCGAAAGGCGCAACGCAGCCACTGGCGCAATATGCGATCGGCGATGTCGCACCGGATGGTCTAAGCCGCTACGTGCTGCGCGTTGGCAGCGCCAGCGTGGTCACCATCGCGACCTATCAGATCGACAACCTGATGAATTTGATTCAATCGGTCTCAGTTTCGCCGCTTCAGCCCGGGAAGCCCTAAGTATGGAGCGCGCCTAAGATGCGATCCGTTTTCGCACCATTTATTCGTATCGCCGCGCTGTTATTTTGCGTAGGGATGGCGACTCAGGAAGCGGCTGCGCACAGTGGCGCCAGTACTGGGTTTGCGAGCATTACTCTCAGCGCCAACACTGCGCGCTACACGTTGACGCTTGCACAAATCCCGCCGGGGCCGCTCGCTTCTCGAATGCACGCGGACACCGCGTCCCCGGACTACCCGCAACTGCTCGCGGCGGTGCGCAGCGGCGTTCGCATCAGTAACGATGGCTTGAATTGCGCGCCAAGCGAAGGGCAGGTCACTGCTCCCGGCGCGAACGACCCGGGTATCAAGCTCACGCTGGACTTTGTTTGCACGCAAGCGTTGCGCAAAGTGACGATCCACGATGAAACGATGGAGGACCTAGGCAAGGATCATCACACTCTGGCGATGATCGTGTGGACTGGCGGCAGCCAGCAGTTCGCGTTCGGTGCGGATGCGCGCGAAACTCAGATTACGCTCGGCGGCACGCAGGCAACGGCACGCGGCGCCGGCAGTTTCTATCCGCTGGGAATCGAGCACATTCTCACCGGCTATGATCACTTGGTGTTTTTGCTGGCGCTGATTCTGCGCGGCGGAAACATCTGGTCATTGCTGAAGATCATTACTGCTTTTACTCTGGCGCACAGCGTCACGCTGGCGCTCGCGGCGTTGAACATCGTGGTCATGCCCGAGCGGTTGATCGAAGCGACGATCGCGCTGTCCATCGCCTACGTTGCGGCGGAGAATCTTTTTCTCAAGCAAACGATTTCTCATCGCTGGGCGGTCAGCTTTCTTTTCGGCCTGGTGCATGGCTTCGGCTTTTCCAACGTGCTGCGGGAACTCGGACTCCCCAGCGAAGGCCTCGCCTGGTCATTGCTCAATTTCAACTTGGGCGTGGAAACCGGCCAAGCCGTCGCCGTGTTGATCGCCGTTCCGGTTCTCATCTGGCTGCGGCGCTTTCGTTGGGAGCCGCGCGCAGTGACCGCTGTATCGGCCATCGTCTTATTGGCGGGGCTCGGCCTGTTCGTGGACCGCGCGTTCTTCGAGTCGTTCGGGTAATTACAGGCGTCCGCTTTCGGCGAAAGAGTACGGCGCGCTTGAACCCGCGACGATAAAATGATCCAGCACGCGCACGTCAATCAGAGCAAGGGCGTCTTTCAAGGCACGCGTAAGCTGATCGTCCGCATGACTCGGCTCCGCAACGCCTGACGGATGATTGTGAGCAAAAATTACCGCAGCGGCGTTGCGTTCCTGCGCGCGCTTCACCACTTCGCGCGGGAACACGCTAGTCTGCGTCAAGGTACCGCTAAACAACTCGTCAACCGCCAAAGTACGATTTTGCGCATCGAGAAAGATCGCTACAAACACTTCAACCGCACGGCTCTGAATCGTGAGGCGCAGATAATCGCGCACCGCGCCCGGCGAGGTCAGACTGACTCCGGCGCGCAACTGACCTTCCAATACGCGCCGCGCCAACTCGACCGCCGCGTGAAATTGCACGTACTTCGCCTCACCCAGGCCCAGCAGCGAACAGAACGCATTCTTGTCCGCCGCCCACAACCCACCCAGGCTGCCGAAGCGCGCCAACATCTCGCGCGCCAGATCCACCGCGCTCTTACCTTTGACCCCGGTGCGCAGGAAAATCGCCAGCAACTCCGAATCGGAAAGCGCGGCAGCACCCTGCGTTAGAAGTTTTTCACGTGGCCGGTCGCCTTGCGGCCAATCACTGATTGCCATCGGGGTAAGAGAGCTTTGATTTTGTTGAACGGCGGCCGTAGGGAGGAATGGTTAAGCTTAGTTTACACTCTGAATCTATGAATCAAGACAGCCCAAGGCTCATGAGCAATTTGCACTCGAAGCACGTCTTACTCGGCGTGACGGGTGGTGTCGCCGCGTATAAAGCCGCCGAGTTGACGCGGGTCTTGATCAAGGAAGGCGCGCAAGTGCAAGTCGTGATGACCGCAGCCGCGGAGCGGTTCGTGACCGCGACCACGTTTCAGGCGCTCTCCGGCCGCGCGGTATTTTCCAGTTTATGGGACAGCAGCGCCGCGGCGGACGGCATGCCGCATATCGAGCTCTCACGCGCGGCCGATTGCATTGTGGTGGCTCCGGCGAGCGCTGACTTCATCGCCAAACTTGCGCACGGCTTGGCGGACGATCTGCTGTCCACTTTGTGCCTGGCGCGCGAATGCCCGTTGTTGATCGCGCCGGCGATGAACCGTCAAATGTGGGACAACGCCGCGACGCAACGCAATCTCACGCAGATCGCCGCGGATGGAATCTCCCTGTCCGGCCCGGGCAGCGGCGATCAGGCCTGCGGCGAAGTCGGCATAGGCCGCATGCTAGAGGCCGAACAGATTGTCGAAGATGTGCGCACGTTATTTCAACCTGCGCTGCTGGCGGGAGTTAGAGTTCTGGTGACTGCTGGCCCGACCTTCGAAGCGCTCGACGCCGTGCGCGTAATCACTAATCGTAGCTCTGGAAAAATGGGCTATGCCTGCGCGCGTGCCGCGCTTGAAGCGGGCGCGCAGGTCACGCTGATCTCCGGTCCCGTGGCGCTGAGCGCGCCGCGTGGCGCGACTCTCATTTCCGTGACCAGCGCGGACCAAATGCTGCACGCGGTAAATCAGCACGCGGCCGCGTCTGATATTTTCATGTCGGTCGCGGCGGTGGCAGACTACCGGCCGGTGCAATCCGTCGCGCAAAAATTAAAGAAAAGCGCGCAGACGCTAAACATCGAACTGCAGCCCACGCCCGATATTCTGGCCAGCATGGCGAGTCGCGCGGATGCGCCGTTCTGCGTGGGCTTCGCGGCGGAGAGCGAAAATTTGCACGCCTACGCCGAGGAGAAGCGACGGCGCAAGAAACTGCCGCTGCTCGCCGCTAACTTGGTCCAAACCGCGGTGGGCAGCGACGACAACGAGCTCACGTTGTTCGACGATAACGGCAGCCACGTATTACCGAGAGCCAGCAAGATCGCGCAGGCGCGCAGGCTCGTTGCGCATATGGCGCGGCTTTATCGCGCGAACAATCCAATACGCGCGCCGCGCTGAGCATGCAGTCGCTCGACGTAAAAATTCTCGATCCGCGCATCAAACAACAGATGCCGGCCTACGCCACTCAAGGCTCGGCCGGGCTCGATTTACGTGCCTGCATCGACAGCGCGCTCGAGCTACGTCCCGGCCAGTCGGAATTGGTTCCTACGGGAATCGCGATTCACATCGGCAATACGCAATACGCGGCGCTGATCTTGCCGCGCTCGGGACTCGGACACAAGGGAATCGTGCTGGGAAACCTGGTCGGGCTGATCGATTCGGATTACCAGGGACAGATTTTTGTTTCCGTGTGGAATCGAGGCAGTGAAAAATTCACCCTCAATCCCTTCGACCGAATCGCGCAAATGGTCATCGTCCCGATTGCGCAAGTGCGCTTTAACATCGTCGACGACTTCGATGCCTCGTCACGCGGCACGGGCGGGTTCGGCAGCACTGGCAAGTTATGACCAATAGCTCGAATCAAATCATTGCGAACGGAGCCGAGTCGCGCGACTCCTGAGCGGAGCGAGTGGTACGTGCGGGCGGATCCGCCGGGCTCCCGCTTATTTCTCTCGTCCCGCCTCGTGCACTGTTTTCTGCACCGGCGACAAAAGATATTCCATCACTGTGCGATTCCCCAGATTGACTTCCGCAGACACCTGCATCCCGGCGGTGAGCGGGAAGCGTTTTCCGTCGTGTTCAAGATAGGGGGATTCCATCGCGACGATAGTCCGAAACCCCGAGGGTGGCATGACATGGCTTCGGGTGTCCTTGCGGTCGCGCTCGCGCGTATCCGGTAGATCGGCCGCGTCAGGACTGATGTACTCGACTCTACCAACATGATTATTTCCCCCGTTGGTCAACGTATTCGTATTCGCATACCGCAATATTTATGATTGCTATGTGCTCGATTCTGGGACCGGATACAGTGTCAAAGATGTGCAGTGCTGCATCGATGCCATTATCTCCATAGTCAAAACGCGAGAGGTGCGCTCTTCCTTGAAACAAGAGAACTTCATAAGACCAAGCGAATTGCCTGTTATAACTAGAGTCGAACATTCCGGTGGTCTCATCCATTACCAATAATCTTGGAACGTTTTGCACGGGACGGTCCGGGTCAAATGCCTGGCACTCTTGATCGAACATCCTATACACCAGATCGATCTTGCCGTCGTGATTGAGATCCAACCGCGCTCTCGAAAACCGTACTACTTTGTCTTTTATTCTCTGCACGAGGCGGACTTCGGATTTCTTCCATTCTTGCTCTCGCCAGATGCCTTCTGACTCGCCTGTCCTGTTATTGCGTATGGAGATCCGTGCACGCTCGAATTTCTCTATCAATGCGAAGTTCTCCCTCGGGTCAAGGTCCTCCCAGTTCGGGAACGAGAAGTTTTGGCGGAAGACTTCTCCGATCTTGACCTTGCACAAATTCGGTGGAACTGATCTTGTCAACTTTTCGTTGAGGGTTTAAGCCGCTCTTTTTTGCAGCCGAGCGGATTGGCTGTTGTTACGGGAAATGGCGATCAGTTCGTCGTTC
>JAYUZG010000020.1:0-5467 GCA_043751985.1 Betaproteobacteria bacterium
CGGCGCGCAGTGCATCGATTGGGCGGTCAGCGAGGATTGTGTCTGGCAACCTGTAAGCACGGCAAGCAAGACCATCGGTAACGCGACGCGCGCGCGCCGCCCAGCTCTCACGTTGGTGTTCACTGATGGATATAACTTTCCAATTGCTCGATGATCAGCTTCTGCTCCTGAATCATTTCCTTCACCACGTCGCCGATGGAAATGACTCCGATGACTTTTTTCTCGTTGAGTACCGGTAGATGACGCACGCGCTTTTCGGTCATCAGCCCCATGCATTCCTCGACTGTCTGCGCCGGTCGCACGCACAGGACTTTGTCGGTCATGACTTCCTTCACCAGCGTGTCGCGCGAAGTCTTTCCGAACAAAATAATTTTGCGCGCATAGTCACGCTCGGAAAAAATGCCGGCCAGCCGTTCACCGTCGAGAACCACCAGCGCCCCGATATCCAGTTTGGACATCAAGGTCAACGCCTCAAACACCGAGGCGTCCGGCGCGATGGAACTGAGTTGACTGCGCTTGCCATCCAACATTTGCTGAACTGTCTTCATACGCGTCCCTCCTTCTCGGCTGTTTATGATCCACTCGCCTCTGCGCGTGCGGTGGATTCAAGTGATTATCGGCAGTGCCAGGCTCAGTTTAGTCCGAGTTCGCAACTTGTCAACGCAGTTCGGACCAATAGCGCTCCAAGCGCTTGAACGACACCGGATACGGGGTCTTTAATTGCTGCGCCCACAGCGATACGCGTAGCTCTTCCAGCATCCAGCGAAAAGCCGCCACGCGCGGATCGTCGATGCCACGCGCTCGATCCGTCTCCGTTCTCTCACTCCACGCCGCCTGCAAGCGGGCAATTTGCTGCATCCAGTCCGCATCGCGCTCGGGATTGCTTGCGAGCTTTGACAGACGGCCTTCCACCGCGCGCAGATAGCGCGAGAAGTGACGTAAGTGTTCGAAAGGCGTCAGGCTAATGAAAGCCGGTGGCAGCAGATCGCGCAAGTGATGGCGAATATCGGTCAACGCACGCGGCCACTGCGCATTGCGCGGCTCGACAAGCGCCGCCTTGACTAGCTGATAGACAACGAGAATCTCCGCGACCTCGCGGCATAGCTCATTGGCCACGTCCGTCAAGCGAGCACGTGCACGCGCTACTCGTTGCTGAAACTCGACCTTGTCGCGCACCGGCTCCGCCTCAATGAAAAACGCGCGCTGGCAAATGCCGGACACTAATTCATCGCGCAGGCGCTCAGATAATTTTATTTTGTCTTGCTTGCCGACATCCTCCGCCCACACCAGATAATGCAACGCGAGCGCGCTGAAGCCCGGCAGGCTGCGCGCCAACAGCTTGATTTGATCCGGCGCCGCGAGCTGAAACAGGCGCACCAGACCTTTGCGCATGGCGTTGCGTGCCTCGATTTCGGTATCGATGACGGCCACCGCGACCGAATCGCCTTCGTCCACCAAGGCGGGGTAGCCCACGATAGTGTGTCCGGCGCGAACGAACTGCACCTGCTCCGGGAGCTCATCGATATCCCACTTGGTCAGCCCTTTGCGTTCCAGGCCACTTGAAATATTCTCGCTAAAGACGCGACGCGCCGCGACTCCCAACAGCTTACGCAACTCGGCCAAATCGCGGCCGCTCGCCTGTTCCTTCCCTTCCGTGTCAAGCACCGAGAAATTCATGCGCAGGAAAGGCGGCAACTCCGCGCTGCTCCACGCCTCGACTGGGACTGCAACGCCAATCTTTCGATGCAAGGCTTGACTCAGCGCGACAAACAAATCCGACTCCGGCGCGCCTAACGCTTCCATCGCCGCCGTCACGCTCTGCGGCACCGGCACGAAGTGTTTGCGCAATCCCTTTGGCAGCGCTTTGATCAAGTGCGTGATCTTGTCGCGTAGCAAGCCGGGAACCAGCCACTCGCAGCGTTTTTCGTCGATCTGATTCAGTAGTGCGAGCGGCACGCGCATAGTCACGCCGTCGAGCACATGACTCGGTTCGAAGCGGTAGTTGAGTTCGAAACGTTGGCCGTTGATTTCAATGTGGTCGGGGTACAAGTCGGCGGTAATGTGCTCCGCCGCATGACGCATCAAATATTCACGACTGACGTGCAGCAATCGCGGCGTGGCTTTCTCGGTCTCTTTGCGCCACGCTTCAAACGCGCGCGTGTCACAAATTCCCGGTGCGACACGCTCGTCGTAGAACTGCGCCATCGTCTCATCGTCCACCAGCACATCGTGACGGCGTGACTTGTGCTCAAGTTCCATCACTGCGTGAATCAATCTCTGATTGTCAGCCAGAAACGACCAGGCGCTTCTGAGCGTGCCCGCGACCAACGCGGACTGGATAAAAATATCGCGCGCCTCGGCCGGGTTGATCGGTGCATACTGGACTTTGCGCCGCGGCACGATGATCAGGCCGTACAACGACACTTGCTCGGACGCGATTACCGCGCCGCGCTCGTCCGACCAATGCGGGTCGAGATAGCTGCGTTTCACCAGATCGCCGGCCAGGCTTTCGATCCATTCCGGTTCGATGATCGCTACGCCGCGCGCGTACAAACGGCTGGTTTCGGTGAGCTCAGCCGCCATGATCCAACGCGGCGTCTTTTTCTTGAGCACCGATGCGGGACTGATCGCGAATTTGATCGCACGCGCGCCGAGGTATACACCGGCCTCTTCCGACTTGAACCCAATATTGCCCAACAGACCGGCGAGCAATGAACGATGGATTTCTTCGTAGCGCACTTTTGATTTTTGAGATTCTTGGGACTCTTGGGATTCTCGCGTCGATGGCGCGCTTTCCTGCCCCGGTGCGCTCGCCCGCAGCAGATTGTCCTCCCAACCCATCTCGCTCAGCATGCCGTGCAACTGGCCATACAGATCGCGCCACTCACGCAGCCGTAGTTGCGACAAGAAATTCTCATGACACTCGTCACGCAGTTTGCGATTGGATTTCTTGTGCTTCAGTGTGGCATCGAACCACTCCCACAACTTGAGCATGCCGGAAAAATCAGAGCGCTCGTCAGAAAATTTCTCATGCGCGCGATCCGCCGCTTCTTGCTTGTCCAGCGGACGCTCGCGCGGGTCTTGCAGCGACAACCCGGCGGCAATAATCAGCACTTCTCGCAAACATCCCGTCTGTCGCGCCGCCACGATCATGCGTGCCATGCGCGGATCGATCGGCAGCTTGGCAAGTTGCATGCCGATGGGGGTCAGTGCTTGCCGCGCGTCGACTGCGCCCAATTCTCCGAGTAACTGATAGCCGTCACTGATCGCTTTGGGCGACGGCGCATCGACGAAAGGAAATGCTTCGACTTCGCCCAGACGCAAAGCCTTCATGCGCAGGATCACCGATGCCAGCGAGGAGCGCAGAATTTCCGGCTCGGTGAACTCCTGTCTCTGTTGAAAATCCTCTTCCGCGTACAAGCGGATGCACACGCCGCTGGCCACTCGGCCACAGCGTCCGGCACGCTGATTCGCCGAGGCGCGCGAAATCTTCTCGACTTGCAGCATCTCAACCTTGTTGCGGAAGCTGTAACGATTAAGCCGCGCCAGGCCGCTGTCCACCACGTAGCGGACACCAGGAACGGTGAGCGAAGTCTCCGCCACATTGGTCGCCAGCACGATACGGCGCGCGCCTCCCGGGGCAAACACGCGCTCTTGCTCGGCGGCGGACAACCGAGAGAACAGCGGCAAAATTTCCGCGCCGCGCGGATGGTGTTTGCGCAGCGCCTCGGCGGTTTCGCGGATCTCTCGCTCGCCCGGCAAGAACACCAGCGCATCGCCACTCGAAGAAATTCGAAACAGCTCGTCCACCGCGCCAACGATGGCATCGGACAAATCTTCTTCGCCTTTCTCATCCATCGGCCGATAGCGCACCTCGACCGGATAAAGCCGGCCGGAGACTTCAATCACCGGCGCGCTGCCGAAGTGTTGCGCAAAACGTGCGGCGTCGATGGTGGCCGAAGTAATGATCACCTTCAAGTCTGGCCGCCGCGGCAGCATGGCGTGCACGTAGCCGAGAAGAAAGTCGATATTCAGGCTGCGCTCGTGCGCCTCGTCGATGATCAAGGTGTCGTAATCACGCAGCAGCCGATCGGTCTGCGTTTCTGCCAGCAGAATTCCGTCGGTCATCAGTTTTATCAGCGACTGCGGCCCGGACTTGTCGTTGAAGCGCACTTGATAGCCGACCTGTTGGCCGAGCGGCACGCGTAGCTCTTGCGCGATACGCGAGGCCACCGAGCGTGCCGCGATGCGTCGCGGCTGGGTGTGCCCGATGGTGCCGAATATTCCTCGCCCCAGTTCCAGGCAAATTTTCGGCAACTGCGTGGTCTTGCCGGAGCCGGTCTCGCCGCACACGATCACCACTTGATGCTGCCGAATGGCAGCAGCGATATCGTCGCGCCGCGCGCAGATCGGCAACTCCTCCGGATAACTCAGCGACGGCAGCGAGGCTCGCCGCGCATCGGCTGCGTGCGTGGAACGCTCGATGTCGGCGACAAGTTGCGCTTGCACTCTGGCATCGGTGCTGCCGTCGAGCTTGCCAACGCGGGTCGACAGCCGCGCACGATCGCGCAACATGCAGTCGTTGAGGCGTGCGCGCAGCGCGCGCGGAGCTTTTTCAGGCGAATGAGTGGGCAATGGGGCGAAGCCCATGAAGTTAGAGCGCAGGGTTGTGAAGCTGCGCGATTGTAGTCCAGGAATGAAGACTCAACCGGCGCGCCTAACCTCCGATAAAGAGGTTTCCACGTCTCATCGGAGTTGCAGCATGAATCGAGTACTCGCCTGGACTTTGACTGCCATCGCCGTCAGCGCCTGCAATGGATATCCTTTGATTGCACAGCGTGATATTTCGATCAGCCCAACGCTCACCTACACTCACGAGCAAGTGCTGGCGATTGCCGGGGTCGCGGCCGCGGCGTACTGGTACATCGACCCGCTGGCGCCCAATTGGGAGGTCAACGAATTCGAGTTGGATAACGACAAATACCGCATCACCCTGCGCAAGAAGCGCGTCACGAGCGGTGGCGACGGTGAAGCGGTGGAACTTTTCAATCGTCACGCCGAGCGCATTGCGGATCTACGCGGATATGAAAAATTTGTCGTGCTGGCTTACTCTGAGCGAGTCGAGTCCGACACCCTCGGCGCGCGTCGCATAGCCAAAGGACTCATCAAACTGGAGAAAGACCTCGAACCACCACCGCCCGAACCGCTGTAACCGCATACCGCGCGCAAACCACAAACAGCCCACGCCGCAAGACAGGCAGCGAACCCGAAGGGTGGATTCGCGCGCCAGCGCAATCACCGTGCCGCCCTCATGCTCATTGCGCTCTCCATTGCGCCGCTCGGTGGGTTGCTGCGCGAACCCACCCTTCAACTTGCGATTCCCCGCGGCTTGCCGCGGGGACACTGCGGTGGGGGCTAATAGAATGGCTGGATGAAAGAAGAAGTTGTTCACAAGGCGAGTCATTGT
>JAYUZG010000021.1:0-9970 GCA_043751985.1 Betaproteobacteria bacterium
GGCTGCTTCCGGTGGATTCATGAATCGGGAGTAAATTCGCACACTCGCAGGTCCCGGTTTGGGGCAAGGAGGGTGCCCGTGGCGATACATTTCCGGCTCAAGCTGTAAATGACCTGCGGGTTCCGGCGAGTGGAGGCTCAACCCTGCTATCGGAGAAGTTAATGTCTGTCACCATGCGGCAAATGCTAGAGGCCGGAGTTCATTTCGGGCACCAGACCCGTTATTGGAATCCCAAGATGGCGCCTTATATTTTTGGCCATCGCAACAAGATTCATATCGTCAATCTGGAAAAGACCATGGTCATGTATCACGATGCCATGAAGTTTATCCGACAGCTCGCGTCCAACAAAGGCAGCATCTTGTTTGTCGGAACCAAACGTCAGGCGCGTGAAATCATGCGTGAGGAAGCAGTGCGCAGCCAAAGTCCCTACGTGGACCATCGCTGGTTGGGCGGCATGCTGACCAATTACAAAACGGTCAAGCAGTCGATCAAGCGCCTGCATGACATGGATACCATGACGCAAGACGGGTCGCTGGAGAAAATGCCAAAGAAGGAAGGCCTGGTATTTCAGCGCGAAATCGTGAAGCTCGAGCGCAGTCTGGGGGGCATCAAGAATATGAATAGTCTGCCCGATGCGTTGTTTGTCATCGACGTGGGATACCAGAAGGGTGCGATCACCGAAGCCAACAAATTAGGCATTCCGGTCGTCGGCGTAGTGGATACCAATCACACGCCGGATGGGGTGGATTACGTTATCCCGGGTAACGACGATTCAAGCCGTGCGATTCGCCTCTACGCACGCGGCGTCGCCGACGCAGTGCTGGAAGGCCGTTCGCAGGTCGTGCGTGAAATCATGGGAGACGAATTCGTCGAGGTGGACAGCTCGGAAGAACAGGCGGCGGGTTGAAGTTCACGGCCGCTGCAACAGAAAGGGGCGCATGCCCCTTTTTTTTGAGCGCGCAGGTAAAGGATCGTGGCGCGCTGCGCCGTTTGGAAATTCCAGGAGAGAAATAATGGCGGACATAACCGCGAGCATGGTGAAGGAACTGCGGGAAAAGACAGATGCACCGATGATGGAGTGCAAGAAGGCGCTGACCGAGGCGCAAGGCGACTTGGGTAAGGCCGAAGAAATTCTGCGCATCAAGCTCGGGAATAAAGCGAGCAAAGCCGCCGGGCGGGTTGCGGCCGAAGGTGTGGTGGGGGTTTATGTATCGACTGATAGCAAGCTCGCTGCCATGGTCGAAGTGAACAGCGAGACCGACTTCGTTGCCAAGAACGATGATTTTCTGGCATTCGCCGCGAGCATTGCCGAATTAGTTGCCACGAAGAATCCGACTGATATCAGCGCGCTTGCGGCGCTTCGTCTCGGTTCAGCCACGGTAGAGGAAACGCGTACGGCGCTGGTCGGTCGTATCGGTGAAAATATGTCGCTGCGGCGTTTTGCACGTATTGCGGCGAAAGGCCGCATTGGGCGCTACGTGCACACCGGATCAAAGATCGGCGTGTTGGTAGACGTGGTGGGTGGCGACGAAGCCCTGGCCAAGGATTTGGCGATGCACGTGGCGTCGGCCAAGCCGGTGTCGTTGTCGTCAGATCAGGTGCCGCCCGAGTTAATCGAAAAAGAGCGCGTCATTGCGGCTGCCAAAGCAGCGGAGTCGGGCAAGCCGGCCAACATCGTGGAGAAAATGGTGGAGGGCAGCGTGCAGAAATACCTCAAGGAGGTAACGCTGCTGGGCCAGCCCTTTGTGAAGGACGACAAGCTCACTATCGAGGCTCTGCTGAAATCGAAGACGGCTTCGGTCGCGCGATTTGTGTTGTACGTAGTGGGCGAAGGTATCGAGAAAAAACAGACCGATTTTGCCGCCGAAGTTGCCGCGCAGGCCGCGCTAGCAGGAAGGTGAGTCGGACTACGCCGTGACGCCCGCCTACAAGCGCATCATGCTGAAGCTCAGCGGCGAAGCGCTGATGGGCGATGACAGTTACGGAATCAATCGTGCGGTGATCGAGCAGATCGTCGGCGAAGTCGCCGACGTAGTGCGCTTGGGGGTCGAGGTTGGGGTGGTAATCGGCGGCGGCAATATTTTTCGCGGCGTAGCGCCGGGAGCGGCGGGGATGGATCGCGCGACCGCGGACTACATGGGAATGCTGGCCACGGTCATGAATGCGCTCGCGCTGCAGGATGCAATGCGCCAGGCAGGCATTGAGAGCAGGGTGCAATCGGCCTTGAAGATTGAGCAAGTCGCCGAGCCCTATATCCGCGGCAAGGCGATGCGCTATCTCGAAGAAGGTAGAGTGGTGATCTTCGCGGCGGGAACGGGAAATCCCTTCTTCACCACCGATACCGCGGCGGCGCTGCGTGCGATGGAGATGAATGCCGAAATCGTGCTGAAGGCCACCCGGGTGGACGGCATTTATTCCGCTGATCCCAAGACGCATCCCACGGCGGAGCGCTATACCAAGATCAGTTTTGATGAGGCGATCGTGCGAAAACTGAAAGTGATGGATGCGACTGCACTCACGTTGTGCCGGGATCAGAAACTTCCTATCTGCGTGTTCAGCATTTTCAAACTGGGTGCGCTCAAACGCGTCGTGCTGGGCGAGACCGAAGGCACGCTGGTTCATGTCTGAAGGAGAGGCTGCATGGCCATTGGTGACGTAAGAAAGTCAGCCGAACAACGGATGCAAAAGTCGCTGGACACGCTCAAAGTGGATTTGGGCAAAGTGCGCACCGGGCGTGCGCACGCCGGTCTGCTCGATCACATCACAGTGGACTACTACGGTACCCAAACACCGCTGAGCGGCGTTGCCAATGTGAGCGTGCTCGATGGCCGCACTTTGGCGGTGACGCCGTGGGAGAAGAAAATGGTGCAAGCCATCGAGAAGTCGATTCGGGAATCCGACCTGGGTCTTAATCCGGCGACGATGGGTGACACGGTGCGCGTGCCGATGCCGGCGTTGACGGAAGAGCGGCGCAAGGATTTGATCAAAGTGGTGAAGGTAGAAGCGGAAAACGCGCGGGTGTCGGTGCGCAACGTGCGGCGCGACGCCAATACTTCTCTGAAGGATTTGCTCAAAGCCAAGTCCGTGTCGGAGGACGAGGAGCGTCGCGCGCAAGACGATATCCAGAAATTGACTGATCGCTTCATCGCGGAAATTGAGAAAGCGCTGCACGCGAAAGAACACGAACTGATGGCGGTGTGAAGCGTGGCGCTCTTCGGTAGCTCAACGATTCACGTCCCGGACGCGGCGCCCGTCCCGCGCCACATCGCCGTCATCATGGATGGCAACGGACGCTGGGCGAAGCGGCGTTTTCTGCCACGCGTGGCCGGCCACCTGCGCGGTGTCGAGACGGTGCGCAGCGTGACGCAAGCCTGTGTACGCATGGGCGTGAAGTATCTGACCCTCTTTGCCTTCAGCAGCGAGAACTGGCGCCGCCCCGCGGACGAGGTGACTTTTCTAATGCAGTTGTTTATGCGCTCGCTGGAGCAGGAGGTGAGCCGCCTGCATGAGAACGATATCCGCCTCAAGGTGATCGGCGATTTGGCGAGTTTCGAACCCGCGCTGGTGCGCTTGATTCGCGAGGCCGAAGCATTGACCCAGGACAATGCACGACTCACCTTGACTATCGCGGCCAATTACGGCGGCCGCTGGGATATTCTGCAGGCTGTCAATCGCATGGTCGCCGCCTTGCCCGCACAGTCGGTGCAATATCGGGAAGCGCATCTTGCGCCTTACCTTTCCATGAATTACGCGCCGGAACCGGATCTGTTTATTCGTACCGGCGGCGAACAGCGCGTCAGCAATTTCCTCTTGTGGCAGCTCGCTTACACCGAGTTTTTTTTCACGGACGTTCTGTGGCCCGACTTCGATGACCAGGCGTTGGCGACAGCCATCGATTCTTTCGCGCGGCGCGAGCGGCGATTTGGTCGTACCAGCGAACAGCTTGCGGATGGCAAAGACGGTGCGCGTGCCGGGCTCGAGTTCCCCGCGGCCTGACGCGTCAGCGCTCTCGGCACCGGTCATGCTCCTGCAACGACTACTCACCGGAATCGCGTTGGCCGCGTTGACTTTCGGCATAGCGCTGGCGGCGCCCGCGTGGGCGTGGGCGGCTTACGCCGGTGCCGGCACGTTGGTGGGTGCGCACGAGTGGGCGCGCTTGACCCGGTGCGGCGAACGCCAGGTGTTAGCCTATGTTTTGTTGATCGGTGCGCTGCTGGCGTTGGTGTACGCAGCGAAGCGCGTGCCAGCGTCGAATTGGATAAGCGGGCTGGACCAGAGCCTGCTGCTGATCGCGCTGATGTTCTGGCTGGCGGTCGTGCCTTTGTGGCTCTATCTTGAGTGGCGGCCCAAGAACCAAGCCATCTTGCTGCTGGCCGGTGTCATCGTGTTGCTGCCAACCTGGATCGCGACGCTTGTCTTGCAGCGTTCGGGCAAAGCGTTTCTATTCGCGATCGGCGTGGTCATCGTCGCCGATACCGCAGCGTATTTTTGCGGCCGCGTATTGGGCCGCAGAAAACTTGCGCCGCGCATCAGTCCCGGGAAAACTTGGGAGGGTGTGATCGGTGCTTTTGCGGCGGTGCTGCTCCTTGTGCTGATCGTGCAGTGGTCGCTGGACAGTCAAGCGGACGCACATTCCTGGCTCGCCACGATTTTGCTCGGTGGTGTCTTGACGACGCTGTCGATCGAGGGCGATCTGTTTGAGTCATGGATCAAGCGCCAGGCTGGCGCAAAGGACAGCGGCAGCATTCTGCCCGGCCATGGAGGCGTACTCGACCGCCTGGACGGATTGACTGCGAGCCTGCCTTTCGCCGCGCTCTATTTGTCGCACGCGACAGGGTCTGCGTGATGCAGAACGTTGTCATCTTGGGCTCGACCGGCAGCATCGGGGTGAGCACGCTGGACGTCATCGGGCGTCATCCCGAGCGATTTCAAGTCCTCGCGTTGACGGCGCATCGCCAGCTTGCGTTGCTGCTCGCGCAGTGCAAACAGTATCGCCCGCGGTTTGTCGTCTTGGCTGACGCAGCCGCTGCCAAAGATTTTCGTGCCGCCGTCAGCGAAGCCGGTTTGCGCTGCGAAGTCTTGGCGGGTGTTGCCGGACTGTGCCAGATAGCGAGTCTGCCGGAAGCGGATACGGTGATGGCGGCAATCGTCGGCGCGGCCGGTTTGCGACCGACTCTGGCGGCGGCTCGCGCAGGGAAGAAACTTCTGCTGGCGAACAAAGAGGCGCTGGTGATGGCCGGGCCGCTGTTGATGCAAGCGGTGCGCGACAGCGGCGCATGCCTGTTGCCGATCGACAGCGAACACAATGCGATTTTTCAAGCGCTGCCGCGCGGTTTGCAAGGCGGCCTGATCAAAGCGGGAGTGCGCAAGCTGCTGCTGACCGCCTCGGGCGGGCCGTTCCGCGACCGGGCGCTTGCGGACCTGGCGCGCGTTACGCCCGAGCAAGCCTGTGCGCATCCGAATTGGGTGATGGGCCGAAAAATTTCGGTGGACTCGGCCACGATGATGAACAAAGGGCTGGAGGTGATCGAAGCGCATTGGCTATTCGACGCCAAGCCGGAGCAAATCGAAGTGGTGATCCATCGGCAAAGTGTCGTGCACTCCATGGTGCAATACGTCGACGGCTCAGTCCTGGCGCAACTCGGCAATCCGGATATGCGCACGCCGATTGCCCATGCGTTGGCTTACCCCGAGCGTATTGAGTCGGGCGCACGCGCGCTGGATTTGTTTGAAATAGGCAGACTCGAATTCGAGCGGCCCGACTTAGCGCGCTTTCCCTGCTTGCGACTCGCCTTCGATGCGCTGCACGCGGGGGGCTGGGCCGCGGTGGCACTCAACGCAGCGAACGAAGTTGCGGTGGCGCAGTTCCTCGATGGGCACCTCGCGTTCACGCAAATCGCTCAGGTGATCGAGGAAGTGGTGGGACGGGCGGAACGAAACGAGATGTCGTCCGTCGAAGAGATCGTCGCCGCCGACCAGGCGGCGCGAATTGCCGCGCGCGCGTGGATGCGCGAAGCGGTTCATTGACGGAAAAGATCATGTCGATTGTCACTTATCTCCTAGCAGTCATTCCGGTCCTTGCGGCGGTCATCGTGTTTCACGAACTGGGGCACTACGCGGTGGCGCGCTGGTGCGGAGTGAAAGTATTGCGTTTTTGCCTGGGATTCGGGCGGCCAATCTGGTCACGTCGTTTCGGCCGCGATCAGACGGAATGGGCGATCGCCGCGTTTCCGCTCGGCGGTTACGTGAAGATGCTGGACGAGCGTGAGGGGCCGGTGGACGCGAGCGAAGTTGCGCGCGCGTTCAATCGCCAGGCGGTGGGCAAGCGTATGGCTATCGTGGTGGCAGGGCCGCTGGCCAATTTTCTGCTGGCTATTCTGCTGTATTGGGGCCTGCTCTTGCACGGCGTGCCCGGCATGCGGCCGATCGTGGCGCAGCCGGTAGCCGGTTCGTCTGCGGCGGCGGCCGGTTTCGAAGCCGGAGAGACCCTCACCTCCATCGCCGGTGAGGCGGTGCGCGACTGGCAAGAGGTGCGCTTGAAATTGCTGGAGCACGCACAACAAGTGGCCCCCGTCACTGTGGAAGCGCAGAACGCGCGTGGAGAGATCGTGGCGCGCAAGCTCGATTTGTCCAAGCTCGCGCCCGACCAAGTGGAGCTCGACATCCTCACTCCCGTCGGACTCACGAAGGCGCAACCGCGGATCGAACCGGTCGCCGCGGGTATCGTCGAGGGTGGCGCGGGTGCGCTCGCCGGTCTACGTGAGGGAGACCGCATCCTCTCCATCGACGACCAAACGATAGAGAGCTTCGATGATGTGGTTAACATGGTGCGAGCCGCACCCGGCAAAGCGCTACACCTGAAGCTGCGTGGCCAAGATCAGGTCGAACGAGAGGTGGTGGTCACCCCTGAGCGGTTCCAGGAGAAGGGTACCGAGATCGGGCGCATGGGCGTGAAAGGCTCGATCGGCGAAACGGAGAAGGAGCGTTTCTTCATCGAGGTGCGTTACTCGATCGTCGGGGCGCTGACGCAGGGCGTCGGGCGCACTTGGGAAACATCGGTGTTTTCGCTTAAGATGCTGGGCAAGATGGTGCTGGGTCAAGTGTCGTTGCGCAATATCTCCGGCCCCATCACCATCGCCGACTACGCCGGGCAGTCCGCGCAGCACGGTGCCCTCGCGTATTTGAACTTCATCGCGCTGATCAGCATCAGCCTCGGCATCTTGAATTTGTTGCCGGTCCCATTATTGGACGGTGGACACCTCATGTATTATGTTGCCGAAGTTGTGAAAGGTAGTCCGGTGCCCGATCGAGTAATGGAGATCGGACAGCAAATCGGCATGGTGCTGCTATTCACCTTGATGGCATTCGCACTCTATAACGACGTACACCGCCTCGTGGGCGGCTGAAAACTAAATCGCGGATGAGAAGGTTAGGACTACTGTTGTTGCTGGCATGTTTGCCGTTTACGCGAGCGCGCGCCATTGAACCCTTTCAGGTATCCGACATCCGGGTCGAGGGCATTCAACGAACCGAGGCCGGGACGGTTTTTTCCTATCTTCCAGTCAAAGTCGGAGACACGCTGACCAACGAAAAGGCGTCGGCTGCGATCAAAGCTTTGTTCGCCACCGGCTTCTTCAAGGATGTGAGACTGGAAGGCGACGGAACCGTGCTGGTGGTGTCAGTGGTCGAACGTCCCGCGATCGCGCAGATCGAAGTCGTGGGCTCCAAGGAATTCGAGAAAGACAAACTCAAGGATGCAATGAAGCGCATCGGCCTCAGCGAGTCGCGCATTTTCGACCGCGCGTTGCTGGAAAAAGCGGTGCAGGAACTGAAGTCGCTGTACATCAGCCGCGGAAAATATTCCGCGCGGATCACCACCACGGTCACGCCGCTGGAGCGCAATCGCGTGGCGCTCAACTTCGACGTTTCAGAAGGCCTGTCCACCACCATCAAGCACATCAGTTTTGTCGGGAATCAGGCATTCCGCGACGATGAATTGCTCGATCTGATCAATTTGAGCGGTCCGGGATTTTGGACCTGGATCACCAAGAACGATCAGTACTCGAAACCCAAACTGGAAGGTGACCTGGAGACGCTGCGTTCGTTTTATCTCAATCAGGGCTTCGTTGAATTCGCGATCGATTCGACCCAGGTTTCGATTACTCCGGACAAGCAAGACATTTTTATCACGGTCAACGTGACTGAGGGCAAAAAGTACCTGTTGTCAGATATCAAATTGGCCGGCGAGCTCACCGTTCCGGAAGAAGAATTGCGCAAGCTGATTACCATTAAGAACGGCGAAATTTTCTCGCGCGAGCGCTTGACTGAAACAACCAAACGCATCAGTGATCGATTGGGCAATGACGGGTATGCATTTGCCTCGGTCAACGCGGTGCCGGAAATCAATCGCGCGACGAGCGAAGTGGCGTTCACGCTGTATGTTGACCCGGGGCGTCGAACTTATGTGCGCCGGATCAACGTGTCCGGCAACACCAACACGCGGGATGAAGTGATCCGGCGCGAGCTGCGTCAAATGGAAGGTGCCTGGTACTCGACCGAAAAACTGAACCGTTCGCGCCAGCGCGTAGATCGCTTGGGTTATTTCTCCGAGGTGACCATCGATACACCCGGCGTGCCGGGAACACCCGATCAGGTGGATATGAACGTGAAGGTGACCGAACGCGCTACCGGAAATCTGACTTTTGGCATCGGCTACTCTTCCGCTGAGAAAGCGATCATCAGCGGCTCCATTTCGCAGACCAATGTGTTTGGTACCGGTAACGCCCTGTCCTTGAACATCAACAGCGGCAGCATCAACAAAGTTTACGCGCTGTCGTATACCAATCCCTATTATTCTGACGATGGAGTCAGTCGCGGGTTCGACTTTTACCGGCGCGATACCAACCCGTCCTCGCTTGCCGTCGCCAGATATAAGACCACGACCACCGGCGTCGGCGTGCGCTTCGGTGTTCCGGTGACCGAGACCAACACCATCAATTACGGTCTGGGCGTCGAGCGCACCGAACTGGAAACATTCGCCACGACGCCACAGCGCTACCTCGATTTTGTGGATACCTTCGGCCCGGTCACGAAAACATTGCTGGGCACGGTGGGTTGGGCACGCGACGAACGCGACAGTCTGATCTACACCACTCAGGGAACGTATCAAAGAATAACGCTTGAGTCAGGCTTGCCCGGCGGCGATCTCAAGTACTACCGTCTTGGATATCAGCACCAATGGTATTATCCATTGAGCAAACAATTCACTCTGGCATTCAACGGGCAGTTGGGGTATGCGGATGGTTATGGTCAGAAACCTCTGCCGTTTTACAAGAATTATTTTCTCGGCGGAGTTGGCTCGGTGCGTGGTTATGAGACATCGACGCTCGGCCCCAAAGATGCAAACGGGGATGCGTTGGGCGGCACCCGCATGATGATGGGCAATGCGGAGCTGTTGATGCCGTTTCCCGGATTGCAGAAAGAAAAAGCCATTCGCTTGAGCTTGTTCGTGGATGGCGGAACGGTAGGTGAGAAATATGATTTCAAGGAGACGCGTTATGCGGCGGGGGTGGCGCTGAGCTGGTTTTCGCCGGTGGGACCGATCAAGCTGAGCTTTGCCAAGGCGCTCAATTCCAAGCCGGAAGACAAGTTGCAGCAACTGCAATTTCAGCTCGGCACTTTCTTTTAGACCAAGATACGAGGCGCGGCAGCGTGCAGCAGGTAAGGAGAATGAATTTGAACCGTTCAATGAAAGTCAGCGTCGGATTGGTACTGGCCGGAATCGCAATCGTCGGTTGGTGTAGTGACACCCGAATCGGCTATGTCAGTACCGAACGGGTATTTCGCGAGGCTGCGCCGGCGGTCAAGGCGATGAAAAAAATCGAAAAGGAATTCATGCCGCGCGAACAGGAATTGCAAAAACTGGCGAAGCAGGCAAAGGATCTGCAAGACGCTGTCGAAAAAGACGCG